>JANXXI010000070.1 GCA_025350695.1 Acidobacteriota bacterium
GCCCTGATGAACTGCGTGGATGTCACTCGCAGCAAGAAGGCCGAGGCATCCTCCGATGCGGCAATTTCCGCCGCCGAAACGCAAAGTAGGTTTCGTGTTCTCCTTGAATCCGCGCCGGATGCCATTTTCGAGGTGGATTCCAAAGGACGATTCGTTCTCGTCAACGCCGCCGCTGAGACCATTTTCGGGTACACACGGGAGGAATTCATGAATCTGAGCGTGGAGGCGTTGATACCAGATTCCGCAAGATCTGGGCACGCCGCTCACCGCGCTGAGTATAATCGCAATCCTGGCACGCGCCCCATGGGCATTGGAATGGAACTGACCGGCCGCCGCAAGGATGGTTCGGAATTCCCGGTGGAAGTGAGTTTGAGCCCCGTCCCATCTTCGTCCGGCCATCACGTCACCGCCATCGTCCGTGATGTGACGGAAAGAAAACGCGCTACCGAATTTCTGCGCAGCATGCGCGATCAGTTCACCAAGGAATTAGAGGGAAAAAACAAACAACTGGAGCAGCGTAATAAGGAAGTGGAACGCGCCAACGGACTAAAGAGCGAGTTTCTGGCCAGCATGAGCCACGAACTGCGCTCCCCTCTGCATACCATCATCGGCTTTGCCGACCTGCTCGGGGAAGAACTCGACGGCCCGCTAAATCCCAAACAGAAGCGGTTTGTCGGTAACATTCGCCGCGATTCCCAGCACCTGTTGGAAATCATCAACGACCTGCTCGATATCAGCAAGATCGAAGCCGGGCGGCTGGAACTACGGCTGGAACAGTTTGCCCCCGATCAACTGGTGGAAGAAGTACTTTCCAGCATCCGGGCGCAAGCCAGAGGTAAGTCCATCGAGATCGAAACGGAATTTCATCCCAGTTCCCTGGTGGAATCCGACAAACTCCGCTTCAAACAAATTCTCTACAATCTCCTGAGCAATGCTGTGAAATTCACTCCGGAGAATGGAAGCATTCGAGTGATCACCAAACCTAGCGGGTCGAAGCTCAATGTGACTGTTTCAGACTCTGGCATAGGGATTTCCGCGGCGGATCACGACGCGATTTTCGACAAGTTTTACCAGGTTGGCTCAACTACCAAAGGCGTCCGCGAAGGCACTGGTTTGGGCTTGGCTATCACCCGGCAATTAGTCGAAAAAATGGGTGGCAAAATTTGGTTGGACAGCGCGCCCGGGCAGGGAAGCCGGTTCATCTTCTCGGTTCGTTTGGCTCAGGTTCCGAAAACAATTTCTCTCGAAGCCAAGCATCGAGCCCGGCCGCTAGTCCTATTGGCCGAGGATTCCAGCCACGCCTCGGATTTAATGGCCAATTACCTTGAGCCTGCCGGATACGATGTCGTGCGCGCTAGTTCTCTTCCCAAAACAATTCAAATGGCGCGCGAACTGCGCCCCGATGCGGTAGTGCTTGATCTGCTGCTTCCAAGCACCGAAGGCTGGCGCGTGCTTCGGGAAGTGAAGGCCCATGAAGACACTGCCTCGATTCCCGTGATTGTTGCGAGCGTGCTTGACATGGACGACGCCGCAACATCTCTTGGCGCGGCGGCTTATCTCACCAAGCCCGTCAGCAAAAAAATATTGCTCGACGCTTTGAAAACAGCCGTCAGCTCCAAGATCGTAAGCCCTCTTGTGATGGTGATCGACGATGAGGATCAGGCCAGGCAATTGCTGCGGGATATTTTGACGGCGGTTGGATACCGGGTTGTCGCCGCATCGAACGGCAAGGAGGCCTTCGAACGGATCAGCGAGAACAAGCCCGACGTCGTGGTTCTCGATCTGATGATGCCCGAAATGGACGGATTCGATTTCCTGTTCGCCCTGCGCGAGTCGCCCGATACCGCATCTATCCCGGCGGTCGTGTTGACCGGCAAGGAGCTCTCCGACGGCGATGTGAAGTTGCTTCATCAGACTTCCCGCGCGATCCTCATAAAAGGAGAACCGTGGAAAAGCCAACTGCTTGAGGAACTCCGCCGCGCGATTCCATGAGAAACGAATGATAGAAATCCTAGTGGTGGACGACAGCCCTCCGAACCGCGAGCTGCTCCGCGCTGTTCTTGAGCATTGCGGGTACGTCGTATTCGAAGCCGGCACCGGCGCCGAGGCGGTTGCCCACGCCCGCAATCGTACGCCCGCCCTAATTCTGATGGATTTGCAAATGCCGGAACTGGACGGATACCAAGCGATTGCCGCGATTCGTGAGTTTGCATCGCCCGAGGAAATTCCCGCCATAGCCGTAACAGCTTATGCCATGATCGAAGATGAACAAAAAGCCTATCGCGCCGGATTTAATTTTTATATGACCAAACCTTTACAGTTAGCGCATTTCCGAAAGGAGGTGGCTCGTCTTTTGGAAGGCAAGGCAGGAGACAACCGCTTTACCGCTGGAGCCTGATCCATGAATACGGAGAATTCGTCTTTGATTAGAATCGTATTGATTGATGATAATCCCGGAAATCTTGAACTTCTTACCGAAGCTCTCAAACGGGACGAACTGGAAATCTACACCGCGCAGGATCCCGAAGAAGGCGTCGATCTCGTTTTCACCCATCACCCGCAGATCGTTCTTACCGATCTGGTCATGCCTAAACTCTCAGGTATGGATGTCCTCGAAAGAATTGTCGAGTTTGACCCAAGCATCGAAGTGATTCTAATGACCGCGCACTATTCCACCGAATCAGCCGTTGATGCGATCAAGAAAGGCGCTTCCGATTATTGGAATAAACCCGTTCCCATTGCTACCGTGCGGCAGCGTGTGGAGGAATTGATTAACGAAGCCAAGCGGCGGTTGAACGCCCAAAAGCTGGAGTCGCAACTCCTAGAGGTGTCTGAATTCGAAGGCATCATCGGCAATAGTCCACAAATGTGGGACCTTTTTTCCCGGATTCGCCGTGTTGCGCCCCATTACCGTACCGCTTTGATTGCCGGCCCTACCGGCTCCGGTAAAGATTTAGTTGCCAGCGCGCTGCACCGTTTAAGCCCCGTCTCCCACGGCAATTTGGTTGTGCTAAACTGCTCGGCGGTTGTCGAGACACTCTTTGAAAGCGAATTATTTGGTCACGTTAAGGGTGCATTCACCGGCGCGGCCAACGATAAGATTGGGTTGTTTGAGCACGCGCATAAAGGCACTCTTTTTCTCGATGAGATTGGCGACATGCCCATGTCCACCCAAGCCAAACTCCTGCGCGCCATTCAAAATCAAGAGGTGCAAAGATTAGGGTCTTTGACCCCGCGAAAAGTGGACGTGCGCATTATCGCCGCCAGCAACCACGACCTGCGCAAAGCCATTGAAGACAAAACCTTCCGCGAAGATCTCTATTACCGGCTTTGCATGGTGGAAATTGTAACCCCATCCTTGGCCGATCGCGAAGGAGACCTTCCCCTCTTGGCCCGTCACTTTCTGCGTAAGTTCGCTACTCTTTACAATAAGAATGTGCGCGCGCTTACACGCCGGGCGGAGTTAATTCTAATGCGGCACACGTGGCCCGGCAACGTGAGAGAGCTGGAAAATGTTATCGGATACTCCGCCATGATGGTGATGGGAGACCTCATAGATGTGGGCGACTTGCCCACCTATCTAACCTCTGCACTACATACCGGCGCGGGACCGCATACCGCTGGCCCACCGAGCATCGCGCCTTCAGGAGAAATGATGCCCCTCGAAGAGCACGAACGACTACTGCTGATGCAGGCGCTGGACAAAGCGTCCGGAAATCAAAGTCAAGCGGCGCGGCTGCTCAAGATCAGCCGCGATACGCTTCGCTACCGGATGAAGAAGCACGATCTTTCCTAGTCCCCCGCCCACAAAACTCTAGGTATTAGATCGATTGCGAGCCACTGCGATTACCAACAACCCCAAACCCGCAAGAATGTAAGTTGCTGTCTCCGGTACGCTTTCCGGCGGCGGCCCGCCTGGAGGAGAATTCGGTGGCGGTTTCGGTCCCCCCGGAGGAATTCCCGGTGGAGGCGAATCCGGTGGCCCTCCCGGCGGAGG
>JANXXI010000071.1 GCA_025350695.1 Acidobacteriota bacterium
AACCATGTCAGGGCAGATGGAAGCGCCTGGTTTGAGCGGCAACTTGAAGGGTGATATTTCGATGCCGGTCGAGATAAAGGAAGGATCGTACTCGAACAGGATTTGGCGATTGCGCGCGGCTAATCGGCCAACCTTAAGCCGGTCTGCGGTATCTAAGTAGACGGTGAGCAGATCTGTTGGTGTGTAGGTCACTTGATCCGACCCTTTCTACGGGTCTTGGGCTCTTTCAGGAGTTCGTCTAGCGATTTGGGCTGTTGGTCTGAGGTTCCGTTACAGATCTGATCAAAATCACCCAAACAGTCGAGAACGAGGGCGAGCCTGAGCAGGGAGTCGAGCGCAATGAGTCCCGTGCTCTCAAAGCGCTTGAGCGAACTCCAACTCATGCCGGAGCGATCCGCCAGACCCTGTTGCGTCAGGTTGCGGCCCAGGCGGCGCGCTTTGAAGCGGGTCGCTAGTTCAAGCTGTACTTCCTGAGGGGTCTTGATTGATATGGTCAAGTGGTTGT
The DNA here is from genome assembly GCA_025350695.1 of Acidobacteriota bacterium. GTDB lineage: Bacteria > Acidobacteriota > Terriglobia > Bryobacterales > Bryobacteraceae > JANXSF01. The sequence continues at coordinate 506 of JANXXI010000071.1, forward strand.
CCGTTAAGATATAAAATAGCTTGTATGGACAATATATTATCTTTTATGAAGAAATGCAAGGAACGCACAGACGCAGCAAAACCACTACAATTCCACTACAGTTGGTCGCCGTTCCAGTAGTTCTCTGGCGGAGGCTAAATCCTCGGCATCAACGATATTGTACCGGCGTTCCATACTATCTGTTTTGTGGCCGGAAATTTTCATTCGCACAACCTGCGGAATTCCGGCCCGGCGCATGTTTCTGACAGCGGTTCGGCGGAGGTCGTGGAAGTTCAGCTCAGGAAGACCTGCCGTTTTGCATGCTCGATCCCATGCGCTTCGGAAATCCTTGATTGCTTCACCTGCCCTGCTGAACAACCACGGAGATCGGGGCCATTGGTCTTGCTGCTCCTTTCGCGCGGCTAGCAGAGAATCGAGCATGTCCCCTGCTACGATGGGAACGCTTCGCGCTTCCTGATTCTTTGTCTCGCCTCGTTCAAGCGTGATCAGTTTCGCGTCAAAATCTATTTGAGGCCATTGTATGGCCAGGAGTTCGCCCTTTCGGATGCCCGTCAGATAGGCCGTGATGAATAGCGCCTTCAATTCGCTTGGCAATGAATCGCGCAAGACTGCATATTGTTGATCAGTGAGGAATCCCTTGCGGATCGTTGTTTCCTGCACCATCGGAAAATAGGGTACGGAGATAACCTTCGGCGGAGTCCGTTTGCGGGCGTTGTGAAATGCCGTCCGCAGAATTGATAGCTCACGGTTCGCGGTCGCATCGGAAACACCCTCGCCCTTTCGGGCTTCGCGATAGCGTTCCATATTGTCGGTCGAAAGCCTCTGAGCTTTCAGTTTGCCGAAGAATGGGCGAATACTCTTTGCAATGACTTTTTCCCAAATGTAACGGGTAGTTGGCTTAATGTCGCTTTTAAGAATGTCGTCCAACAGTTCTCCAATCAAGACTGTATTGGAAGCACCCTGAGATGCTGCGCCTCTTTCCTTCTTTGCCAGCAGCCGATTTCGAAGGTTCGAAGCATCGGATCGCTTGGTTGATTTGCTTGATTGAATGATCGGCTTGCCGTCCACGTAAACTTGCACCCACCAAATGTTGCCGCGTTTATAAATCGTGCCCGCCCCGTTTCCTTTTGTCATGTTTCATTGTAGTGGAAACGCCTAGTGTGTGCGAGGCATCTAAGTCAAAAAACAGAAAATTCGGGTTGAGGTGCTAGCGAGTAACATCGTGGGGGTTCAAGTCCCCCTCTCCGCACCATATTGATTCGTAAACACTTAAGGCCTCCTGGCGACGGGAGGCCTTAAGTGTTTACGAGGGTGATGTAACCATTTTTGTAACCATCGCGCTTTGATGATCGATTCCGATCCGTTCATTCTTCGCTGGTAGGCTTTACGAATTATCTTCTTGATCGGTCAGTGAAATGGCGGCTCCGGCAGCCTTAGTTTTGGGCTGCTCTGCTTTGCACCAGCGCTCTTGATAGTTTGGTCCTTTAGAATCGGGAACGGCGTTCGGTGCTGACATTTGCACGGTCAACGGAATGGGAAAAATCCACTCCTATGATTACGGCTTGGCCAGGAGCCAGTGTCGGCAAGAATTCCGCAGCCGAATGATCGATGTCGCCAGATGCCCGTTCCACCACTTTTCGATCTCTGTCGTTAATGAGCCAGCGCACAATGAGGTTCCCATTTGGCCCAAAATCTCTTAGGGAATGTGCGGGGGCGCTGAGTTGCAGTGCAAATGGTCAACCCGTATTTCGGACCTTTTTTGGCGACAAGATGGAAAACTTCATTACTGGACTACAAAAGGCCCGAAAAAGAGGGTACTCGACATGATCGCGAAATGCCGCTCGCCACGGCGCGAAAAACGCAACTCCACCTGCCGCCCCAACATAGCGCAGTGTCGACCAAAAATCCTTACAGAAGGGATTAATAAAGAAGAGCCATCCGCTGCTTGGGCTTGCTAGATTCAGCAAGCCAAACTGCTGTTCCGCTAGCTTCAAAATGGATAGAGGGGTAACGGCACTACTTTTTCAGCCGTAAGAGGTTTTCATGTCAGAGGTTTTCATTGCATGGATTGCTTGCGTCGTGATAATCTGGTGTCTCGAAAATAGCCATGCCTGGGCATGCCCAATATGCCAATACACCTTCTGGAAAAGAAAGGACTCTAATACAAATGAAACTCGATAGGGCCGTCACCAAAACCATAACAACCGTGAGTTTGTCGCTTCTCTGTCTGGTTAGCACATTCTCATCAGCAGGCTCCGCGCAGTCCTCAGACTCGTCTAAATCCGGAGGAACTGCATCACCTACTCTGACCGGAGGCAAATATGTTATTTCCTATGTCGAGTCAGATCGGCGTTGGAAATTCGGATTTCGGAGCGAACCGTATAACAAAATCTCTCAACATATTGTTGATGTTATCGTACAAAAGCTATCCAATCGAGGATTCGCACGCCTCGACTCGCTTGAGTCTCCTTGTTGTAAGCTCAAACTCGAGCTGCTCGAGGTGACAATCCATCAAGC
>JANXXI010000149.1 GCA_025350695.1 Acidobacteriota bacterium
ATCCTCCGCCGGTGACGTAAAGAGAGTTCTGAAGGGTTCCCTACGTGAACCGAGAGCGGCCGCGGCCAGTGAGTTGAATGCGATCATGGCCCAGTATGGCGAGACCGACCTTCCAATTGTCATCTCATCCGGCATTCAGTATTTGCCGATGGCTTACTACACGCCGGCCGACTCACGTAGCAGACTTTGGGCGGTTACGGATCCCCGTGCGGCCATCACGTTCTCCGGCAGCGACTCGGTCGATCTCGCCCTCCTTGTCCTGCGTCGGTATTTTCCGCTTCAGGTTGAAGACTATGGTGGTTTTGCATCTAAGCACCGGGAGTTCCTTCTAGTCTCGGGGAGCGGTGAAAGTTTCGACTGGTGGCCCGCACGCCTCTCCCATGACGGGCATTCTCTTCGCCTTCTCGCAGGAGCCGGAAGTACCAAGGTCTACAAAGTTAGTTTAATGGGCTCTGCAAATTGACAGTTGGCGCACTGTTGTCCAATCGCGCCTGTTAGATTGCGAGCCGTTCCGATTAGGCGGCGAGCGCAGCTCACCAGATTGCGGGCATCGTCGCCTTACGCCCTCCCAACTTGCCGATCTTGAACTGCCCCTTCTTGATCTTCTCGGCAAGTTCGATTCGGCTGCTCACAACCGCCGCAGTTCGAAAGCTCTTCAGTCCGAGCATCGGACGAAGCTCTTGCTTCACCCGTCGATGATCCTGTTTGATCCCGTTGTTCAGGTATTTGCTAGTGTCTAATTGCATAAGTTGACAATTGTATTGCGAAGTTGGCTGCCTTTCACCTCGCGCTTTCGCCAGTGGAAGGGTTTCGGGTGATCGTTGGTCCGGGTGACGAAAGCCTGAATAGCAGTGCGGAGTTGATCTTTATTGGCGAAACTTGCACCCCGCAGGGACTTCCTGGTCAGCAGGCCGAACCAGATTTCCACTTGATTGAGCCAGCTGGCCGAAGTCGGCGTGAAGTGAAATTGCACCCTGCCTTCGTATTTAGCTAGCCAATCTTCGTTCCGCTTGTGAGTGCAGTAGTTGTCCAGAATCACGTGAATCTCCTTGTCTGTCGGCAATTCGGCGATTACTGCATCCAAAAACTGCCTGAAGTCCTGGCGTTTTTTCTGCTCCGTCATTTGGGCATGGATATGCCCACTGGCGATCTCCAGTGCGGCAAAGAGATTCAAGGTGCCGTTACGCTTGTAAGTGCTTTTCATCGCGCGAACCACCGCGCCGGTGTTGGTTTCCACGTAGCCGGAAGGCCTTTGGATCGCTTGAATGCTGGGCTTTTCGTCCACGCTCAACACCAATGCGTTTAGCGGCGGATTCAAATATAGACCCACTACCTCGGCTGCTTTGGGAGCGAACTCTGGATCGGTGCTCACGCACCAAGTTCGCAAGCGTTGGAGATAAATTCCCTCCTTGCGCAGGACGCGCCAAACCGCATGCACACTGGCCTTCAATGTCGTCGCCACTGTCGGCCCGTCCCAATGCGACAACCCAGCCGGCGGAGGTTGTTCCAGCAGCGCGAGGACACGATCCCGAAATGCGACATTGTAGGTCGGCGGTTTTCCAGACCTTGGTTCATCGCGCAGGCCGGACAGGCCTTGCTGACCGAAACGCTTTCGCCACTTGCTCACCGTGGGGATGGAGGAATCCAAATCCTTCGCTACTTGCTGAATTTCTTTTCCTTCCAGGCAAGCCAGAATGATCCGGGCACGCTCCACCATGCGCGCCTCTTGTGCACGACTCCGGCTCATCGTTATCAACTCAGCACGGACCTCGTCCGAGCATTTTAAGGGCGCTGCATGTCGGGGCATCTCCCAAACATTTTAATACAGATATGTAGTATTGCAAGTAAGCACTAGGGAGAAGCCGGCCATAAGATATCCACGCCAATCCGGATACAAACACTTATAGCGGGTCACTAGCGTCCGGCTATAAGTCCAACAGATTCATCTGCTTATAAATTGGCATTGATTTTCCTTGGGGGATCATCGCACGGCAGGCCTGTGAAATGGGGGTTTTCTCGAAAAGGTTGAGGCTAAGAACCTGTAGGATTTCGTGGAGCGAGGCCTCAAGGCCAAGGCGCTTCCTGAGGATGGCGATCAGAACATATGTTGCCACCGCAATCCAGATCTGAGTCTTCACGGCGTTCTCACTGTGGCCATAGAAAGCCTTGATCCGCAGGTGCTGTTTGATCCACTTGAAGAATAATTGTCGGGTAAAGGACTGGCGCGGTACACGGATGTGCGGCCCGTTTCCAGCCCCTCCCCATAAGAACTGCTCGTGAAGTTTTCCCTCAAGCAGCTCACCCAGTGAGTTTCGTCCAAAGGGTTATGAATCCTGTTGACCGGCGGCCACTTTCACGTCCTTTTACCAACGCCGGGGAGCGGCTGGATTTTCCAGTCCCAATACAGCCCCAAGACGTCGTAGAGGTATTCGTTACTCCATCGCCGCCAGCCCACACTTCGCTTTCGCCGCCGTTTCCGCCGCGTCAACAGAGTGCGTACCTTCATCTCCACGTAGTCGCGAACCTCGCTAAAGGCACGACTCGAGTTACCGACCCTGAAGTAAGTAACCCACCCAGCCAGCGTGGCGTTGATCCGCTTCACCAAGTCCGCCGCCGGAGTTGCTCCCCCGCGTGCGATGATGTCGCGAACCTTCGCCTTGACGGCCTTGCGGGCTTTCTTCTTCGGAGTCATCAGGATGAAATGTCCGTCTCTGCTTTGCTTGCGTACACGGCGCAGGTCAAAACCCAGGAACCCAAAGGCTTCCCCGTTCAGCGTATTCACCATCTTTGTTTTCTCCAGGTTCAACGCGACACCCAAAGGTGCGATCTGTTCCCGGAGCCGTTGCAGGGCGCGTTCCGCCCAGCCCCGTTTGGTATGGTGCCCGCTGACGGTGATGACAATATCATCGGCGAACCGATGATAGTTGACCGCCTCGAATTCCCCTTCCGCCGTTTTGCGGCGAATCGCGTCGAAGAACCAGTCGACCTCGTTCAGATAGATGTTCGCCGCCAGCGGACTGAACGGGCCCCCTTGCGGGACCCCGAGCTTTCCGCCAACCTTGATGATCTGCTTCACGAGGTGCATGACCTGTGGGTCCTGTATCCGTTTCGCGATCTTATCCAACAGCACCGAATGCCGGATCGTGTCAAAGTAGCGCGACAGATCAACATCAATGACTGTGGACATCCGCCGCATCACACTGCGCCTGACTTGCGCCAGAGCTTGATGTGGGGACCGCTTCGGTCGAAACCCGTAGGAGTTCGGGCAAAAGTCCGCCTCGAAGACTGCTTCGAGGATCAACTTCAATGCGCCTTGCACCACGCGATCGCGGATACAAGGAATTTGAAGTGTTCGAACTTTGCCGTTGCCCTTGGGGATCTCCACCGGGCGGTTCGGCATAGGTTTGTACCTGCCTGTGACAAGGTCTTCCCGCACCGCCGCAAGAAACGCCGACCGTCCCGCGGACTCAATGTCCCGGAAACTCTGGCCGTCGATGCCGGGGGCACCGCCGTTTCCCTTCGCAATGCGATAGGCCTCCTCGAGGGTCTCGCTCTTCGTGATGTGCACGAAGAGACCCCAGAAACGATGCGTCGTTTCAGACTTCGCCTTTCGATAGATCCGCCGTCTCAGTTCTTGCAGATTGCTGGGCGTCTTTGTCATCTCACCCCTGCCTCGCCTTGACGGACGGAATTACTCACCGGTCCGGGCCCTTCCC
>JANXXI010000153.1 GCA_025350695.1 Acidobacteriota bacterium
AGGAAGGGCAGGACGTGCTGCTGTTCATCGACAACATTTTCCGCTTTACGCAAGCGGGCTCGGAAGTATCGGCGCTATTGGGCCGCATGCCTTCGGCGGTAGGGTATCAACCGAACCTGGCATCGGAAATGGGCGAATTGCTCGCGTCATGCGGTTCGAAGCCAATGTGGACCGCTACTGGGTGTGAGTTGGCTTACTTCCGAACCAAATTCTGGTCGAACCAGCGAACCATTTCGCCAAGATAGTCTGGCGGATTCACCGCGCCGGGGAATGTGGCTCCATGGGCGCCGCCAGGAATTCGAAGCAACTTCACGGGGACACCGGCTTCCTTGAGTTTCGCCTCGAAGTCGACCGATTGGGTGAAGTCCACTTGCTCGTCTTTGTCGCCATGCATCAGTAGGAACGGCGCGTCGTCGAGAGTTACGTGCGAGATCGGGGAAGCTTCGTGGTAGGTCTTATATTCAGCCGCCTCCCGCGAGACCTCGGGCAACGGCTTCGCCATCCCGATCAGGAATGTTCCATTGAGCCCCTTGAAAAAGTTGGTCGGAGCAGCCCGCGCCACCACGCACTGTACTTTAGCGCTTTGGCGTTCCACAGGGTCCGGATCATTCGAGTTTCCTCTGCCGTCCAGAGTGCCGAGCATACTTACTAAGTGCCCGCCGGAAGAACCGCCGGAAGCGCCGATACGATCCGCGCGAATGCCGAATCGCACCGCGTTGTGCCGAACAAAGCGGACGGCGCGCTGCGCGTCTTCCACCGGGGCGGGGTAGCGAAAACGCGGCAAGGCGCGATGATTGATGACAAACACGGTATACCCATTCGTCGCCAAGGCCTTTGCATAAAGTTGTGACTGGCCGTTGGTCTTAAGTTCTTCGGCGCTATAGGCTAGTGGGGCGGTCCACCCGCTGCCGGAGATGTGGACCACACCGAAGCCTTTCGGGTTGGCTGGTTTGTAGATGTCCAGCAGCAGCGCCGCCCCGGAGTACATTCCGTAGACGACATTGGATTGAATGGTGAACGGTTCAGCGGCGGCGGCGCAGCAAAACGCGGTTGTAAGCATGGCGAGCTTCATGCCGGAAGCTTACCGTAGTCGATGACCGGGGCGCAATGTGAAACGTCATCCGCAAGCTGTGACTAGTTAGCCGCGGCTAGTGTTGGTCCTCGAAAGCTACAAATCAGCGCCCGTGGTCGTAAGTGTCAACCTTCCGTGTTTAACCCCTTTCGTCGAGATCAATGCATCGGCAACTTTCTGAACATCCGCTGCTTTTCCTTTTACGATAAGTACCTCAAGGCAGTTATCGTGATCCAAGTGAACATGAAGCGTGGAGAGTATGTTGTGGTGGAAATCATGTTGAATTCCTGTTAGTTTTTCACTCAACATTCTAACGTGATGGTCGTAAACCAATGTAACTGTACCCACTACTTGTTGGTCAGGCTTCTCCCAAATCTTTTGCACAAGCTCATCACGAATTAGATCACGAAACGCTTCCGAGCGGTTCGTGTAGCCTCGATCTTGAATTAGAGCGTCGAACTTGGCAAGCAAGTCAGAATCAATGGCGACACCAATCCGGTTCAGTTCACTCATTCGTAATTGTTCCTTATTTGACGCAGTGGTCGATGGGCCGAGTCCCATTGTAGCGCCAACGGAATCCAACCAAATCGTGCTACTTTAATTAAGTTCGTATGCATATCCTGGATGGCTATCTTAAACCCGAAGTCTGGGCGACGTTTGACTTAATCAGTGTCCCTGCCGCCGGTTACCTTTCTACCAAAATGAAGCGTGCGGACCACGATTCAAGGATCCCGCTTTTGGGTGTGATGGGAGCCTTTGTATTCGCCGCGCAAATGATCAATTTTCCAATAGGATTCGGCACAACCGGGCATTTGTTGGGCAGTACCTTGCTTGCCGTAACTCTTGGACCGGCTGCTGCCGCTCTGGTGTTGGCGGTAATCCTTGGGATTCAGGCATTGGTATTTCAAGACGGGGGTCTGCTGGCTTGGGGCGCCAACACTTTCAATATGGCGTTTTGCGGCGTTGCCGCGGGCTATCTTCCTTATTACCTCGTCGGCCACGGCCGCCTTCGCTCCATCTCTGTCTTTGGCGGGGGCGTCCTTTCGGTTATGACCGGCGCCTCATTGGCTTTACTGATGTTGAAAATATCAGGTAGTCCCGTCACCCCCGCTGTTTTCGGAGGGTCAGCCGTGGTGTTCCTCATCACGGGATTGCTCGAAGGGGCAATTACGGTCACGGTCTTCGAAGCCATAGAGCGCTTAAATCCATCGTTGGTCGAAACCAATAAACACAACCTGCGCGTCACCAAGCGCCTATTTCTGGGCTTGAGTATCGCGCTCGCGCTGGTTGGTATCTCGTTTGCCTCACCCTTGCCGGACATGCTTCAAAAAGCCATCGAAACGATGGGCATTCCTGGCCGACAGACGCATTTAGTGCAGTCGCCACTGGCCGGCTATGAGTTGCCGGACATTACCAACTTATACCTTCGCAAGGCTGTGGCCGGACTAATCGGAATCGGCTTAGTCTATGCGGCTTGCTTACTATTGTCTCGTTCGGTAAGACCGCGGCGCCAGGGAGCGCTCTAGGATTGCGACACACCGCAATGGACCGCTGGGCGCGCGGCGCCGGTCCATTGCATCAGCTCAATCCCAAGGTCAAGGTGATCATCCTTCTCGCCTATCTGATCGGCGTGTCCACTACCCCATCCAGTCAACTCGGCACTCTTGCCGCCTTCGCCGGAATTGTATTCATCGCCTTGGTCGTTAGCGGCTTGCCCCTGTTTGGTTTAATGCTTCGCGCCGCGGTCACTTTGCCTTTCAGCGTCTCCTTCGCCTTGCTTTCTTATGTGGAAAACGGCGACGGACGCATAGCCGCCAGTGTCTTACTGCGCGGACAACTCTGCGTCTTGGGTACCCTTCTATTGGTCGCCACCACTCCTTTACCCTCGTTGCTGCGCGCACTGGAATCGTTTGGCATTCCTTCGGCAATGCTCGAAATTGCCCAGTTCATCCATCGCTATTTATTTGTTATCGCCGATCAGGGACAGCGCATGCGCTGGGCGGCTGCTTCGCGCGATGCAGGCAAAATAATCACCAAGCAAAGTCTGTTGCAGCGGCTTGGCGGCGCGCTGGGCGTGCTATTTGCTTGCTCTTATAACAGAGCGGAAGGAATTCACCGGGCAACCTTGGCTCGCGGTCCAAAAGGCGGTTTTCCCGTACTGCACGCTCCGCCTATCCGAAAGCTCGACGCCTTTACCGCGACCTGTTCGGTATTGACCATCCTGGGGGTCCGGCTTGCAGCCTTTAATTGACATTCACGGCCTGACATATAACTACGAAGATGGAACCCAGGCCCTATCTGGGATTGACTTCCAACTTATGCCCGCCGAAACAGTCGTCTTGTTTGGAGCCAACGGCTCAGGTAAAACAACTTTTCTTCTGCACCTCAATGGATTGTTACAAGGCTCGGGGGCGATTAGTATCTGCGGGTTAGAGGTGTCGGCAACAAACATGACCCAGATCCGAAGCCTTGTGGGAATGGTATTCCAGGATTCGGATGAACAGTTATTCATGCCGAACGTGTTAGAGGATGTTGCCTTTGGCCCATTACATCAAGGACTAAGTGAGACGGATGCGGAACTAGCCGCACTGAATGCCTTAAGAAGCGTGGGTATCAACGGGTTAGAGCATAAGGCCCCCTATCATCTAAGTGCAGGGGAAAAGAAACGGGTTGCCATAGCCGGTGTATTAGCGATGCAGCCGGACATACTGGTGCTGGATGAACCAACCACGTTTCTCGATCCTCCCGGGCAACGAGGTCTTATTCAGATACTGCGTTCCTTGCCCCAAGCCAAAGTTATTGCCACGCACGACATCTGCTTTGCCCAAGCGTTGGCCACTAGGGCGGTATTTTTTGAAAAAGGGAAAATCAAGGGCGTCGGCGGGGTGAATCAAATCATCGAGCAATTCAGCTGGCGCCCCTCGGATTAGGAAACTCTAAAACTTTGTATTCTCTTGAAAAAGAAATACTTAAGGACAAGAAACGGTGCGGCTTTGCCTCTTACTAGGACTTCTTACGGAATTCAGCCCAACGCTTTTTCTGCGCCGCGGCAATTCTTGCCCGGGCAGCCGCACTGAGTTCACGCTTCTTCCTCGGCTTCTTCTCTTTTACGCTTACCGGCGCTTCCGAGGCAGTTGCGCCCGTGTGGCGAACCAACAAAGAACGCACTTGACGTATTTCGTCGTCTATGCGGCTTTTCTCCTGCTCCAGCCCTTTTAATGCGGCTACATAATATGCGGCCAGGCCGCTTGCTCTCTTCATATCCTAATTAGTCACCTCATGTTTCCAGGATTTAGTAACTGAACGATAGTTACAATAGGTGACAGTGTATCACAGACTTTTAGAAGGTTGTCGAAAAATGGGGACTGACGAAACTGACGCCTTTTTTCGCAATCGCAAGCGATCAATTTTTTTAAACGTAACTCGCGAAAAAAGGCTGTCTGTTCCGTCAGTCTCCGTTTTTCAACAAGCTTTTAGAATCGGATAGTATTGTAACCGGACCATCATTAATTAATTTCACTTGCATTGAGGCGCGGAACATTCCAGTCTCGACCTTCAGACCTTGTAAGCGCGCGGTTTGTACAAAGTAGTCATACAGAGCTTGCGCCTTCTCAGGCCCCGCCGCTTCGTCAAAGCTGGGCCTGCGCCCTTTGCTTATGCTGCCATATAGAGTAAATTGGGATACAATCAACAGCGCTCCACCTACTTGCTGTACGTCCAGGTTCATCTTTCCCGCTTCATCGTTGAAGATGCGTAGCTTAGCCAATTTGTCCACTAACAGGTCGGCATCCTTACATTCATCGTCCTTGCCAATTCCCACGAAGACCAGTAGCCCCACTCCTATCTGCCCTGTGATGGCTCCGTCCACTTCGACAAGCGCCTGCTTCACCCGCTGGATTACGATTCGCATATCCTAATTAGTATGCTGGAACGGAAGGACCAAACGACATGATTGAAACGTACGCCTATGCGCGTGCTGGATTTTTAGGTAATCCCAGTGACGGGTATTACGGCAAGACTATCGCGTTATTAGTCAGGAATTTTCGCGCTCGGGTGATTCTGTACCCTAGCGCCAGGCTTGAAATCCGTCCCTCGAAGGCCGACATTCCTATCTTCGAGAGCCTTGACGATCTCTACCAAACCACCCGCTGGCGCGGCTACTATGGCGGCATTCGAATCATCCAAGCCTTGGTCGTGCGGTTTATGGACTACTGCAAGGAACAGGGAATTGAACTACCGGATCGTAATTTCACTTTAGAATACGAATCCACTGTTCCACTGAGACTAGGAATGGGTGGCTCCTCGGCCATCATAACCGCCGCTTTAAGGGCCCTTTGCCTATATTACGAAGTAGCGCCACCGCTTCCCATTCAAGCAAGGCTAGCGCTGGAGACCGAAACCTTGGAGTTGGGAGTAAGCGCGGGATTGCAAGACCGCGTTATTCAAGCTTACGAAGGAATCGTCTATATGGATTTCAACAAGCAGTTGATGAGCGAACGTGGATTTGGAGAATATCAAAGCCTCGATTTGAAATCCATGAAGGATGTGTACGTCGCCTACCGTCGAAGCCTGAGTGAAGGAACCGAAGTTTTCCACAACAACATCCGCGAACGTTGGAACCTGGGCGAGCCCGCTATCGTCGACGCCATGCAGGAGTGGGCCAGTTATGCCGAACGGGGCCGGACCGCACTGCTCAATGGCGACAGAGGCAAACTGCATCAACTAATTAATGCCAATTACGATCTGCGCGCAACGCTGTACAACATCAGTCAAGGGAACCGGGAAATGATTCACGCAGCCCGGCTGGTTGGCGCTTCCTCGAATTTTGCCGGCTCAGGTGGAGCAGTTGTGGGCTTGTTCGATGGGGATGCGATGTTTGAAAAGCTAACGCAGGAAATGGCGAAATTGGATGTTGCAGTCATTCGCCCCCAAATCGCTCCAATGCCAACAAAAGCGCCCACGCGCGTCGATCGAGGTTAAAATCCATGCCCCATCTGATCCTTTGCCTAATTCTCGCCGCGGCCGCAGCCGTGGCCCAAAACCGCGTAATCACTCACGAAGACATTTGGACTATGAAGCGCGTCGGCGAACCAATTGTCAGCCCCAACGGAAAGTTGGTGGTCTTCTCAGTTACAGAACCGCAGTATGACCCAGCCAAGGTTACTTCCGATTTATGGATGGCCCCGACCGACGCTTCTGCGCCCGCGTGGAGATTAACCACAACAAAGGGAACCGAGTCAGGAGCTGTGTTCAGCCCGGATGGGTCAAAGATTGCCTTCTCAGCCAAGCGCGAAGGCGATGAAGCGACGCAAATTTATATCTTGCCGCTCAATGGCGGCGAGGCTTACCGGGTTACAAACTTGTCTACCGGCGCCCGTAACCCGCGGTGGCGGCCCGATGGCCAAGCGATTCTCTTTGAAAGCACAGTATTTGTCGGGGCCAAGGATGACGACGCCAATAAGAAAATAACCACCGAACACAAAGCCCGAAAGCACAACACACGCGTCTACGATACCTTTCCCATCAGACATTGGAACGCTTGGCTGGATGATACAACAACCCACATATTCGTCCAGGAAACGAAGGAAAATGCGAAAGCCGCCGACTTACTGGCGGGTACAAAACTAGCGGCGATGAAAGGCTTCAGCGGTATTTTGGGTGGACTATCCGGCGAACAGAATCTGCAACCGGTTTGGGCTCCCGACGGCAAATCAATCGTATTTGCGGCTGAAACCAACGCCGATGAAACAATGTACGCCAAGGTTGAACCCAAGCTCTTCCGGCTGGAAGTAAGTGGCGGGGAACCTGAGTTACTTACTCCGGAAGGTTCTGGCTTCTCCAATCCGAAGTTCAGCGCTGATGGCAATACGCTGTATGCCTTGGCCGAACGCAGCCCAACCGATGGCAGGCTCTATTCGCTTTCCCGTATTGTCCGCATAGAACCGAGGCGGAAAGTAACTGTGCTGACTGCTAATTGGGACAGGTCAGTGGGCGCATATTTCCCTGCGCCCGACAGCCAATCGATCTACATTGAGGCGGAAGACGACGGCTTCGACAGGCTATTTGTCCTGCCGGCGCAAGGTGGCGCTGTAAAGGAGATCGCCAAGGGATACACAAGCCCGATACCAACACCAAACGGGCTTATTGCGCGGTATGGAACCTCGGCTCAACCTCCGCAAGTGGTTCTGTACGATCCCGCCACCGGCAATCACAAGATGATTACTAACTTCGATGCCGCACGGATCGATGGGATCGATTGGCGTCCATCGGAGCATTTTTGGTTTGTGGCGAAGAACGGTAAACGAATCCATAACCTGATAACCTACCCGCCTAGATTCGATCAGGCCAAGAAATACCCGCTGCTGATTTTTCCCCATGGCGGTCCAAACGCGATGTCGAAAGACGCGTTCTCTTTCCGTTGGAACTACCACTTACTCGCCTCGCAAGGATACGTTTTGTTGCAGACAGACTATACCGGGTCCACGGGTTTTGGCGAAAAGTTCGCCGACGATATTGAACGCGATGTGTTGCGCGGCCCGGCACAGGAAATTCTTGAGGCGATTGAGGTGGCGGCGCAAAAGTATCCATTCATAGATAAGTCACGTCAAGCGGCAGCGGGAGCTAGTTACGGCGGCTATCTGATGAACTGGCTAAACGGTCATACCGATCAATTCCGGTGTCTGGTGAATCATGCCGGCGCTGTCAACAACGAGTCGCAATACGGAACAAACGACGGCGGACTTGGCCGCGAATTACGCATGGGTGGGCCCGTTTGGGAACACGGCGGACAGTGGAACGATCAAAGCCCGATTCGCTATTCAGGTAAGTTCAAAACTCCCACTCTAATTACTCAAGGCGAGTTGGATTTCCGGGTTCCAATGTCGGAAAGCATGACGACATTCAAAATTCTGCAGCGCCGCAAAGTGCCAACCCGGCTTGTATTATTTCCCGATGAAGGCCACTGGATCCTTAAAGGCGAAAACAGCCGCAAGCACATGGAAGAGGTTCTGGCTTGGCTAAAGAAGTATCTATGAAAGTAATAGGCATTAATTATCCTTGGTTGAATTACGGTTGGGATTTCGGAGCGCCACCCGCTGGTTGGACTGGCGGTCTGGATCGCGAGGCCTTTCGCGCCGCTCAACTTATAACAGTGGCCGGTGACTTGGCCCACCTGCGCGAGTCAGGCATGGATGTCGTCCGTTGGTTCGTCTTGGCCGACGGCTTGACTTATGGATCGGGCGAATTTGCTCCCCGCGAGGATGGTCACTTTCTTGTCTTGCCGCCGGGGGATGACGCTATCCGAAGCGTTGTCGCGGATTTCTCGGCAGTGTTGGAACTATGCGCTTCAGCCGGAGTAAAGCTGATCCCTTCCCTGATCGATTTCCATTGGTGCTTTTCAGCGCAGGCGGCCGGAAGCGGTTATGCAAAATGCGGTCGCGCCTCTGTGCTGCGCGATGATATCCAACGCCAGATATTTCTTGACACCGTGCTTGATCCTTTACTCGAAGCCTCGCGCAAGAGACCTGAATCCATTTACGCCTGGGAGCCGATTAATGAACCCGAATGGTGCACTCTTGGGCCAGCATGGAAAGTGTGGGAAAGAGCAGATCAAAAAAAGACAACATCGTTGCACGACATGCGGGCTTACATTCAAGAATCTGTAAGCCGCATCAACAAGATTGGGTTCCAGTCAACGGTAGGCTTCGCGCATTGGGATACTATCGCCGGTTGGAACGCGCAAGATTTGGGGATCAGCCTGCAGCAGTTTCATTACTACGCGCAAGCGGGAGCGCAGTTGCCCGCCGCGCAGGAAGTAACATCACAACCATGTCTGATTGGGGAATTTGCCTCAGCGCCGTCAATGCCCTGGCCGAGCGAGACGCAATCACTCGACTCGCGGCTCCGCGCTGCAAGCCGACTCGGTTACGAAGGCGCTCTCGTTTGGTCGATGAAAGCAGCCGACGAAGCTACCCTGTGGAATAAGGAGCAAGCCGTATTGTTGGCGGGATGGCGCGGCGGCAAGCAAGAAACGATAGACGCTTAACTAACTATACTCCGCGGTATCCGAAAGCGCTGGCGGGTTGAGCCTCTACCGCCGCAGGCGACTCCGTTTGGAGTAACTTAGAGGGTATGCGTAGGTTTTCGACACTTGTATTGGCGTTGGCAAGCGCGTCTGCGGCTGACGTGAGTTTCACGCGCGACGTTCAGCCGATTCTGGTTGCGCGCTGCCAGCCCTGCCATCAAGCCGTGACGTTAGGTGCGAACGGGGTGCGGGTGCTGCGCATGGTTTCCGGCGAGAACCCCGCCATGCCCAAAGTGGGTCCACCGCTAAAACCGGCTGAAGTGAAGTTAATTTCAGACTGGGTCGCCACAGGCGCGAAGCAGGATGAAGCCTGGTGGTCATCGAAGCCCTTGACGAAGGTGAAGGTTCCGGCAGCGGGACATCCGCTGGATGCTTTCGTGGTGGCCAAGTTAGTGTCGATGAAGTTGGCCCCGTCAGCTGAAGCAGACCGGCGTACTTTGATTCGACGGCTAAGTTACGATCTACATGGGTTGCCGCCTAACCTTGAAGACACAGCAAACTTCATCAATGATAAATCTCCCGAAGCGTATGAAAATCTGGTGGACCGACTGCTGGCCTCCCCTCGTTATGGGGAGCGCTGGGCGCGTCATTGGCTGGATGTGGTCCACTACGGCGATTCGCATGGCTACGACAAAGACAAGCCTCGGCCGAATGCCTGGCCTTATCGGGACTATGTGATTGATGCGTTCAACAACGATAAGCCCTATACGAAGTTTGTAGAAGAGCAGTTGGCGGGCGATGTCCTTGCTCCTGACAGTCCACAGAGTATCGTTGCTACTGGCTTCCTGGCGGCGGGACCGTGGGACTTTGTCGGCCATCAGGAACTGCGTGAAGGCACGACTGATAAAAACCTGACTCGTTTGCTGGACCGCGACGACATGGTGGCGCAGACGATGTCTACCTTTGTCAGCCAAACGGTGCACTGCGCCCGATGCCACGATCATAAGTTTGACCCCATTAAGCAGTCTGATTACTACGCCGTGCAGTCAGTGTTTGCGGGTATCGACCGCGCGGATAGGCCGATTGATGCCAACCCGGCTGTGTTTTCGAAGCGCAGGCAGTTACTAAGTGAACGGCGCAAAGTGGAAATCGAGTTACAGCCGCTGCAGGAGAAACTGGACAGTGCTTCGACGCCTGAGCTGGAACGGCTGGAAGGGCTGATAAAAGACGCCCGCTTGCTGGCCGCGCACATCGCCGAGCCGAAGACGCCGGACGAAGCAGCTCGAAAGAAGGCGCTGAAGGACAGGGGCGATGCCGACACGCTGACCCGGAAAGGGTTGCTGGATGATTACATGGGCGCTGCAACAGTAACGCGCATGGCGGAGTTGAGTGGACAACTGAAGAAGCTGGACCAGGACCTTGCTGCGCTCCCGAAAGGGCAAGCGGTGTATGCGGGGACGGCCTATTTCGTGAGAGCGGGGACGTTTATTCCAGCTCTGACGCCGCGTCCAATTTCGGTGTTGACGCGCGGCGATGTGAATTCCCCGGGTGCGGCTGCCGTGGCTGGCGCGATTGGCGCACGCTTCCAGCAAGACGACCCGAATGACGAAGGCGCCCGGCGCCTAGCTTTGGCGAAGTGGATCACGCGAGGGGATAATGCTCTCACTTGGCGTTCGATCGTTAACCGTGTGTGGCACTACCATTTCGGCCAGGGCATCGTGGATTCTCCCAGCGATTTTGGGCGAATGGGCGCGCAGCCCACGCATCCGGAGATGCTCGATTGGTTGGCGGCGTGGTTCCGCGACGACGCGCACGGGTCACTGAAGCAGTTACATAAGTTAATTGTAACCAGCCAGACTTACAAGCAGTCCGCCGCGAACCGCGAAGACGGGACTAAGCTCGACGCGGGCAATCAATATTTGTGGCGGATGAACCGCAATCGCGTGGATGCCGAATCGTTACGCGATACGATGCTGGCGGTGGCGGGGAAGTTGGATCTGACGATGGGCGGGCCGAGTGTCCGCATGTTTGCCTTCAAGGATGATCATTCGCCGGTGTACGACTATGCAGGCTTCGATCCGAACATGGCTGGAGCCAACCGGCGAAGCATTTACCGGTTCATTGTGCGGTCGGTTCCGGATCCGTTCATGGATCGGCTGGACTGCCCTGATTCCGCCTTGTTGACGCCGAAAAGATCGACCACTATAACGGCAATCCAAGCGCTCGCCGTGCTGAACAATCCTTTCGTTCTGCGCATGGCCGAGGAGTTGGCGGCGAAGGCCGGGTCGGTGGATCGGGCGTTTTTGTTGGCTCTGGGACGGGAAGCGACAGTGGCGGAGATGGCTCCGTTGCGGGCGTTTGCCGATAAACACGGCCTGGTGAACGCGAGCCGCGTGATCTTAAACAGCAACGAGTTTTTGTTCGTGGATTAGGAACCAGCAATGAACAGACGGCAATTCTTATTTCATTCCGGTGGCGGACTTGGCGGTGTGGCGCTGGCGCAATTGATGGCGGCCGAACAAGGTGGGCTGCATCATGCCCCGAAAGCCAAGCGCGTGGTGCAACTGTTCATGTCGGGCGCCGCCAGCCAGTGTGACCTTTATGACTACAAGCCACTGTTGATCAAGAAAGCCGGTGAGCAGTGGGACCCGGGCGAGAAGGTGGAACTCTTCCAGAGTAAGCCGGGTTTTGTGATGAAGTCGCCGTGGGATTGGAAGCAGAACGGACAATCAGGTAAATGGATCAGCAGCCTTGCGCCGCATGTGGCATCGTGCGCGGACGACATTGCCTTTGTGCATTCGATGATCGCGAAATCGAACGTGCATGGGCCGGCGACCTTCATGCAGAATACCGGCTTCATTCTACCCGGATTTCCCAGCATGGGTTCGTGGGTGAGTTATGCGTTGGGCTCGGCCAATCGGAATTTGCCGACGTTCGTGGTGCTGCCCGACGTGCGCGGATATCCGCCGAATGGGCCATCGAATTGGTCCGCCGGATTTTTGCCGGCGGCGCAACAGGCGACGATGATTCGGGCGGGCACGGCCAATCCGATTTACGATTTATTTCCGCCTAAGAGCGCTAAGTTCATCAACGAGCAGAGCGAGAAGGATACATTCGATTTCCTGAAGGAAATGAACCAGCAGCACATGCATGGGCGTGAAGGCGATTCGCGGCTGGAAGCCAGAATTGAATCGTACGAGATTGCGGCGCGGCTGCAACTGAGTGCTCCTGAGGTGCTGGATCTAACCGGCGAAACGGCGGCGACGAAGAAGCTATATGGCCTGGATAATCCGATCACCGAAGACATGGGCCGACGATGCTTGACGGCTCGGCGATTGCTGGAACGTGGTGTGCGTTTCGTGCAAGTTTGGAGCGGTGCTGACAATGGACATCCG
Organism: Acidobacteriota bacterium; assembly: GCA_025350695.1. Taxonomy (GTDB): domain Bacteria; phylum Acidobacteriota; class Terriglobia; order Bryobacterales; family Bryobacteraceae; genus JANXSF01. The sequence continues at coordinate 12,491 of JANXXI010000153.1, forward strand.
CGACGGAACTGGGATAGTCATGAGAATTTGGCGAAGGATCATGGCGAAATGGGTACCAGTATGGATCAACCGGCTGCGGCGCTAATCAAGGACTTGAAGTCGCGGGGAATGCTGGAGGACACGATCGTCTATTGGACGACGGAATTCGGACGTATGCCGTGCAGTCAAGGAAGTTTGGGCCGGGATCACAACCCGTTTGGGTTTACGTCTTGGCTAGCGGGCGGCGGCGTGAAGGGCGGTGTAAGTTACGGCGCAACGGATGATTGGAGTTACAAGGCGGTGGAAAAGCCCGTGTATTGTTACGATGTGCACGCGACGGTGCTGCATTTGTTGGGCATTGATCATACGCGGCTAACTTATCGGAACAATGGAATTGATCGTCGATTGACCGACGTGCACGGCCATGTGATGCGGGAATTGGTGGGGTAGCATTACCCCACCAACGCATACCGGTTCGGCACGGTCGGCCCGCAACATTATCCAAATTCCATTGGTGCGCGGATTCCGTCGACCAGGTGGAAGCGTTGCATATGCCGTTTATTCAATCGGCGCTCGATTAATCATGCTAACGGCGGTCTGCTCAAAATAGGGTTCGATCACTTCGCGCACCTCCGCCGGAAAGGCTGCTTGGTCCAATGCGCGGCGCATCAGTTCCATCCAACGTTGGCTTGCCGCTAAGTCAACATGGAAACGAGCATGCCGCATCCGCAACCTGGGGTGCCCGCGCTGTTCCACATAACGCATGGGTCCACCAAAACGGCCAATCAGAAAATCGCGCAGACGCTGCTCTGCTCCAACTAAGTCGTCCGCAGGGTACATGGGCGCCAGAATCGGATCCCCTGGAACTTGGTCATAGAACGCCCGGATCAATTTTTCGAATCCTTCTTCACCAATGGCTGTGTAAATTTCTACTTCGGTCATCCTTCCAGGCTACAATGTTGAGAGGCAAATCGAGGACAATAGTATTAGCTATGCCGAAACCACTTCCCAGCAAACAGCCGGTTGTGATGGAACCAGGGACCGATATCTTTACGGGTAAGCCCGGCACAAGAGAAAAGGACAAACCCTATACTGGCGTCACGGGACCGAAAATCCGTTGTCCCCTTTGCCGTTGGAAACCCAAGGCGAAGGATAAGTGGAACTGCACCTGCGGGTTTCAATGGCACACATTTGAAACCGGCGGCGTGTGCCCTGGCTGCATGACCCAGCACACAGCAACGCAATGCTTAAAGTGCGAAGGTTGGTCCGCACATTCAGCTTGGTACAACTACTAGTGACCTACCTCTGACTGATCTTGCGATCTTCAACCGACATGGAAAGAGCCATCGTCGCCCAAGCCGTTCCCGCAGCGGAAATCCATTGATCGTGTCCATACGGGAAGCCACTGTCGAAGTACGGCTGCACCCAAATCGACCGGGTCTTCACATGCCACGAACCATCTTCCGCCTGCGTGTTGCGCAGAAAAGCAATTCCCTTCTTAAACACTGGATCCGTTGTGGACGCCTTGCCTGAAACCGCCAAAGCATAAAGCGCCTGGCCAGTTGCATAGGCATCTGAAGATTGTTCGGCCAATTGGCTCCATCCGCCATCGGCGCGCTGCGAAGCAGCCAGTTCTTTCGCCACCGAATCTAACTTTGCCGCCGAACCTTTGGCCCAGGCCAATCCCAACAAGTGAAACGCACGGTCTTGACTTGTCTTCGATGTCGCGCCTTCAAACCATTTCGCGGCACGTGCGATGGCTCTCTGGGTATCGACCTTCTCGGTATCCGGTGAATAGGTGTTCATCGCGTACACCGCCAACGCCGCTGCGTTAAACGGGCCAACATTAACCGGAGGCCGCCTGCCTTCCGGCGCGTGCCAACTTCCGTCGGCTGTTTGCATGGCTTTCAGAAAGCGCACGGCCGCGTCCGTGTAATGATCCTTCGGCGAATGGTTCATCCCCAGGTCAAACAATTCCCAACCGATGCTGCCCACTTGCACGAAGCCCAGATCCATCCCACGTTCCGGAGTCATGATCATGGACGTAGGTAGCTGAGCAATCTCTTTCGGCGCAGGCAACCCGCGGTCACGCGCAATAGCCGCCGCAGCGGAAGGAAGATCCTGGGCATGGCACGAATTGCATCCGGCAGTGCGAATGAATGTGTGGCTCTGCTTAGCGAGCAATCCGAACGCCTTTTCCACAGCTTCGGGAATGGGCCGCTTCGTCGGCATCGCCGCGGCGGTCTTTTGCTCTTCCACTGTGCCCAACAACTTCGCCACTTCCGTATTCCCGCGTTTTGCCGCCAAAGCCTTGGCTGTTTCCTCATCGCCCAGACAGCTTGTATCGGCCCCGTTTTCAAGCAGGAGCTTTACAACCGCGATAGGCGCGGTATCGGATCCGGCGGCATACAATAACGGTGAATAGCCCCGAACGTCCTGCGTATTGACTGGAGCGCCGGCGGCAAGTAGCATCTTCACCATTTCCAAGTTGCCGGTGGTAGCCGCGTTAGCCAACGCAGTTTCATTGCGCTTAGTGGCAGCCTTTGAATCCGCGCCGTTGTCCAGTAACAGCCGCACGGCGGCTGGATTGCCGCTGGCGGCGGCATTCATCAAAGCCGTTCCGCCCGCGCCGTTCTTGGCGTTCACGTCGGCCTGCTTTTCAATCAGCATTCGCATCGCGCCGACATTCCCGCGCGTAGCAGCCATCATCAATACGGTGGCCCCGTTGGTTGTTGCAAGATTCACGTTCGCGCCTCTATCGAGAAGCATTTTCACAAGCCCATTCGGGTTGCCCAGCGAGACCGCTTGATAGAGCGCCGTGCGGCCATCCACGTTGCGATCATTCACGTCAACGCCGGCATCGAGGAGCAGCTTCACTTTAGCGGGATCGTGAATGGCCCAGAACAGCGGCGTCGATTTACGTTTGTTCTTCGCGCTGGCGTCGGCGCCAAGTGAAAGCAGCAGCTTCATAGTGTCGACCGAGCCGAACCCAGCCGCATGATGCAATAGGGTGGAACCAGCCGTGTCTTGCGCGGATATGAGGTCTTGATTTTTAACCAGCCGCTTCTTCACTTCGCCCGCATCGGCCGAACGAACAGCAGTGATCAGCACGGCCAGTTTCGGGTCGACAGGCTTCGCAGTGGCTTCCTTAATGTCGGTGCGGAACTCCGGTCCTTGGTCGATCCATGCCCGCAGGATCCCGATTTCGTCATCGGAGAGCGCACCAGTAGGTGGCATCTGCAAGCCGCCATCGCCATTGACCAAGCGCCGGATCAATTTGCTTTCGGCCGATTTCCCCGCGACGATTACAGGCCCATAGTCGCCGCCGCGTAGCGCGTTCTGGCGAAGGTCAAGCCGGAGCCCGGATTGCTGCACATCACCCGCATGGCATGAGTAGCATTTCTGGGAAAGGATCGGCAGGACGTGTTTTTCGTAGTCGACGTTGACGGTGGCAGCAGGTGGAAGCTTGGCCGGCGACTGAGCGAACGAAGTGTGAAAGGCCAAGGACAGGACTACTGTTGAGGGGATTAGGATACGCATACAACCTCCGAGAAGTTAACGGCTTATGCCGCCTAGCCTAGGAGCTGGTTGAAAAACAGGGAACAGACAGCCTTTTTTCGCAAAGTACCCTTCAGAAAAATCAATCTCTTGCGATAGCGAAAAAAGATGTCAGTTTCGCCAGTCCCAATTTTTCAACCAACTTCTAGCCTAGATGACGCTATCACAGTTGAGGGATGGGGTCAATGGACTACCACAGCCAAATACTCTACTACCCTGCCCGCCGCCTTCGGCCTGTTTCGGGACGCCAGTGGACATCGCGCCGGCAATTACAACGTGTGGTGAGTCTGGACGCAGTTCGGCCCGGGGCGTGAGGCTTTCGTTTTCAGTTTTTCGCGCTAGCGGGCTGCCATTCGTTTTAACTGAAAGACCGCCGCCGAGCGGTCCGCCTGGTTTGCCAAGCTTGGCGGCGCTGGTTCCCCAACCTGCGCCGCTTTTCCAGTGATTCCACTGTTACAACCCGCCAACTAACGATTGAAAAACAACAACTCGAACCAGTTCGAGACCGTCTGCCTTGGAAGGCGAACGGTTTTGCTTGGAGAGTATTCCGGGCCCGGATTCGCTCTCTGGTTATAAGCTACTACACTGTGTGAGTGGAGTTTGTGGTTGGACTTAAGTCAAGTGGTTGAAGGTAGGGAAGATGTTTTTGTCGTATCGGTGGGGACGAGGAGTTTTTGAGGGTGAAATGGATTTGTTTTTCAGATTGGCGGAACGTGCCTTGGTGAATCATTTGAGCCAAGCCTGCGCTGGAGAGCGATCTTAGGGCGGCTATAGTCGTAATGCAGTGAGTGACCGAGCCGATGGGATATTCTTAGGAAGTATGGAAGGCGTTATCGACAAGCTGAGTCAGATTGTAACTTTACTGGAAATCGTACAATGAATTACCGAAAGGGCCACTTTCAAGGCGTGCAATCAAGACTGATTTTGAAGGTAAGTTGGGATACTGAATACGAACCCCGGAGACTAAAATACCGAAAAACTTCTGTCCGATCATGGTAGTTACAAGGAACACTTTCGAAACCTCTGCGGCCTATGCGATGAATGAATTCGGGCAATCGAAGAGGTTGCCAAGAGGCTACCTAAAAATGATAGGACTTAGCGTGATTATCAAGCGGTTGTCGCATAGTGATCAACGATGGTTTTTATCAGCTAAGTCAATGAAGGAATCCTCGTGAGCGATCTGCGCACTCTTACATTGATCGAAGATCTCCGTAACGCACCGGCGGAAGCAAGCCTGGCGGAATTTAAGGCCAATAACTCAGATCCGGAAGTGATTGGCCGGCTGATCTCCGCGATCGCAAACGCCGCACGGCTGGTAGAACAACATTTCGGCTATGTTGTTTGGGGAATTCGCGATGAGGATCACGAAGTCGTTGGGACGAGTTTTGATCCGCCTTCCCATAACATGCAAAAGCACCCTCTAGAATTCTGGCTGGCGCAGCGTTTGAAACCGAGTGTGAACTTCAATTTCAAGACAGTGGAACACGCCAAAGGGCGGCTGGTGCTTTTGGAAATTCCGGCAGCAACAATCAGCCCGGTCGAGTTCGATGGTCAGGCATTCCTTCGGATCGGGCCTGCTACCCCAAAACTCTCTGATTATCCGGATCGGCTAATAGCGCTTTGGGACAGGCTTCGTCCTTATGTGTGGGAGCATGGTGTTGCGGCGCAATTCCTTTCTGAAGATGAAGTTTTGACCCGTCTCGATATTGCAAGCTATTTTGACCTGACTGGCCAAGGCCAACCCTCAACCCCGAAGTCTATTCTCGAAAGACTTGCGGACGATGGGCTAGTCAAGCGCGATGTTGGAGACCGTTGGAGTATTACAAACCTTGGCGCCATCCTTTTCGCTAAACGGCTCGATGCCTTTGATCACCGGTTGGCAAGGAAGGGTGTGAGGTTTGTCGCCTATGACGGGAACGGCCGTGCCGACACGGTCACGCATCGGCTGGATGTAACCAAAGGCTACGCAAGCGGCTTTTCGGGACTTGTTGGATATATTGATGCTCTGGTTCCTCGCAATGAACATGTTGACAAGGCATTGAGAACCGCAACGCCTCTATATCCATCGATCGCTATTCGAGAGCTTGTTGCAAACGCTCTTATTCATCAGGACATGACGGTAACAGGCGCCGGTCCGCTGATTGAGCTATTCAGGGATCGACTGGAAATAACGAATCCTGGGATTCCGTTGGTAAAGCCGGAGCGTTTCATTGATGCTGCTCCTCGCTCCCGAAATGAAGCGCTGGCGGCATTGATGCGGCGCATGCGAATCTGCGAGGAACAAGGTACCGGCATCGACAAAGTAATCACTTCGGTGGAACTGGTTCAACTTCCTCCGCCTGATTTTCGTGTCGAAGAGTGCGCGACAAGAGTGGTAATCTACTCTCCAAGGCGATTCCCGGCGATGACTTCCGAAGAGCGTGTGCGAGCTTGCTACCAACATAGCGTTCTGAAGTTTGTAAGCGGGGATCGCATGAAAAACAGTACGTTGCGCGAACGTTTCGGGATCGAGGCTCAAAACGCAGCGCAAGTGTCTAAGGTGATTAAACTTGCACTGAATAAAGGACTTATCCGCTCGGCGGATCCTGAGCAGCCGCAAGCTGCCTACGTTCCTTTCTGGGCGTGATGTGCATATTCGAGTTTGGTTCATTCATGGTGTGCGTTATTTGATCGTGTTTTGATCGCAGCGCCTTTTGTGGATCGAGATGGGGTGGTAAGCGTATGAAAAGGTTAGGTAACGGACTTGGAAATCGGTTTGACCGTGTTTTGATTGGGCGCGGAAATTCCTCCATTCCAGAGCAGAGCAAACGACAATATTCAACAGCTATAGGAGCAGGTATGACCACACGCAGAAAATTTTTCACAATGAGTTCGGCCGCGCTTTCGATTGGAGCCTCGCGTATCCTAGGCGCAAATGAGCGCGTCAACATGGCGGTGATCGGCTTGGGCGGACGCGGCACGGCACACATGGGTGAGTATGTAAAACTGGCCGATGAGGCGAACGTCGTCGCGCTGGTGGACGTCAATCAGGCGGCGCAGGAACGCGGGGCGGCACTGGTGGCTCGCGGGAATGGCGGCCGGACACCGAAGACATATCGCGACATGCGCGATGTGTTTGGCGATAAATCCGTTGATGCCGTTTCGATGGCTACACCGAATCATTGGCATGCGCTGGGGACGGTGTGGGCGTGCCAGGCGGGCAAAGACGTGTATGTGGAGAAACCGGCGTGCCACAACATTTTTGAAGGCACGAAGATGATTGAGGCCGCACGCAAGTATAAACGCATGGTTCAGATTGGGTCGCAGAGCCGCAGCATTGCGCATGTGCAGAAGGGTATGCAAATGCTGAAGGACGGGGCTATTGGCGAACTATACGCATCGAAGGGACTGTGCTACAAGCGGCGCAAGACGATTGGCAAGACCCCGGAATTGGCTACGCCGCCGGCAGGCATCGATTGGGATTTCTTCCTTGGACCAGCCCCGATGCGCAAGTTCACGCAGAACCGTTTCGCTTACAACTGGCATTGGTTTTGGGACACCGGCAATGGCGATTTAGGGAATCAGGGTGTGCATCAGATGGATGTGGCTCGTTGGGGTATGGGGGACATCCAATTTCCAAAATCGGTGGTTTCGACGGGCGGGAAGTTCCTTTATGACGACGACCAGGAAACGCCTAACACGCAGCATTGCGTGTTTGATTACGGCAACGGAAAGCAGATCGAGTTTGAGGTGCGCGGACTGATTACCGGCGAGGAAGGCGGCGTGACGCGGCGTGGGGGGAATACGGTGGGCGACCTATTTTATGGCGCCGATGGGTGGATGGCTCTCGACGGATCCGGGTTCACGATCTACAAAGGCGAGAAAGGGGAGAAGTCGCTGGAGGAGAAGGCGGACAGGGAATCGGACACGGGCTTGCATATGAAAAATTTCCTAAGCGCGGTGCGTGGGCGGGATTACAAGAAACTAAATGCGGAAGTGGAGATTGGCGTGATTTCCGCATCATTGTGTCACTTGGCGAATATTAGTTACCGATTGGGCCGGAAGCTTGAACTGGATGCGGCGAATTGGCGGTTTAAGGATTCGGAAGCGAATAAGATGCTGACGCGGGAGTATCGGAAGCCGTACGTGGTGCCGGATAAGGTCTGAGTCCGCTTGGTCACGGCTGGCCAGTAACCGAAGTGCGCGTCCGGGGATGCGCACTTCGGGTTACGGACTAATTGGTTATGTCGTGGGTGGTGCTTTCTTCGCGGATTGACTGATAGACCTTGTACCACTTCAACTGAGCCGGTGAGCCGGCGTAATCTTTCAACGACTGTTCACTTTCAAATTCCATGGCAAGGGCATGGGTATAGCCATCGCCCTGAACTTTGATGGAACGGGTCCAAACACGCTTAATTCCTTTGTATTCCTTTTGCACGGTTTTGACACCATCGAGCGCGGCTTGAATTTGTTGCTGGCTGGTTCCTGGCTTCCACTTGATAGTTACAACGTGGATTACCGATCCCTCAGCAAATAATGCGCAGGCGGACAATACTAGTAGAGCGAACACTTTCTTCATCAAACGAAACTCCTTATCTTTACTATAAAGGGATTAGGCTCGGGCTGCTAGCGCCCGCTTGGTGGAACTCGCCTTGAAGCCAGACCACTGCTCACAGACCACAATTGAATTGGCCGGGTTGTTTGCGGCGTATTTCACCGACACTTCCCCAATCACCAAGTTGCGGTTCTCCGGAAGGCAAATCTCAATTGCCGAGAAATTCTGAGCCGTCGAATAAGGCACTCCATTGACCGTGTAGTGGTAGTAGATCGATATGTCATCCAGATCGAGGATCATCCCTTCGGCCACCCGTCCAGTTCGGTGCAGCACCGACCGGCGAGTTTTCTCTTTCATTGTTGGATCGATGCGGTAGCGCACAAAGCTATACAAAAAGCTACTCAAGATGTAGATGAGACATAGGGAGAAAGTTCCCAACGTGATTAATATGAGTGTATCGGCCCGCACTTTAATTTCAACCGTTCTGGAATGCCTTATTGTGATCTTTCAAAAACTGCTCCAACCCTTTGTCGGTCAATGGATGATTGAACAGCATATCTAGAGTCTTAAAGGGCATCGTCCCGATATGCGCGCCAAGCAGAGCAGACTCAATCACGTGGTTCGGCGTTCGTAAGGAAGCGGCTAGTACTTGGGTCTTGTAACCGTAATTATTGTAAATCGTCACAATCTGCTCGATTAAGTCTATGCCAGGCATGCCCATATCGTCAATACGTCCGACGAAAGGGCTGATGATGTAGGCTCCAGCCTTAGCAGCCAGCATTGCCTGGGCAGGCTGGAAACAAAGGGTTACATTGATACGGATGCCGTCCTTGGACAGCGCGCAACAAGCCTTTATTCCGTCTCGGGTTAGAGGCAATTTCACTACAATATTCTTATGAATTTTGGCGAGTTTGAGGCCTTCCGGAATCATGTCCTTAGCTTCCGTGGCGATCACTTCGGCGGAAATATCGCCGTCAATAATATCGCAAATTCGCGCGACTTGTTCTTCAATTGGGCGGCCTTCTTTGGCGATTAGGCTAGGGTTAGTCGTAACTCCGTCGACGATACCCCAATCGGCACCTTTGCGGATTTCATCCAGATTCGCTGTATCGAGAAAGATTTTCATTTGAGTTCCTTATTTTTTGATTAGTCTGTTTTCAAGGGAGCCGATGCCTGGAATCTCAACACGGAGCAAAGTGCCGGGCTCAACGATGCCGACCCCGGGAGGAGTTCCGGTGGCGATCAAGTCACCCGGCTCCAAGGTCATGAACTGCGTTATGTAATGGATCACGGTGGGGAGATCGAAGATCATGTCGGTCACGGGAGCGTCCTGCCGCTTTTCACCGTCGACGAAGGACATGACACGCAGCGAGGGAAGGTCCACTTCTTCCTTTTTCACCATCCAGGGGCCGGTTGGGCAAAACGTGTCGAAGCCTTTGCCGCGAGTCCACTGGCCGTCCTTCTTTTGCAGATCGCGAGCAGTGACGTCGTTCACCAGGGTGTAGCCAAGTACGTACTGTTCCCAATCTTCTTTGGGAACCTGCCAAGCTCGTTTGCCGATGATCACGCCGAGTTCGCCCTCGTAGCTGATGGAAGTGGTGAGGCTGGGGTAGATGATCTCGCCACCGTGCGCGTTTAGCGAAGACGGCGGTTTCATGAAGATCAGCGGCTCAGTGGGGATGGCGTTGCCCATCTCCTTGGCGTGGTCGGCATAGTTTCTGCCGACGCAGACGATCTTGGTAGGGGAGCAGGGAGGAAGCAGACGCACATTGGCTAGCTTGTGTTGGCCGGTGGCCGAATTGATGACGTCGCCCTCAAGCGTGCCGTAGATTACTTTGCCTGAGCCGTCGGCAATGGTGGGCGGGGCCTCCAGGTCGAGGGTGAAACGTATGTGCTTTGTCATTCGGGTAGGGTAAACTCCTGCGTTTGGGATTTTTCGCTTTCGTTGCCGGCGTTGTCGATGGCTGTGATCGCATACCGATATTTTTTGCCACGCGCGGCAGTGCGGTCGGAATGAGATGTCTGGTTAATGGCTTCGGCGAGTAACGTAAAGCCGCTGTCACCGTCGGCGCGCCAGATTTTGTACGACTTCAAGTCAGGCTCGGAGCTACGGCTCCACGCGATTTCGATGCTGGCGACACCTTGGATTAGTTGGAGGCCCGTGGGTGCGCCGGGCGGGAAAGTGTCCTTTGGCGTGATTTCAATCGGCTTGGAAAACAAGCTTTCCGCCGTCTGCTTTTCGTTGAGTTTGCGGAATGCTTGCACTTGATAGCTGTAGGGTTTGTCGAATTCGGTGGAGGCATCGAGATACTCCCCCGAAGTGACGGAAGCAAGCGTGGTGGGGCCACGGAAAATGCGATACTCGGCGCCTTCGGTGGTTTGCCATTGGAGCAGGACGCCCTCGGCGCGTGACTGGGCCTTAAAATTCGAGGGTGGGTTGAGTGGGGCGATGATGGGAGCGATTGCCAGGTTCGACCAGGCAGAGTAGCGCTGTTTGGCGCTCATAACGCGGACGGCAACTACTACCTCACGACCAATCCAATCTTTGATGGGGAGTTCCAGCTCCACCGCTCCTTCTTTCGCTGGTGGGACTTCGAAGCGACCGGCGGAAGCGGCCCATTGATCGATGTTGAAGTCGCCGGTTCCCAGTGGTCCGACGCGGAGTTCGGTTGCTTCGATGCTCTTTAGTCGTAGATTTTCGGTGGTTTGTGTCGGGGGAGTGTAGTGGATTAGTAACTTGTCGCTGATCTGGGTTGCGCGGAGATTGGAGATGGCGATGGGGATATCGAGGGATGGAGGAAGCGGGTCCCCAATGTAGCCACAGGAGGACAGATGTGCTAGCGCAACAAGCAGACATGGCCCCAATGTGCAGGGCCAGGGGGTCCGCCCTACTGCACACTGGATTGATCCAGCTTTGAAATTTGCCCACGGGGTTTCCCCAGCCTTGACGTCCAATCGCTTCATTACAGTATGTATTTACTCAGATCCTGGTCGGAGACGATGGCGGCCAACTGTTTTTCTACAAACGCCTTATCCACTTTCACCGATTTTTTCTTCATGTCAGGAGCATCGAAGGAAATTTCCTCCAGCACCTTTTCAAGGATCGTATGCAGCCGGCGCGCGCCAATGTTTTCCGTAGTCTCGTTCACCTTGCAGGCGAATTGCGCCATCGATTCGATGGCGTCTGGCGTGAAGGTTAGCTTGATACCTTCAGTATCGAGTAGCGCCACGTACTGCTTGATCAACGCATTCTTCGGTTCCTGCAAAATGCGAATGAAATCGGCCTCGGTTAGGGCCTTTAGTTCCACCCGGATTGGAAAACGGCCTTGCAGTTCGGGAATCAAATCTGACGGCTTTGAAACATGGAACGCGCCGGCGGCGATGAACAGGATATGGTCGGTGCGCACGAACCCATAGCGGGTGTTGATGGTTGTGCCTTCCACGATTGGCAGAATATCGCGCTGCACGCCTTCGCGACTGACGTCGGGGCCATGCCCGCCTTCCCGTCCGGCGATCTTGTCCACTTCATCAAGAAACACGATGCCATTTCGCTCCACGCGTTCAATGGCCGTGCGCTGCACCATGTCCATATCCACCAGGCGCGATTCTTCTTCAGAGATCAGGTATTCAAACGCCTCGCGCACGCGCATGGTCCGCTTCTTAGTGCGATTGCCGAAGAGGGCCGGAATCATTTCCTTAATGCTGGATTCCATTTCCTCCATGCCGGGGGCTGTGGCGAATTCGATCTGCGGGCCACGCTCTTTGACTTCAAGGTCGACCTGACGATCATCCAATTTGCCCGCACGGAGCCGATCGCGGAGCTTTTCTTTAGTCTTGTCGGTAGGATCGCTGCCTTCGGGTTGGGACGGCATCAGCAGTTCCAGCAGGCGATCTTCAGCCAGCTGTTCGGCTTTATCGGACACTTCGTCGAGGCGTTCTTCGCGGACTAGGTCGATGGAGATCTCGACTAAGTCGCGAATGATCGATTCCACGTCGCGGCCAACATAACCTACTTCGGTGAACTTGCTGGCCTCAACTTTGAGGAATGGCGAATTGGCTAGCTTTGCAAGGCGGCGGGCGATTTCCGTTTTGCCGACTCCCGTCGAGCCAATCATGAGGATATTCTTAGGCATCACATCTTCGGCCATTTCAGGGTCTAGTTTCTGGCGGCGAACCCGATTACGGAGGGCGATAGCAACGGCGCGCTTGGCTTCGGCCTGACCCACGACGTATTTATCGAGCTCGCGGACAATTTCGCGCGGAGTGAGTTCGTCGAGCAAAGGAGCTTCTTCGCCTGCCGCGTTAAGCGGTTGGTTTGGTAGGTAGATGACCATTTAACCCAGCTCCTCATAAATAATGTTGAGGTTAGTGTAGATGCAAATACTTCCGGCGATGGTCATGGCTTTTTCGGCGATCTCACGGGCGCTGAGGTCGGTGTTTTCCATCAGGGCAGTACCGGCAGCCTTGGCGAACGGGCCGCCGGAGCCGATGGCGGCCAATTGCTCATCGGGTTCGATTACGTCGCCATTGCCGCTAAGAATGAAAATGCGGTCGTTGTCGGCTACTAGTAGCAGGGCTTCAAGGTGGCGCAGGATTTTGTCAGTGCGCCAATCTTTGGCGAGTTCGACCACTGAGCGTTCCAGTTTGCCGGAGTGCTGCTCCAGCTTGGTTTCAAAGCGTTGGAAGAGGGAAAAGGCATCGGCTGTGGATCCGGCGAAACCGGAGAGGATTTTGCCGTTGTATAACCGGCGGAGTTTCTTGGCGGTGCCTTTCAGCACTTCATGGCCAAGCGTAACCTGCCCATCGGCCGCCATTACCACTTTGCCTTTGCGGCGCACGGCGAGCACGGTTGTCGAATGGATTTTTTCTTGCATCAGGTGGAAGTTCTATTCTACCAGCCTGAGCTCGGTAACCAGTTAAGGAAGAATTGTTGGTCATGGGTGGTTCGGTTTGAAGGGCTGGGCATAACTGGCACGGCCCTTGCATTTTCCCCCTCCGCACTGAAATAATCTCACGCATGAACCGCCGCGACTTCCTTTCGCTCGCCCCGGCCGCCGCTATGGCAGCTGTCCAGACTCCGGCTCTTGCCTTCCAAGCGGAGAAAAGTAAACTCAAGATTACCGGCATCCGCCTCGTTAAAGTTAAGCCGCGCAAACCTGCGCCAACATTCACGCCCGCCGCTGGGTCCTGGTCTACCGGCGGCGTGGAAGTGGCCAACCCCATGTCGATCTATGAAGAGTACAAGCCCATGCGCAGCCTCTTCATGGCGGACAACGTGCCATCAATCGTGGTTGAGGTAACTACCGACAAGGGTATAACCGGATACGGCAGCGGCGGCCCTGGCGGCGGCCCCATCGTGGAAGGCCATCTGCGTAAATTGATGATGGGCCGCGACCCGTTTGACATTGAACGCAACTGGGACATCATGTGGCGCTCCACCATGAGCTACGGCCGCATGGGCGTTTCGATGAATGCCATCAGCGGAGTCGACCTTGCACTGTGGGACGTCATTGGCAAGTCTCTAAACATGCCGGTGTATAAGTTACTCGGCGGCGAAACCAAGCCGCGCATTCCAGCTTACTGCACAGGGAACGACATTGATCAGCATATTCAATTCGGCTTCAAGCGTCTTAAGCTGGCGATCCCGCACGGCCCCGCAGACGGTCGCGAAGGCATGAAGAAAAATCTGGAGTTGGTGAAGCGGACACGCCAGGCGCTTGGTCCCGATGGCGACATCATGCTGGATTGCTGGATGGCTTGGACCGAGCGCTACACGCTGGAGATGGCCGAAATGTTCGTCCCCTATCGCGTCTATTGGATGGAGGAATGTTTGCCGCCTCATGATTATGCCGGCTTCGGGCGACTCAACACGGCTATTAAGTCAACGCGTATTGTAACTGGCGAACATGAGTACGGCCGTTACGGCTTCCGTCAGTTACTGGAACATAACGCCGCAGCCATCTGGCAACCTGACATTAATTGGTGTGGTGGACTTACTGAGTTACGCAAAATCGGAGCCCTCGCGGCTGCGTATGATATCCCGGTGATCCCGCACGGTGGCGGCAGGTTCGATTCGGTGCACTGGATTCAATCCGCCCAAAATTCGCCATGGGGTGAACTGTTCATGCCGGCGCCGGGCGGGCCGAAGGAAGTGTACTCGATGTATGAGGAAGAGTACAGCATCTCGCGCGGGCCGGAGGGCGTTTATATTCGCCCAGCCGAACGGCCCGGATTTGGATGGGATGTGGTTCTGGCTTAGAGGGCCAGTGCTACTCTGAAAGTATCCTCGGACCAATCGACCAGTTCCTGCAAGTTGTCGTCGCCCTGTTAGCGATTTGTGACCCGCCTGGAGCTGTGCCCGCATACCTTGGCATCGCGGCCACCATGCCGCCGGATGCCCGTCGCAAGGCACCGTTGCGTGCGGCGATTACCGTTACATTGATCCTTGGGGTGGCGCTGCTGGGTGGTGAACTGCTGTTGCGCATGTTCGGTATTTCCATGCCTGCTTTTCAGGCCGCTGGTGGTTTGTTGATTTTGCTAATGGGTCTGGAGATGCTGCGTGGCTCGCCGACAAAAGTGCAGAACGAATCCACGCATGAGGACGATACGGAAGACCGCATTCTGATACCGCTTGCCATGCCGTTGATTGCCGGACCCGGAGCGATCGCCACCGTGATCACTTTTTCGGCCAAGGCCGGATCGTGGGAAGGAACGCTAAGTATTGCGGCGGCGATTCTGATTACTGGCTTAGCCATCTACCTGACGTTGAAATCCGCGTCCTGGGTGCAGAAGCGAATTTCCGCCCGAGGGCAACGGATCTTTTTGCGATTCATGGGTCTGATTTTGGTGGCTGTGGGAGCGCAGTTACTGTTGTCTGGTGTGCACTCGTTCAAGCTATAAAACCAACTAATATGCCTATCCTAGAGAAGATGCGACTGCTTTTGGCCCTAGTTGCCGCGACCACTCTTTGTGCTGAGACCGCTACGCTTGATGGCCGGCCAATTCACTACTCCAGCTATGGCAAGGGATCGAAAACTGTCGTCCTGCTTCACGGTTGGACTTGCGACGAAACTTTTTGGGAAAACCAAACGGCGGCGCTCAGCAAGAAGTACCGCGTGATCACCATTGACCTTCCGGGTCACGGTCAAAGCGCCGCGCCTGCCGCATATACGCAAGAGAACTTCGCCCGCGCCGTTGATGCCGTGCTCCTCACCGCGCGCGTCAAATCCGCGGTGCTCATCGGCCACAGCCTTGGCGCCATTACCGCCCGGCAATACGCTCGACTTTATTTGGATCGGGCGCGCGCCATCGTCATGATCGACCCGCCTATGTTCAAAGCGCCGATCTCAACGGGGCTTCGTCAATTCGCTAGCGGGTTCGGAGGTCCGGACGGCCCCAAAGCCCGCGCCGAATTTGTGAAGAGTATGTTTGCCGAATCGACTCCTGGAGACCTTCGCCAGAAGATCCTGACGAAAATGGCGCAGCCCTCCGAGGCGGTCGCGGTGGGCGCGATGAACAGCTTGCTGGAGGATAAGATCTGGGACACGCAGCCTATGTCGCTTCCAGTGATGATGATCGTCGAAGGCGGAAACAACACGACGAAAGAGCCGATGCGGCAACTGTTTCCATCACTGCGATTTGAGAAGATCTCTGGAGCCGGTCACTTCCTGATGCTTGAAAAGCCGGATGAAATTAACAAGCTGTTACTGCAGTATTTGAAGGAAGTGTTTTGAGGTCACAGCTCGATATAACCGCTGCCCACTTCCTGTGATTCCAAGCCCAACGCAAACCGGATGGCATCCGCCACCGCGGCAAGCGAACTCTTGGTCAATCCCCAAGCAACAAATGCTATGAAAGGCGTCGTCGCAAGAACGACGACTGGCCAACGGAACAGCACGAAATGCTGCAATGCGACTGCTGCCGCGATGCCGAACCCGCCCGCTATCATCAGTGGCAACAACTGCGCCCCGCGTCTCGAGTCTGATTGCTTCCCAAACGGAACACCATCCACCAACCGCAGAACCAGCCCCAAATATAAGGTAGATAGGGCCAAGCTGAAGGCTACAAAGAGCCCGCCCTGCTGCGGGCCCCACGTCCAACACCACACCGCGACCAAGAACAAGTGCGGGATCAGTACCGCCCTCAACCACAGCAACGCCCACACGCCGCGCGCGAAGCGGTTGAACACCGGGCTTGGCGCAATCAGGAAGACCCAATTGCACTTGAAGCCGCCGCCATAAGGCAATGCCACACAGATCATGAACAGCAGAAACCCAACAGCATGGGGCACCAGGTGCACGCCGGAAAATTCTGTATCGAAGGGTGATTTGCGCCAGTCTCGCCATAACAAGACGAAAGACATCATCAACGTCGGAAGCAACCCCAGCAGCATCTTTCGGAACTGCCAATCGCGCACCATCATTCGGCGAGTGTACTCGAAACCCGCCAAGCCTGGGGGACCGCCGAACCAGCGCGTGACAAGTTTTCCCAAAAGCGATGGCCGCACGCTGGCTTTCCGCGATGACCCGCCGTGGGCAATGCTAGCTACCTTCACCAGGTAATCGGCCGAGAGCGAGCGCAGTCCAAACACAATGATCGCGACGGCGGCCACGAAGGCGCAAACTTTCAGCGCCAGCAGCGCGTTCGCATTCGCCGGCAAGGGAAGCTTCGGAAGCTGCTTGGCCAACAGAAGCCGAAAATTTTGCATGCCCATGATCAGGATCCACGGTAGCGCATCGGCATACTGCGCGACAGCCTTCGCGCGATGGGCGGGCACAAAGCGCAGCAGCCATCCGTAAAACGCGCAGCACAACAGCGCATCCAAAAGCCCCACAACAAACGCCGCCCCAAGGTGCTGCAGCGGATAAAGCCAACTGACCTTGTCGAGAAGCAGCGCCATCAGCGCTGGGGCAAGATTCAGACCCAACGTAAGATAAAAGACGATCCGCAGTAAGTGACTAAGCTTCGCCGCTGTGTAAGTGGCGCCCGTGACGGGTTGGTGCGCCAGCACCAGGCCCTCCGCCGGATTCACTAAGCTGTTACCGGTCTCAACCATGATCACGGTAAACAACATGAAGCCCGAATACCCGACGAAAATCGCCATATACATCAAGGGATTCACTTGCGCCATCACCATGAATACGGCCATCAACGCCGACAGGCCACAATAGACCCACGCAACAGCTTTTAGCGCGCCCGTATCCTGCCCCAGTTGTCCCAGCACTTCCCGCCGCTCGCTGACCATGCGAAACAGATCCATCAGTAACCAGTAGTGTTTAGGGTTGACGCCGAAACGCGCCAAAATCGGCGAGATCACTTGACGGAATCCGTTCATGATTGCAGCGCCGCGATGATGCGGTGCACTCCGGGCCCCGTCTCTGCCGCTCCTGTTAGTTTGCGGAACACTGCCTCTAGCGTTGGCTGGTTCGTTTCCGCCATCAGACTACGCGATGTGCCGTCTGCAATCAGCTTGCCTTGGTCGATGATAAGCACCCGATCACAAACTTTTTCCACCACATCCAACACATGCGAACTGTAAAGGATCGTTTTGCCGGCGGCAGCCAGCGCCGCCAAAAGGTCCTTGATCATAATCGCCGCGTTGACATCCAACCCGGAGAGCGGTTCGTCCAGCAGAATCAAATCCGGATTGTGCAGCAGCGCCGACCCAATCAAAATTTTCTGCCGCATGCCTTTGGAATAGGCATCCAGGCGGCTAACCCGGTCGGACGTGAGGTTGAAAGTTTCCAGAATTTCGGCAATGCGGAATTGCAGCGTTTCCTCAGGAACGTCGTGCAGGCGGCCCATCAGTTCCAAAAACTCCTGCCCCGTCAGGCTCTCAAACAGTATGGCGACTTCAGGTACATAACCTAGGTTCTGCTTCACTTGAATGGCTTCGTCGGGCAGGCGGAAACCCTCGACTCGGACAATACCGCTGTCGGCGCTCAAGATGCCCGCAATGATTTTGAGCGACGTGCTCTTCCCTGCCCCATTGGGGCCAAGTAGGCCGATAACTTCGCCTTTATTTATTTGGAAAGAAATTTCGTGCAGGACTTCTGTGTGGCCGTAACTGAAAACTACTTTGTCGAATTCAATTATCGGATTATGAATCATCGATCTACTGCACCGGCAAATTCGGAGCCGTCGATCCACCCAACCCGGCATACGAATCCTTCACCTTCGTCACCTTGCCGTTGGCGAACGTAATGAAGCTAATCTTACCCGGAGCCTGGCCAAATACCCACTCTTCAAGCTCTGTGCCATCATCCATCCGGCGCTCCTTATTACGCGGTCGCCCCAAAGCCATAATCACCTGCTCCCGGTCCATTCCCTCAATCGCTCGCTTCTCTTTGATTGCGATCTTCACCGGCTCCGGCAACGTGTCTACATAATTCTCGGTCACCGATTGCTTGTCGAAATCCAGAATCGGCTTCAACAGAAGTTTGATCTTTCCCGAGTCAATGTCATGCATCTTCTCTGGGAATTTTAAGGCGAGATTCGTACCAGCCGTCGCCACCTGATCGGCGCGCCCAATAGGCGTTCCGGACCCGCCCATGCCCACTTCCACTCGCTCGTACCACTTCTTATTGGTCTTCAACCCGCCATTGATCTCAAACAGGATTCGGTCGTCTTCAATGGTGATTTTTGTGACCCGCACCAGTTCGCCGGAACGCGCGGCCGGTCCAAACTCTTTCATCGCATCGTCCCAGGCTGACTTATCCCACTTCGCGCCTTCCGATTGAACTACCAGCGGTTTTCGCGATCGTGGAATCGTGGTCTTCGCCGTGGCATGTTCGGACGACAAGCCGCGAATGATTTCGATTCTTTCCTCGTCGGAAAGCTTTGTCTTGGCGTTCAGAGCCAAGGTGAGCGTTAGCAGCAGTGGTAAAAGTCGGCGCATGGTTCACTCCTCCCCGGTCGTCATCAGGTACGGCGTCTGCCTCACCACTGGCGCCCGGTATACAGCGACAAAGACGAGTGGGATGATGAGCAAGCCGATCAATCCACCCTCGGGTCCGTACGCCCCGCCGCTCCACAAATCTCCGGTGTTCCAAACCAGCCGGTAACCCGTCAATCCCATTGTAAACCCGCTCAATTCCACGCCCGTTAGCGGAAGTGTAACATTCCAACCGAAGTGAATGCCGATGGGAAACCAAAGATCGCCCGACCGCAAGAAGGCAAACCCCAACGCCACGCCCCAAAGAAAGGTAATGAACAAACTGAGTTTGGACGCGTTGGCGTTTCCGGCATGGGCAGCCGCAAACAGCACGGAGATGGGAAGCAACGCCTGATAGTGGCCCATATTCGCCGCCAATACTTGGAAGCCATAACCTCGAAAGAGTATCTCCTCGCCAGCCACGCCAAAAAAGAGAAGCACGGACACATATAGGATGCTTGAAAGGTTGAACGGCGTCTCTGGCCTGGCTCGAAATTCCGCCATCTTAAGCAAAAAGGGCACAAGAGTAACTAGCACGGCCGCCCCAACGCCGATTGCCAGACCATAGCCCAAATGTCTTAGGGATGCCGCCCGCCATCGCAGTCCGACGTTCGGGAAATTCGTCCGCTCAAAGACCCGCAGACATAAGAACGTGGCTACGGCCGCTGCCGCGAAAGTTCCCAGGGCCGCCGCCGCGAGTATGCCCAACGGCAAGAACAACCACGGCATCAACAACTGCCCGGTGAACCCGAAGAACAAGAACACGCCAACGCGAAGCCATGCTCCGGATTTTGTCAGCGCGCCAGCATCCATATCTTTTCAAGTCTACGCTGAAACCTTAACCGCCACACCGCGCGGAGCAACCGCCACCGGCAAAACTTCGGCGCCTTCTTTGACGATCAATTCCGACACCCGCTGTTTCGCGCCCTTCTCCACCAGGAAAAACACACAGCCACCGCCGCCCGCCCCACAAACCTTTGCGCCCATCGCCCCGGCTTTCCGCGTCGCCTCAATCATCCGGTCAATCAGCGGCGTTGTGATGCCCGGCGCGTTCGTCCGTCGATGCGACCATTCCTCGCGCACCAGTTTGCCTGTCTGTTTCCAGTCGCCAACCTCAAGCGCGCCGCGCATCCGAACCGCAATGTCGGCAATCTTCGCGAAGTTCTTAAACACCTGCGCATCGCCGTCAATATGAGCCTTAGTCACTTCCCAGTTGTTGATGCCGGAATTACGTGGTTCGCCGGTGTAGGCCAGCACGGTCCGCGCGTTCAACTCATCAAAATCGATGGAAATGGCTTTGCGATGCAGCCCGTCGGCCCGCAATTCAATCGCACTCACGCCTCCGTACATCGCCGGATAATAGTCCTGGCACCCGGTGGGAACTCGAATGATCTGCGCCTCGACGTTCTGCGCCACTTCGCGAATTTGCTCAATCGAATAGCCCCGCTTGGTCAGCTTGTTCAAGGCGCTGGAAAGTGTAATCATCAGTGACGAGGAACCTGAAATCCCCGCGCCCGCCGGCGCTTCCGAATGCGTGTCGATCTCCAATCCCGTTTCCGGAGCGAAGAATTTCACAAGACAAGCGGGAAGAGCCAATTTGTACTTTTTCGCCGCTCGCAATGCCTCTAACGAATCGAAAACCTCTTCCTTCTTTAGATCGCTGGACCGGAGTATGATCTTCGAATCGCGCCGCGTTTGCACCGAACAGGAAGTGTATCGGTTCACGGCGAAATTCACGGTAACCGCATTGGAGTGAAATAAATAGAGGGGCCAAATATCCAAGGTGCCCCCGGCCAGATCCACCCTACAAGGGGCTTTCGCAGTAATTTTCATGAGCTCCTCAGTTTACCCCGCCGAACCGCCCACAGTACCGAGCCTACTGCCGCAAGCGCCAAAACTGGAGCAACCATCAGAGTGAACCAAGCCAAGGTGTTGGCCATGGTCAGCGACAACATCTGATCTTGAATCTCGTCGCTTAAAATGTGAGGCGCACCAAACAGGATGCAAAGCAAAATCAAAAACCCGATGCGCAACCGCCCCTTGGCCTGCGTCGCATCATAGGATTTCTGCGCCACCACGGCCGAAATTGCCCCCACAATTATGGAAAGCAACAAGCTCAAAATCAGCAAACTGAGTAACTCAGCAACTGGAGGAATGGTTCGTCGCGGAATTCTAAGGTTCACGGCGAGGATCCCAGTTACAATCATTCCCATCGCGCAGCCCCAGCCATAACCTATACTCTTCGCCAGATCCGGCAATTCAATCCGGCCACCTCCGGAGAACACGTTTTCGACTATTTTCGGAGCAAGAAACAGGAAGCCCAGCAGCGAATAGGGCGCCAGCATGAAGAGGTCAAAAAACATCAGCCCCTTCAGCCATGGTACGACGACCCCGAACAAAATCAAGATCATCCCTTGAAACACCTTATCGCGTGTACTCACTTAGCTAGAATAAACCAAAGGCAGCTAAAATAAACCACCCATGGAATTCAACGTCCAACAGTTGTCCGTTCGCGACCGGCACAAGCTACTCTCCTCCGTGGTGCTGCCGCGCCCCATCGCCTGGGTCACAACTATCAGCCCGCATGGCGAAGTGAACGCCGCCCCCTTCAGCTTCTTCAATCTGATGGGGTCCGACCCAGCGATTGTCGTCTTAGGCATCGGCAACAGTGACCGAGGCGCCGACCACATGAAGGATACCGCCCGAAATATCGAATCCAGCAAGGAGTTCGTAATCCAACTGGTAACCGAGCCCCTCGCCGTCAAGATGAACCAAACCTCCACCGATTTTCCGACCGGCGTAAACGAACTGGAAATGGCTGGCCTAACATCGTCGCCAAGCGTGCAGGTGAAGCCGCCGCGCATCGCCGAGTCACCGGTACATATGGAATGCCGCCATGTTTCGACGGTCGAAATCGGCAACACCCGAGTGATTCTAGGCGAAGTGATCCAACTCCATATAGCCGATCTGTACATTGACCCGGCCACCAAACACATCGATTCCGCCAAGCTGGGCGTAATCGGCAGGATGCATGGCGGCGGTTGGTACGCACGCACGACGGATTTGTTCGAACTGGACCGGGTTAGTTATAAGGATTGGTCGAAGGATCCCAAGTGAGGCGAAAACGGGCGCTCGATGCTCCGTGGCAACATTTACTACCGGAAACTGGTTACACCTCCGGGAAGCTATTCAGGGAAACTTCAAAGTAATCAGACTGAAATTGACCTGAAACGTTGCGCCAACGACGCACCCTACGCTACTATGGTTGTGCGGGGTGGAGCAGCCTGGTAGCTCGTTGGGCTCATAACCCAAAGGTCGTAGGTTCAAATCCTACCCCCGCAACCAACCGAAAACGGTCTCGGCTGTCAGGCAAATTGTCGCTCCAGACTCAACAGTGGTTGGTGACAAGCCCCAACGAAAGTCGTGAGTAGTCGGTCAGAATCGTTCGCAAAGCTCAGTGGACATCGGTCCCCGCAACCACGGGCACGTTCAGCGCTCGTCTGGCGTCGGAAAAAACTGGAGACGATCTACAGCAAATCGAGCGACTTTCGGTCAACGGCATCATAATGGATTGCGACTGTACCCACGGACGATCCGAATTCGGACTGTGTTAGCCGAATTGTAGTCGAGGGGAAGGTCCATAGAACGCTCTTCACAACGCCCACGCCCCGTCTTACGTCCTCACTCTTTGGCGCACCATATTTCTGGATCAACAATTGTTTGAGCGTGTCGAATTCAGCGCCCCTGTTGTTCTGCGATGCGGTGATGCTGTCCGACAGCAGGACAACGGCGTTCACTTCTTCTGAGCCTTGGGCCGTTGCGACTGATGCGTGCAACTTCACATCACCAATGTGAACATCAAGGACTCTCAGACGGAAGACGGACTTTTTCTCCGGGATCGGTGTGAAGACGGTTTTGACGGTCGAGCCTTGCAGGGCGGTTTTCGCCTGTTCAACAGTCATTCCCCACGTGATTTTGGTCCACCCATCCACATCGCTCGGGACTTGGGCGATTAGCGGCACCGTGATGAGCACGGCCAACAGTAAGGATGAAACGTGTCGTTTGGCAGACATATATGGCCGATCCTATTCCTTTCCTTCCATGAGGGCCTTAAGCTGTTTGGCGCACGCTTCAGCTACAGCCTTTTTGCCGCTGCCGCTGAACAGTCCCTTCGTGGCGGCATACGCCCAAGCAACATTGCCCGTCTTGGATGTCAACTTTAAAGCAGCCTCGGATATCTGGTAAGTTGTCGCAGATCCCCTTGTGGCGACGAATCCATCGTCATGAAAAAGGGAACTGTCTAAAATGTAGTCGACCTGTTCAGGTGTCGATACGAATTTCAGCGATACGTGCTTGTTTCCGAAAGCGGCCAAAATGAAAATATCGAACCCTTTGTTTGAATTGACGTAAACACTGGAACCCTGCCCGATGATCGTCGGTCCCATTGCAGCCGGTACCGCAGCCAGCGCCGGTGGCTGTGTCGCTGGGAGTGCTGGCGAACAGCACTCGGGACTGATGAAAGGGCAGGTATTGAAGCAGGTGTGACCTTACCGCCCACCTTGAACTCGAGGGTCACAACAGCCTTAGTAGCCTTTGGCACGTCATAGCGGGTGGCAGGGAAGAACCGTCATTTTTCAACGGCCTCGATCGCCCTCCTGTTTAGCCCTTCATCAATTCCCTCGTAGAGCGTCACATTCTCCGGTACTTCCCGCTCATTCACAACGAGGTTGACGGTGACAACGCCGTGCGCCTTCGTCCGCAGCGCCCCGGCTGTGTATTCTAGATCGACCTTCGTCAATATCCGTGGAGTGTGAGTGTCTTCCTTGGCGCACGCCGATGCCGTTCTTGGGGTGCTCGGGGTCGCCGGATCATCGATTTGAGGAATGACCGGATACTGTCGCCCAAAAGTGTGCGAGATGAGCACGAACAGCGCTGCGAAACAAACCGCTCTCCCGGGCCGGTCTACTTTTGGTACCCGCATTCCCCCCAATGGTACGCTATCCCGCAAGGGTCACGCTTTTCACTAAAGTTAGACATAGGAGGCGAACATTAGCCAACACAGACGAAGATTGAGGTCACCCTGCAGCACCTCCAGAGCGACTCTCAGCTCTTTTGCGGCTTTAAGGACTCTTCGAGTTTGCCTCGTTCTGCGGTC
>JANXXI010000166.1 GCA_025350695.1 Acidobacteriota bacterium
CGCCCCAAACAACACTGTCGCCCCAAACCACGTTATAGCCGGAACTAACGTTCGTGCCCCAAACCACATTGTCACCCCAGACCACATTGTTCGCGAGTAGCACGGTGTCTCCCCAAACCACATTTTCTCCCCAGACCACACTCGAACCCCAAACCACATTGAGGGCCACGCCCAAATTCGTGTAGGAGGATGTCAACTGCACTTTCCCAGTCGAAAGCACGACAACGCGAGGTGAAATAGCCGATTGGGTGGAGCCAATCTTCTCGGTACTGGCTAACGCCGCGCCAGCATCAAGATATCCCGCCCCGATCGTGAATAGATCCTGCTGTACGTTGAAGTTTGTTTTTGTTAAGGCATCGTAAATGGAAGCTGTCGCGGCCATGCCCTTCCACGCGGTTTTCATGAGGCGTGCTTTTACTTGGTCCGGAGTGAGCGTGGGATCTTTCTGGATCAGGAGCGCCGCGGCCGCGGCGACTACCGGCGCGGCCATGGATGTGCCGCTTAGCTTGAAATAGTTGCCGCTGTCACCCTTGAATGTCTGAACATTTGTGGGGTAAAGGTTGCTTAGAGTGCTTGGAAAAACGGTGCGCGCCACCATTAGATTTCCAGGCGCCACCAGGTCAGGTTTAACAACGTGATCGAGCATGCTCGGGCCTTTGGAACTGTATGAGGTAATGGTGTCGTCCGTCCTGGAAGTCTCCAAGCCATTCGCCGGATCGCGAACGGCGCCTACTGTGATAACGAAAGGATCATTAGCCGGAGACGCGATGGTCGCATAGCCATTGGTAGTTGGAAAGCGGCCCATGTTTCCGGCCGCCACTACGACTACGATTCCGGCTCTCCAAGCCCTTTCCACGGCTTGACAAAGCGGATCGTTGACGAAGGTATTGAAAACCCCACGGCCCAAGGACAGGTTCATCACTCTGATGTTGTAGGTGCTCTTCAGTGCGATGGCGCGGTCAATGGCGGCAATGACAGCAGTGTCGCTTCCGGTTCCAAACGCATTGAGCACTCGGAGATTGATGATCTTTGCCGAAGGCGCGGAGCTAGTACTGTGTGTCGCGTCACAGGCGGCGTTCGACGCCAAAATGGAGGCAACATGGGTACCATGGCCGAAAAGATCGTTCGTGCCGGCGTCGGAAGCGAAGTTCTCGCTGTAAACTACCCGCGAAGTGGAACAAGCGCCGGTTGTACCGAATCCGGCCAGCTTATTGACTCCGCTGTCTATCACGGCTACGCCCACTCCGGTGCCTGTCTGCGTAGTCGAGGAGGTTAGACCTAGCACCGTCCTCACGGCAGTTTGCTCGTAGAAAGCGCTGGCTGAGGCGGAAATCTTCCGGTCAGGGGCAATAAAGCGGATTTTGCTGTCTTTCCGCAATTCCTCCAGCAGCGCTCGGTTGGCCCGAAGGGAACTAATCCCCAATCCTGAAAAATGCTTTAAGCTGCCGCCGCCGAACGCATGCACTTTCTCTTCCCGTTTCAGACGCGAGCCATCGTCGTCGTTGTCTGCATGGATCAAAATGATGTCCGACACAGCATCTTTGGAATTGAGTAGATCCTGCGAGATTTTTTCGTCTTTTGGGGTGGGGGCTTCGGCGAACAGCCTTGTTGAAACCAGAAACATTGCCACTAGAGTAGTGCTCTTCATGCCGCTACTCTATGCAGGTACGAAGCCAAACTTAGCGCACTCGTTAAGTTTCTTGTTTTCATCGCCCCTTGGTTTTGAGGGCGATTCTAGATGACAATTTGTCCGAGTTCCGGGACAGAAAGTCCTGGGGTCAAGTTGACAAAATCGACTACGCGTTAGAACTAAAGTTCTGACGTCCGGAGTTTCTACCTTTTGGAATTGGTAGCTGTTGGTGTTTGTGGGCTTGAGCCAGCCCTGTCACCTACGCCGGCGTCGAACTACGCTGCTCCAACGCCAGACCGGTTGAGAAACAACGACCCCGGCAGCGAACTTTTCGCTTGTTAGACTTAAAGTCCCAAGGGCAAGATTTCCGTCGTGATATGAGGATGCGTTGCCTCGAAGAGCAGCGCGTTTGAACAAGGGCATTTTGCGTTGCCGGTTGTGGATCCCAATTGCAAAGCTACTAATCTGTCGGGGCTCCGTGGGCACAACCAAACTGAACTGGACCCGTCTCCGGTGGCTTCTCAAGCATGCGGCGCCGAAGCGCCCTTAGCGCCGTTCTCAAGGGAGGCCTTCAACCCGTGACCACTGCTTGGATGATGCAGTTTCCGCAATGTTGGCAATTGATACTGAGAAGGAGACCGGCTACTCTATTATTCGCGTCCAACCTAAAGTAGCTCCCAAAATAGCAAAGGCAGCTTTCAGTTGGACATCCGCAGCTAGCCAAACACGTTAGCTTGGAAGCGATGAAGTTGGACGAATCTCATTTAACGCCGCCACTCTGATTAAGAGCGGTTAGCGTTTCCCGGCATTTGCGGTCATGGCTTGCGCCAGAAGGGTCTCAATCACCGCTTGGCGGCTGATATTCAATCTTGCCGCTCTGCCTTCTCAATTCCCTAAGCCTTCCCTGGGAGATCAACATTCACGCGCTTCAATGGCCGGACAACGGTAAATTGATTTGTGAAAAATGCGGAAACGTCTTCGCCACGGGAGGCCATCGCGGCGATTTCATCGTCCACGCGGTGATTAAGTGGTAACACTCGCCCTCTCGATCCCGACGGATTTCAAAAATAACCGAGCACACATTTCCAATGCGCCATCCGATCGTAAGTACTGTTCCGGGTCATCGCATTTCTGATCGAGAACATAGACTTGATCGAAAATTTCCTGAGCGTCTTGGAGACTGATTCGATGCTGTTTGTTGACCGTATGATTTTCGATCGCATCGGAATCTGAATCGCATGACCTGTACCAGTTATATGATGACTACTCGCCGTTAGCGCCGTTCTCAAGGAAGGCTTTCAACCGGTGACTGCGGCTTGGATGACGCAGTTTCCGCAACGCTTTAGCCTCAATCTGCCGGATCCGCTCACGGGTTACCGCAAAATGTTGCCCCACTTCCTCAAGAGTATGCTCGCTGCCATCTTGCAGCCCAAAGCGCATCTTGATGATCTTTTCCTCACGCGGGCTCAGGCTCTTCAGCACTTCAGCTGTCTGCTCGCGAAGGTTCAAGTTAATCATTGCTTCCGAGGGCGACGTCACCCGGCGGTCAATAATGAAATCACCCAAATGCGACTCATCCTCTTCACCCACAGGCGTCTCGAGCGAAATTGGCTCCTGGGCGATTCTCATCACCTTGCGAACCTTGCCCACCGGCATTTCCATGCGCCGCGCCAACTCCTCGCTGGTCGGCTCGCGATTCAATTCCTGCTGCATCAGCCGCTGCGTGCGCACCAGCTTATTGATTGTCTCGATCATGTGCACCGGAATACGAATTGTCCGGGCTTGATCGGCAATAGCGCGAGTAATGGCCTGCCGTACCCACCACGTGGCGTAGGTCGAAAACTTGTAGCCACGCATGTAGTCGAATTTGTCGACCGCTTTCATCAACCCGATGTTGCCTTCTTGAATCAGATCGAGGAACTGCAAACCGCGGTTGGTGTAACGTTTGGCAATTGAAACCACCAGCCGCAAATTGGCTTCAATTAATTTTTTCTTCGCGTGATCCGCTTCCTCAGCGCCACGATCGACGATATGTAACGTGCGTCGAATTTCGGTGGCCGAGGCCCCAATCTCTTCCTCAAGCTGCTGCATGCGCAGATTAAGTGACCGTAAATCCCGGCGATTGTCGCGGCCCGGTGAAACCGGCTGCTCTTCCATTTGCCGTTGCGCCTTGACGATTTCCTGCTCTACCGGCCGGAACTCACCAATCTCGGAGCGCAATCTGGCTGCCAAGCGGTGCATGTACAGGCTTGAGAAAGGCATGCCGCGGATGATCCGCGACACCTTAACCGTTTGACGCGCCAAGCCCCAACGCAATCCCCGATGTTGCTTCGGTTTGGTTGCCCGTGGAACGGCTAAAAGCCTTTGCCGGAACTGTAGCGCTTTCTGAAATGCCTTTTCTATTTCCTCAACCGACGCGTTGACGCTGGCTCGCTGTTCTTCAAGCGCCTCGTCGGCCACCAATAAGTCAGGCAGATTTAGGACGTCGCGCAGGTTCAGCGTTCCTTCGTCAACCAAGGCCGGTAACTGCAGCACTTCGCGGACCACTACCGCCGAACGGCTAAGAACTTTTCGGACAGCCTTCTGGCCCCGTTCAATTCGCCTCGCCAGTTCAATTTCTCCCTCACGGGTCAGCAGCGGAACAGTTCCCATTTCGCGCAAATACATGCGCACGGGATCGTTGGTTTTATCGGAAAATTCTTGGGCGGGATCGATCTCAGCGAATTCGTCGACTTCTTCGCTGTCTTTCTTGAAGTCAAGCTTGCCTTCGTCCAGGAATTCAACTCCGAAGTCCGGACTGGAAAGCAATTCTTCGAGTTCAGGGCCGGACGATAATTCGTCTGGCGTCAGGTCAGCGGCATCCTCAAACGGAGCGAAGGATTTATCCTTGCCCGGTTCAACTCCCAAGTCAGAGCGTGATTCTCGCCCTAATTCGATCAAGTCGCCGATTCCGTCTTTTTCTTCTGCAGCCAAAGGAGCCCCAACTAAGGTGTCTACCATTTTATACCAGCTAACCGGACTATGAATCCTTGTAGATTTCTAATTGCCCGATCCTTGAATTCTTTCCCGTTTCAATTTTTGCAATTCTCTCTTAAGCCGTTCATCAACGGCCGCAGCTTTCTCACCGTCCCCGGAATGAATCGCCGCTTCCAACTCCACGCGCAGATTCTCAACCAGGGATCTAGACCCAGCCTGCCTTATTTCCACCAAGCAAGACTGAGCTGATTTCATTAATATGTGTTCGTCTTCAGTATCATCGGCAAAAACAAGCCTCGCCATTAGAGTATTTTCGTCGTCACTTAGCCGTGACTCCAATTGCTCGTAGCGTAAGGCGTTTCCTGAGCGCTCAATATCTAGAATCACCTCGAATATATGTCTTCCCTTGAGAAGATCGAACTCCGGCAGCTCCGCCAGTGGCTCCAGCACCTGCGCGCGGGCTTGGGCGCTGCGCATCAAGCTATGCAACAGCATCTTCTCAACCGCCGGCAGGTCATACTTTGGTTTTTCAAAGCGCGTTTCCTTGCGCTCGGTCGCAGCTTTGCGAAATTGCTCCAGCAAAAGGCCGGCATCCAGCTTCAAATAAGATGCAATGTCGTTCACCACGGCCGCCCGCTCCATTTTGTCGGGAATTCGTTGGATGGCAGGGAGTAAGAACTTCAGCGCCGCAATTCTTCCTTCGGCTTCCTTCAGATCAAAACGCGAACGAGCCCGGTCCGCCAGCCAGAAAAAGTAGTTGCCGGCCTTCTCCAGTTGCTGCTGATAGCCCTCCGCCCCATACTTTTGAACAAATTCGTCTGGGTCCAGCCCCTCGGGTAGCTCCACAATCCGCACGTGCATGTTCTCTTCGAGCAATAATTGGATCGATTTTTCAGCGGCGTTGATCCCGGCGGCATCCGGATCGAAGTTCACAAGTACCTTTTCGGCATACTTGTGGAGAATGCGAACCTGGGAATTGGTGAGCGCCGTTCCGCAAGTGGCTACGGCTTCCTTTACCCCTGCCGCATAGGCTCCGATTACGTCCATGTACCCTTCCACCAACACTGCCCTTCCGGTGTTACGGGCCGCTTGCCGAGCCCTGTGCAGACTGTAGAGAGTGCGGCTCTTGTCGTATAACCTTGTAGCAGGCGAGTTCATATACTTTGGCTCTTCCCCTGCCTGCAATGCCCGC
>JANXXI010000168.1 GCA_025350695.1 Acidobacteriota bacterium
GGATGAGATTTTCATTGGAGGTAGAGGCTTTGCACAAAGCCTGTACTTTTCAGAATTGGCCGCCGATACACGCCGATTCACACGGATAAAAAAATTCTTATTGGGTTTGGTTCGGATTTAGGGATTTGGAGTTCGTTTTCGACGAGCCAAAGCCAGCACTTCTGCTTTATGCGCCCCGGCAATTTGGATCTAGCTCCTGAACGATGAGAGACACAGGGCATGCCGGCGCCGCTCGCCTCTTGTCGTCCGTTCTATCTTCTTGAGCACGATGTGCGGATCCGCGAACACAAGAACCGCAGTGGTGAAATCGCTTCCGTGTTTTGCAAGATCGGTTCGATTTTTGACCGCGTTTCATTCAAACTCCATCGTGAATACAAGTGTATATACGATTGCCGTACGTGCAAGCAGAACCGTTTGCAGAAGAGACAAGCGCCCTCGAATGGATACAGGCAAAACAGCTGGGGCAAAACGATTGCGTAAGCGAGTTAACTGCTTGGCCCAGGGTCAGCGGCGCTAACAATGGCGATCCACTCCGAGGCGCCGATTTAGCGAGGCTCCGGTTTTGCGCCGGTCATGCCTGCAACTATAATTGGCTATGCGGGGCTTACTGGTAAGGTAAAAGTAGTTATGGACTTACAACAACAAATCAAAGAAGTCGTTCTCAGCGTTGCCACGGATAGCAAAGCTAATCCATCGCCATCGGAGGCGTTGTTCGAAACAGGCGTGCTGGATTCATTTGGATTGACGGATCTGGTAGCGGCGTTACAAAAAGAGTTCGGCGTTGTAATTCCAGATTCTGACCTGCGCCCAAAGAACTTTGCTTCGATCGAACAGATAGAAAAGTATCTGGAATCGCGGAAATAGCGCCAGTGGCCTTCATTCGAGCATTCGGATCATACGTCCCTTCACTTGTAGCGGACAATACCGAAGTGGCCGCGCGTTGCGGTTGCGACCCCGAATGGATCCGAACGGCCAGCGGCATTGAGGAACGGCGGGTCGCTTCAGCGGAAGAAACGGTTGCGGAAATGGGGGCGCGCGCAGCTCTCGATTGTTTGCAGCGGGCCTGTGTGGAGGCATCTCGGATCGGTTTGATTCTGTTCTCCAGCGGCTCGACCGAACAGCGCTTTCCGGGCGCGGGGGTAGAAGCGGCGCTGAAGCTGGGACTAGCTGGGACACCCGTCATTGACTTGCCGATGGCCAGCGCCGGCTCCTTGTTCGCCATGGCGCTTGCCTCGCAATTGGCAGCGGTGTATGGAGAGGTGTTGGTTATAGCCTCCGAGAAGATGACGCCGGTTGTATGGCGTCAGCCAGTTGATCGCAATACTGCCATCCTATTTGGCGATGGGGCCGGAGCCGTACTGGTAAGTAGTGAAGCTGGAACCGCGGAAGTTTTGCGCGCAGTGCTTCATTCCGATGGAGAATTCGCAGCGGATTTGCGGTTGCCCTTCGAGGGCCCGTTACACATGAATGGTCCGGTGGTGATTCTGCAGGCTGCCAGAAAGATCCCGGCTGTGATAGCGGAGGCGTTACAGTGCAACGGTCTCGCCGCCACTGACGTGGAAAGCTACTTAATGCACCAGGCAAACAGCAATCTGATTGTTCGAGTCGCGCGAAGTTTAGGCGTGGCCCCTGATAAGTTTTACTCAAACATCGCTCGCTACGGAAACACGTCTTCCGCATCAATGTTGATTGCCGCTAAGGAGTGGAGCCAGGTGGCCGGATTCGGCGCCGGCCGTTACGTGGTATTTGCGGGATTCGGAGCTGGATTCCATTGGGGGGCGCTGGTGGTCCGTGGCATTTCCTTCTAAGCGTGCGTGCCCGTTGGCGCTTAGGCGCAGCAGGTACAATCACTACATGCGTTTCCCGGCCGCCTTGCTCGTATTTCTCCTGACCCTCCTGTGTTTTTCTCAGGAGACCCAGGACCTCAACATTAAGGTCAATGTCAATTTGATCCAGGTGGATGTCACGGTCCTCGACAAATCCGGGCGGCACGTTGAGGGACTCACCGCTGACGACTTCGAGGTATTTCGCGACGGAAAGCGCCAAGTCATCAAGAACGTTATCTTTGTTTCCCGGCCTCCCGTTAAGCCTGAACCGCCGGCGCCATCCGGGTTAACCGCGCCCTCCACTTTGCTCGCCTCCAGCTTGCCGGGCAAACAACTAAAAGCTCAGGATGTCCGCCGGACAATTGCGATCTACATCGACGATCTCAGCATCAATTTCGCGAACCTTCTTCCCGTTCACGATGCGCTCCGCAAGTTTGTCGAAGAGCAAGTGCAACCGGGCGATCTTGTTGCCGTCTACGTTTCATCAGGCGGACTAGGACTGTTCCAGCAATTCACCACCGACAAGCGCGCCATCCTGGCCAGCATTGAACGCGTGCGCTATCGCAGCCTGAATGGGGTTGACTCTTTGGCGCCGATTTCCACCAATCCAGCCGAAGAAGATCCGAATCCAAGCATTGCGCAACAGGCCCTTGAAATGCGTCTGCAAGAGGAAGTTAACATGCAATCACGGCAGGACATGTTGACCGCGGGCATGCTTTCCACAGCCAGTTTCATCGTACGCGGCCTGCGAGAATTGCCCGGGCGTAAATCCATGGTGGTCTTCTCCGAAAGCATTCAATTGAACGACATTCCGAAGGCTTTTACGAATCCGAATGCAACCGCGATGTCGCCGGGCGGCATGGGCTCTGTTCGCGATCGGACTGTCGCGGCCTTGAACTCTTTGGTTGATCTGGCCAACCGGTCCGGAGTTACTTTCTACACGGTCGATCCGCGCGGTTTGCAGCCATTGGGACTCACCGCCGCCGATCAGGTATCGGGCAGCGCTCGGGCTATGCAAGGCCGCCTACAGCAACGGGAAATGGATTTCTCCTCGTCGCAGGATGGCATGGCGACGCTTGCCGAGGAAACGGGCGGACTATTCTTCCATAACACGAACGATCTTGGCCGCGCGATGGCCGAAGCAGCAAAGGACCAGGATGGTTACTATCTGATCGCCTTCAAACCGGACGATGTTACGTTTGAGAAGACCAGACAAGGCCAAGCGAAAACTCACAGGTTGTCTATTAAAGTCCGCAAGCCTGGGCTCAAGGTGCGCTTCCGCAAGAGCTTTTCAGGTGGTGTGGATTCCGACGTGGCGCCTGCCGCGTCCAATCCGATGCTGACCGCGATGCAGAGCCCGTTCCGTTCGCTAGATATTCCGATGAAGTTGACGCCACTCTATTTGGAAGATGAAAAGGCGGGCTCCTTCATTCGCGCCTACCTGTTTGTGGACCCAAGCCGCTTTCAGTTTGTGGATGACCCGGCGGAGGCGGGCGACAACGATCAAAGCCCGTGGAAGAAAACCGTGGCCGATCAATTGCTGGTGCTCTATGACCAAAACGGCGCGGTGGTTGATCGCGTGGCGCAAAGCCAGACGATTCGGCTGCGCAAGGCAGGGATGGAAAAAGCAATGAAAAATGGCATGGTGCAAATGATGGACATTCCAGTGAAGCGGCCCGGTCCATACCAGTTGCGCGCCGCGATGATGGACAACGCAACGAAGAAAACGGGATCCTCCGCGCAATTCATTTTCATTCCTGACCTGAAGAACAAGCAACTGGCGATGTCCGATGTAGGCGTTACCACGGAGGCGTTTCTGCAGGCTAAATCGGCCGATGGCAGTCCTGGATTGCGCGTGCTGCATGGAGGCGACAAGTTGGTTTATACCGCCTACATTTACAATGCGAAAGAGATGAAGGGCGGTGGCAAGCCCAACCTGGAAACGCAGGTGATCCTTTATCGCGACGGCAAAGTTGTGTTTACCGGAAAACGAACTACCTTTCAACCGGCTGGGTTCGTTGAAGGCAAGCAGCTGCCGCTGCGGGGCACCTTGCAGCTTGGATCGAACATTGCCCTGGGTGAGTATGCGGTGCAGGTTGCCGTGCGCGATCTTGAGGCGCCGAAGAAGCAGCAGTTCGCGGTGAGGGCTGCGGATTTTGAAGTACGGTAGAAGACACCATGACCTTAACCATTCGAAGATCGACCCTACCTTTTTTTGTTGCCTTCGCCACAGGCGTCCTGTTGGGTCAGGGAACACTCGCCGACTACCAACGCGCCCAGGGATTGCAGGCGAAGGCTCGCAACCTGGTGGTGAACGTCCCCGGAGCAGTCACCTGGATTGATGCCACCAACCATTTCTGGTATCCGCGCACGGTGAAAGGTGGTACTGAATTCATGCTTGTGGATGCCGCCGCGGGGTCCAAGCAACTAGCCTTCGATCACGACAAACTGGCGGGTGCGATTTCCAAGGTGACGGGCCAGACCCATAAGGGTTTGGCCTTGCCCTTCGCTCCAGTTCCGGTTGGACGTGGTAGTGGAGGGGGACGGCTTGGCGCCACTACTTCAACTGCTCCGCTTACCTTTCTCGACGGCCAGACATCCATTCAATTCGGCTTCGGTGGCTCGCTCTATAAGTGCGCGCTGACCAATTACGAATGCAAAAAAGAAGGGGCCATCCCGCCATCGCCGGCCGGACGCGGCAATGCCGCCAATCCTGAAGGGCCCGGCGGCGACCCGGTTGATGGGCTTGAATATCAGCCGCCACCACCACAGATTGGCAACGAGGGTATCCTTGGCCGAGGTCAGCGATCTTGCGCACCTCAGCCGGCGCGGCCTACAGAGGGTAACGTAAGGGAGACGCGTCTCGGAGTGGGCTCGCAATTTTCTGGTCAGCTTCCCCCTGACCCTCCGAATGTCTGCGTTTCCTTCGACGGAAAATGGGAAGCGTTCATTCAAAACTTCAATGTCTTCGTCAAGCCGGTAGGCAAG
Source organism: Acidobacteriota bacterium (assembly GCA_025350695.1). Classification (GTDB taxonomy): domain Bacteria; phylum Acidobacteriota; class Terriglobia; order Bryobacterales; family Bryobacteraceae; genus JANXSF01. Next base: position 4,815 of record JANXXI010000168.1, read on the forward strand.
CAGAATGCGTTTCCGCTAAGCTACGACGGGTCTGAAGGTAATTACTATACGCTGCGCACGGTGGCGTGGTCACCCGATTCCAAAAAGTTGGCGGCCTATCACACGCGTCCAGGGTACGACCGCAGGGTGTCGTATATCGAAACGTCTCCCAGTGACCAGTTGCAGCCGAAACACACGACGATCTTTTATCGTAAGCCGGGCGATGCGCTCGATATCGCCTATCCCGTGCTGTTCGATCTGGAAAGCAGGGCGGCTATTGAAATCGATCAGGCGCTGTTTCCGAACCCTTATTCGCTGAGTTCGCCAGCATGGTGGAAGGATAGCCGGGGCTTCACGTTTGAATACAATCAGCGCGGCCATCAGGCTTACACCGTCATTGAAGTCGATGCGCGCACCGCCAAGGCGCGGCCGTTGGTTGCCGAACAAACCAGGACTTTCTTTTACTACAACAACCTGGGACCGGGGCTTTCCGGCGGCAGGAAATATCGACGCGACATAAACGACGGCAAGGAAATTATCTGGGCCTCGGAACGCGACGGTTGGGAACATCTCTATCTTTACGACGGCATAAGCGGCAAGGTCAAAAACCAAATTACCAAGGGCAACTGGCTGGTGCGGAACGTCGATTTCGTGGACGACGAGAAGCGGCAAATATGGTTTGAAGCGGGCTGCATGGTTCCCGGTCAAGATCCGTATTTCACGCAGATGTACCGGATCAACTTCGACGGTACGGGCTTGACGAAACTGACCGGGGCCGACGGCACGCACACTGTCATCTTCTCGCCTGACCGCAAATACTATGTCGACACGTGGCAGCGTGTTGATCTTCCACCGGCTGCTCAACTGCGCCGCACCGCGGACCAAACGGTCATCATGGATCTGGAAAAAGGCGACGCGTCTGCTCTGCTGGCGGCAGGCTTCCGGTTCCCCGAAGTTTTCGTGGCCAAGGGCCGTGATGGCGAGACCGATATTTGGGGCGTCATTATCCGGCCGATGAATTACGATCCGGCTAAGAAATATCCGGTGATCGAGAACATCTATGCTGGGCCGCAAGGCTCCTTCGTTCCTAAGACATTCAGCGCGGTATCGGCCGATCAGGCGCTTGCCGAACTCGGCTTCATCGTCGTGCATATTGATGGCATGGGCACCAGCAACCGTTCAAAGGCGTTTCACGATGTGGCGTTCAAAAACCTTGGCGATGCCGGCTTTCCTGATCGCCTTTTGTGGCACAAAGCCGTGGCCGCGAAGTATCCTTCTTATGATATTTCCCGCGTGGGGATCTTCGGTACTTCGGCCGGCGGACAAAGCTCGCTGGGCGGCGTGTTGTTCTATCCGGAGTTTTACAAAGTGGTGGTGACCAACAGTGGTTGCCACGACAATCGGATGGATAAGATCTGGTGGAATGAGCAGTGGATGAGTTGGCCGCTGGGTCCGCATTATGCCGCATCGTCGAACGTCGATAACGCTCACCGGCTTAAGGGAAAAGCTCTGATCATTGTGGGTGAGATGGATAGCAACGTCGACCCGGCTTCGTCCATGCAGGTTGTGAATGCGCTGGTGAAAGCGCACAAACACTTTGACATGCTGTACATTCCGGGGCAAAATCACGGCGTTGGAATCCTGGCCAATGAGCACTACCGGGACGACTATTTCGTCCATAATCTTTTGGGTGTGGAACCACCGGACTGGAACCGCGGGTTTCAGGACGGCATTGCGTTTACGCCCGATTAGCAGTTACACTCGCGTATCCAATATGAGAAACAGACTTTGCTTCGCCCTCTGTTTTCTGGCTGCCTGCGCAACCTGCCGGCCGGCGCTCAACGCTCAACCCAAATTCGCCAATTCGGACCTCGATTTGTCGGCCAGCCCCATGCGGCCGTTTATTGAAGCCTTCAGTGTTGACCGCGCGAACCTGCTGCGTTATTACGCGGTGCAGCTCGATCCGGGACGAAGTGAACGTATGCGGCGATACCTGACCGACTGGCGCGAGCGGTTGAAGGGAATCAATTTCGATGCCATGCCGCAGGACGGCAAAGTGGACTATGTGGTTTTTCGCAACTACCTTGAGCATGAACTGAAGAAACTGGATTTCGATGCCAAGTCACAAGCCGAAACCGCTCCCTACATGCCGTTTGCGGCAACCATTATCGGGCTCGAAGAAACCCGCAAAAAGACTACGCCGCTGAGAGCTCAGGATGCGGCCGCGAAACTGGCTGCCCTTGCTGCGGAGATAGAGAACGCCCGCAAAACGGTGGATCAGCAAATGCGTTCGGCCCCACAGGAAGGCGTACAGCAGCGAAAGGTGATCGGCGCCCGTGCGGCAAGCGATGTCACTGCACTGCGTGGCGTTCTTCGTTCCTGGTACTCCTTTTACGACAGCTACGATCCCCTTTTCACGTGGTGGGCGAACGAAACGTATACGGCGGCTGACGCGGCGCTGCTGAGTTACTCGTCCTTTATTCGCGAGCGCGTCGGCGGATTACGTCCTCTTCCGGAGCCGGCAACCGGGCCAGCCGTTCAAGCGGGACGATCTGCCGGTGGCGGGCGCGGGGGAGCGGGCGCCGGACGCGGTGGACCGGTTCCAGGAACAGCCGGAGCGCGGGCCGGTTCCACCGACGACATTGTCGGCAATCCGATTGGGCGCGAATCTTTGATGAGCGAGTTAGCGTTCGAGATGATCCCCTATACTCCTGAGGAGCTCATCGCCATCGCCAACAAAGAGTTCGCCTGGTGCGAAGAGGAGATGAAGCGCGCCTCACGCGAAATGGGCTTTGGCGACGACTGGAAGAAGGCTCTCGAAAAGGTCAAGACGCTGTACGTGGAGCCGGGCAAGCAGCCCGAGTTGATTCGCCAACTGGCGCGCGAGGCCGAAAAGTTTCTCGACGATCATAACCTGATTACCGTTCCTTCGGTGGCTCACGAAACCTGGCGGATGGAGATGATGCCGCCCGAACGGCAGTTGGTAAATCCCTTCTTCACCGGAGGCGAAACGATCAGCGTGTCCTACCCGGTTGCAGGCATGACTTACGAGCAAAAACTGATGAGCATGCGCGGCAACAATATTCACTTTTCCCGCGCCACCGTTTTCCATGAACTGATTCCCGGTCACGAACTGCAGGGCTACATGGCCTCGCACTTCCGGCCATACCGTTCCGACATTGGCGGCACGCCTTTTGTGACCGAAGGATGGGCGCTTTATTGGGAACTGCTGTTGTACGAAATGAAATTCCAAAAGACGCCGGAAGATCGCGTGGGCGCATTGTTTTGGAGAATGCATCGCTGCGCCCGCATCATCTTCTCGTTGAACTTCCACTTGGGAAATATGACTCCCGCTGAAAGCATCGAGTTCCTGGTGGATCGCGTCGGTCACGAACGGGAAAACGCGGTTGGCGAAGTGCGCCGGTCCTTCGCCGGCGGCTACTCACCTTTGTATCAGGCGGCCTATTTGCTGGGGGGCATGCAGATGTTTGCGCTGCGGGAAGAACTGGTTGCGCCAGGCAAAATGACGGACCGGCAATTTCACGATGCGGTGCTAAGAGAGAACCGCATTCCCATCGAGATGCTCCGCGCGGCTCTGTCCGGCCAGAAGCTGACTCGGGAATATATGACGACTTGGAAATTCTACGGCAACCTGAAGTAAGGCCGAGCCATGCTTCGCGGGCGGACCTAAGGACGCCCTGCCCCGGTTCGCCAAGCTAAGTTGCATGGGCTACCGCTAACTTAACTCACTACGCTTCGAGCGATCACCGCTCCCTCAGCAGGGCGTCCTTGACACCGCCCGCCTACGATGCGTAGGCCCTACCTACCGCTATGATAGGATCAAGCGCTTTATCCTTTTCCCCTCTGGAGGCTGGCAATTCCCAATAAAACGTCCAAGTCGCGGCTTTACATGCCGACCCTGGTGGTTGTGGCCGTGCTCGTGCCGTTTTTCGGTTTCTACGTTGCCCGGGTGAATAAAGCCCACAATTATCTCCACACGCGTGGATTCAAACTGTTGGATTTGGCCGGCAAGCAACTGGAATCGGAAATCGCAGGCATGAAAGCCACCATGGAGTCGGCGCACAAAGTGGCTTTGGTGGCGGAGAATGACGGCCGCAAGAATCCGGAAAAAGAACTCCGCGCCTACCTTCGTAGATATCTGCACGATGCCGAAACGGATAGTATGGTCTTCCATCCGAGGGTAGGAAAGCACGGCAACGATTTCGGTGTTTCGCTGGCGTTACGTCCGGTGAAGCCCGCCGGATTGTTAATGGCCTGGGGCGAGCCAGGCGCAAAAGAAGACCACCTAAACGTCCACGTGCCATTCACAAATGTCGCCAGCCGTCTACTACCGGGCGGCGCCAGGGAATTTTTCGAGTTCATTGTGGTGGCCACCGACGATGGAACTGTACTTGGGTCGGCGGGCGATAGCGATCTTCATTTCACGCAGCTCGATGCATTACTAAAACAAGCCAAGCCGGCCCAACCTCCAAGCCAGATGCCGGCCTTTCCGGGATCCAACTCGTCAACCCAGCCACCCAAGAGTCTCTCCACACCTGATGTTGCCAGCGGACAACAAAGGTTTATCACTCAGTTCAACGGCGATGAGTACGCGTTGTTTCTGGAACCAACGTCGATCCGGCTGCCCGTCGAACTGAACGAAAAGGCCGCAAAAACTAAAACTCCCCCTGAACCCGCCAAAGCCGCGCAGGTATTGATCGGCGGACTGGCGCGCGTATCGGTGCTGGAAGAGAAAGCGGCAACGATGCCAACGGGCAATTCGGTGGGTGTGTTCCTTTGCCTCATAGCGCTTCTCGTGCTGTGTTGGCCGCCGTTGAAACTGGCGACTATGAGCCCCAAGGAGCGCCTACGTTCCGGTTCAAGGACGGCCCTGGCGATGGCGGTGTTGGCTGCGATCGGGGCGCTGACCGGACTTTACCTTTCCTATGGGTTTCATCTCAGCCTTGCAGAGGAGGCGGAGGCAAGCCTGCGGGACCTCTCAAGCGAACTAAGGACCAACTTCAATAATGAGGTTCAGGCGTCGGTAGGCATGCTCAAGGCCAGCACCACCGGTTATAAGCCTCCCGCAGGGGATCTTCAGACGTTCTCGTCAATCCCGTCAATTTTTGACGACCAGCAGCCAACCAAGTTTCTTAACGGGTACCCTTTCTTCTCGCACCTCTATGGCGTTAAACCCACGCTTGACGGCTACGTGCAGGAATGGAAGCTCTCGGCGGAGTGGCCGCCCACGCCGCTCATTGCTCTGACTCCATCCGGCATGGTGGCAGTTGATGTGTTGAAGCAGAAGAAACTTAAGATTGTCTCCGGTGGCGGAGTCGACGAGTTCGGTCTGCAAACAATTTCTTCCCCCACTACCGGCGAATATCTGACGATCGTAGCCGTGAAAGAGGCGCAGGGCGACGGGGTCCGGATGACTGCTACAAGGCTTATGTCGCTTAGGAATCCGGTCATACGGGAGGGCTATCATTTCGCGGTGGTGGATCGCGATGGCGGGGTGCTGTACCACTCGGAATCATTCCGTAACGGGCGGGAAAACTTCCTGGATGAATGCCGCAATCCTGAAAACCTAAAGCCGCTATTAGGTGGGCAGACCCCCGATTCAGGGCGCGCGGTCCGGCTGGAGTACGGCGGCGGCGCCGGCATTCGGGCATGGGTTACCCCTTTGGCGATGAAGGGTGGCTTGAAGAAGCCCGGGATTGATGGTCTTGATTGGACACTGATAACGTACCGCGAAGCGGATGCCGACATGGAAACGGTTTTCCAGGCTGGCTTGATCCAACTGTCGCTGGTGGGAACCTTCTTAATTGCCGGCGGATCGTTCTTCCTGGCGGCGTTTGGACTATGGCGGGTGGCCGTTCCACTGGCGCGATCGCTTGAGTCGGAGCGGCGGTTTTGGCCGCGCCGCCGGGACAGACATCAGTATATATCGGAGATCGCGGTTATCTCCGTGGCCAGCTTGATTATCCTAGTGCTGATGGTGCTGATGACGGCGGACTTGGGACACGGTCTCCGCGAATTCTTACCTGTATTATTGCTGCTGGTCTGGCTGGCCGGAGTCATCGCCTGGATAGCTTCGATGGGTAACAAAGGCGAGCGGCTATGTCGGCGGCCAGCGGCGTTGGTCAGGCTGGGCGTTGGAAATATGACGCTAACAGGCGTGTTCGCGTTGCGCTGCGCCCTGTTGATCTTTTATTTCGTGGTGTGTGGGAATCTGGCCTCGTTTCCCTCAACGGTGCAGGCGCTGCATGTACTGAAGGAAGTTCGGACGAAGCGGGCAATCGATCAGCAACTTAAGGCTCGCGACCGGGCGGCGGATGAGGCGGCAAAAAGGATCGAAATCGCGGAGTTTGCCGGCAAGCGAAAGGAAGTAACTTACGATCTGGCGGCGCCGCGGGGCGAATCCCTTTCGCTTCAAGGCTGGTTGGCGCAGCCTCTGATGCACCTTGCGCTGCCCATCGTCAGCGCCAGGCAGCAGGGATGGCCGCAATCCGTCGAGGGTTGGGATACGGCCAGCGCAGTTCGACCTTGGTTTCCATTTCCGGCCCGATGGCAGTTCCTATTCATGGGCCTATTTCTCCTCGGCATGTTGTATCAATGGGTCCACTTTGTCTTCGAGCGGTTCTTTGTGCACAGCTTCGAAGATCCGCGATGGCAAAATCCCCGCTCACCGGATGAACTGGCGATAATGCTGAAGAACAGCCGGCGGCTGCTGGTCTTCACTCATCCGCAAGCCCACAGTACGGCGACCGTTCAACGGCTGGCCGATGAATTACGGAAGTCCGGCGAATTGAAAGTCAACGGCGTGATTGACCTAACCGCGAAGCTTTCCCTCGACGACACCGCCTGGGCAGGGTTGGTGGCCGAAACCAAAGCCGCCGCTCCAGGTAGCGTGCTGATTGTGGATAACCTTGAGTTCCGGTTCGGCGACAAGCCTATCCGGATGCGCTCCTTGGAACTGATCGAACAAGTGAGCACGATGAATCCGGCGCATGTCTGTATTATCAGTTCACTGGATCCGGTGCTGAACATGGAATCGGCCACGGTCGAAAATCCCGAACACAAGCAGGAACTGGAGCGCTGGATTCGAGCGTTGGCTGGCTTTGAGCGGATTTCGTTCGACCACCCTTACGACCTGCAGGCGGAACGCGTGCGGCTGGCTGAGTTGCCTAAGAAGCACTATGTCGACTGCCTGATGATCTTCAACCGGGAATTCGACCGGACCTACTATTTGCGCAGGTTGGTTCCCGGAATCATGGAAACGTTCGATCCGGCGCGTTGCCCGACCCCTTCGCATTTTGAAACATATATCGTCAACCGCACGCTGCAGATGGCCGACGGCCTCTACCGGATGATCTGGAACACGTTGACGACTGACGAGCGGCTGGTGCTGTACCAACTGGCCGCCGACGGATGGGTGAATCCGTTGAACCGTGTTGCCGTGGCGCACTTGGTCCGTAAGCGGCTGATCTTCTTTTCCGGTTCGGCGGGAGTTCTTAAGGAGCGCGGGGCACTGGAGGTGATGAACGAAAGCTTTCGGCGTTTTGTGCTGGCGGCGCAGGATCCGGTTGAGGTGGAAAGCTGGGAATCCGATGATCAAGGCATATTATGGCGCGGGATGCGACTGGGTTTACTGACGGCCCTAGTGCTGGCCGCGGGGTGGGTTTCTTACATCCATCGTGAGTTGTTCGACGCCTCGGTCGGGTATCTCGCTGCTGCCAGCGGCGGTTCAGCGGCCGTGCTCAAGTGGGTGGTCGACATCGTGAAGAAGCCGGGAGAGAAGAAGGACGCCAAGTAGGAGTCAAACTGCCGGGCTCCCGTTGCGGGGATCGCTCCAAAGGAGCATTCTGCCACAGAATTTGTCTCTCTGGTTAAGAGCGTAGCAGGTGGGGCAAGGGGTTATTGGATTTTTGTTTCGCGAATCGTTGCAGCGGTGGGGGTTAGGGGATTTCAATTCTACGGGAGCGGTTTTTCTGGTGTGGCGTTTTTCGGGGCAGCGTAGGAGTTGGAAAGTGTCACGCGTCACCTTGCGAAGTTAACCCCTTTATCTCAACCGATTCTATTAGTGGTAAGATTCTCGCTGTACGATTTCTTGACCTAGATTTCCCTGCCTAATTACAAGGAGTATCATCTTGAACGAAATAGCCGGATCCATGTGGCGCCTTTGGTGGCTAATCCCGATTTTGCTTTTCTTCGCCTTCTATCGCTGGACATTCCGCCTGCTGGGAATTGCCGTGATCCCGGAAGACTCCATCGGAATCGTCAACAGGAAGTTTGTGCTGTGGGGCTCGAACAAGTCGTTGCCCGACGGCAAGATCATCGCGCTTAAAGGCGAGGCCGGGTTTCAGGCTGACAGTCTGGCGCCTGGACTATACTTCGGCTACTGGCCATGGCAGTACACCATCCTGCGGCAAAAGTTCACAACAGTGACGGAAGGCTATATCGGCGTGGTGGAGGCGCGCGATGGCACTCCGCTCAGCAATGGGCGGGTACTGGCGCGGCAAGTGGAGTGCGACGCGTTCCAGAATGCGCGCTCGTTCCTTGAAAACGGCGGCGAGCGTGGCCCGCAAATCAAAGTGATCCCTCCGGGAACTTACCGCATCAACACCGCCCTGTTCAGTGTTGCGCTGGAAAAGGTCACTGAAATTGAAGACAACATGGTTGGGATCGTCACTACTAAAGAAGGCCGGCCGCTGGCTACGGGCGACATCGCAGGCACGGAAGTGCCGAAGCACAACATGTTCCAAGACGGGCAAGCTTTTCTCGATGCCGGTGGATTCAAAGGTCTGCAGGAGCAGGTGATTCTTGCAGGCCGCTACTTCATCAATCCGCGACTGGCTACCGTGGAATCGCGGGAGATGACGTCCGTGCCCATTGCCAGCGCGGGTGTCGTCATCGCCTTTGTGGGGCTGCCTGGGGTGGACACCACGGGCGATACTTTTAAGCATGGCAATCTGGTGGGCCGCGGCCAAAAGGGCGTCTGGGCTGACCCGCTCGATCCGGGTAAGTATCCGATCAACCCCTACACGCACAAAGTGGAGTGCGTGCCGACGGCGAACGTGGTGTTGAACTGGGCCACGGGGAAGACCGAAGCGCACAACCTGGACAAGAATCTTTCCACGATCACGGTTCGATCGTCGGACGGTTTCACGTTCAATCTTGACGTCAGCCAAATCATTCACATTCCGCGCAACGATGCGCCCAAGGTAATCGCGCGCTTCGGGAACATCGCGAACCTCGTAACGCAGGTTCTGGAACCGACCATCGGCAACTACTTCCGCAACACGGCGCAAGGGTCTGATGTGATCGATTTTTTACGCCAACGCAAGGAGCGGCAGGAGGATGCCAAGACACGCATTTCCGCGGCCCTGACGGAGTATAACGTGGTCGCGGTGGATACTCTGATCGGCGATATCACGCCGCCGGAAGCGCTGATGAAAACGCTGACAGACCGCAAGATTGCCGAACAGGAGAAGACGACGTTCGAGACGCAGCGATTGGCGCAGGAGACACGCAAGAGCCTGGAACAGGCCAAGGCGCAGGCGGATACGCAAGCCCATGTGGTGGAGGCCGAGCGGTCAGTGGAAATATCCGAGTTTAAAGCAAAAGCGATTGTGAAGCAGGCGGCCGGCGAAGCGGAATCGAAGACTATCAATGCGAAGGCCGACGCTGAGGTGCTCACTGTTGTGGGCAACGCGACGGCTGAGCGGACCATGGCGGTTGGTACGGCTGAGGCGTCGGTCATCAAGCTGAAGACCGAGGCCGTGGGACAAGGCAATTACGCGGTGATTGAAGTAGGACGCGCGCTGGCCGAAGCAAAGACTCCGCTGGTTCCGCAGATCATGGCGGGCGGAGGCGGCGATGGCGGCAGTTCGTTAGTCAACATACTGCTGGCCGGGCTGATCAAAGACGGGATAAAAAAGGATAACCCTTCAACATGAACAGACGTGTATTCCTGGGACTCTCGCCTCTGGGCGCCGTTTCATTGCTCGGCGCCGGACACGTCAATAAGCGTGAACGCATGCTTCAATGGCTGGGCGGCAAGACCGACCCGAACTACACGCCAGCCGCTTTCTTCCTCCATTTCGGCCCGGAATACCAGAGTGGTTCCGCCGCGGCCAAGCGCCACCTGGAGTTCTTCCGTCAGACGGACATGGATTTCGTGAAGATCCAGTTCGAGCAAACCTACGAAAGGCAGGCATTCCTTGAAAAACCTTCTGACTGGTCGAAACTGGCGCTGCGGAAGATCGACTTTTACGAACCAGTGCTCGAAACCGTTCGTGACTTGGTCAAATCCACGAAGAAAGACGCCTTGATCTTGATGACCCTCTATTCGCCGTACATGTGCGCCGGTCATTGCGCCAGCGGACCCGTTTTGAAGCGGCACCTGGACGAAAATCCCGAAGCCGTAAAGCGCGGGATGGAAATTTTGACGGAAAGCCAGATGATCTTCGTGCGCGCCTGCATCAAGGCGGGTGTGGACGGCTTTTACATGTCCACGCAGGGCTCGGAGAAAGGGACCTTCGCCAATCCCAAGATCTTCGCCGCTTACGTAAAGCCCTTTGACCTTGTCGCGATGAGGGAAGTCAGCGTGGCATGTCCGTTCAACATCCTGCACGTGTGCGATTACGTTGCGCCTTACGCAAACTACGATGCGGTGCGGGATTATCCGGGACAAGTTGTGAACTGCAACACCAAGATGGCGGAGGGGGAACTGGAGCCGCAGGCGATCGCCAAATTCTTCAAGCGTCCTTACATGGGCGGCACGGACCGGCATGGCATACTTGCCAACGGAACGCCGGCGCAAGTTGAAGCTGAAATTAAACGCGTGGTGAAAAGCGCTGCTGGGCAATTCATACTTGGCGCCGATTGCACTGTGGCGGGGGAAACTGACTGGAAGCGTCTGCGCCACGCTATCGCGGTTGCCCATCGCGTGGGAAATTGATGTCCACATAGAAATAGCCCGTGTGATCGAAATCACACGGGCTATTTGCTTTACTTAGTTAATTAACGGCGTCCGCCGTGTTGTCCACGATCCTGCGGATAGGATCCACGATTGTCGCCACCACGGTATCCAGATCCGCTTTGTGCCGGAGCCGTTTGGCTCTGCCTCGGTGTTTCGACCCGATAGCTTTGCCGATGGGTCTCAACCCGGTAACTCTGTCTGGGCGCTTCAACTCTGTAACTCGGACGAGAGACTCCTTGATACCGGTTGTCGCGGTAATATCCACGGTCGAAATCCCGTCGTCCACCGCCCCAGAATCCGGCAAAATAACGACCGCTATTGTATCGCGGAGCTGTCCAATAGCCACCAGCGTATGGCGGTAACATCCAGTAGCCTCGGACAAAGGAGTAGCGTCCACGACCCCAACCCCAATATCCATCGATCCAGCAATAATCAGGGCCCGGCATCGGGGAACGTTCGTAGGCGTAGCTCGGCATGGGGGGAGGTGGGGGCGCATCGTAGCCCTGGTCATAATCTCCGTTGTAGTTCGCGTCGCCGGCGTATTGCCCGTTGTCGTATTGACCGTTGCTGTATTGGCCGTTGTCGTATTGGCCGTTGTAGTTCGGGTCGCCTTGAGGGGGCGGATTCTGTTGCGGGTATGGTTGGGGATACTGCTGCCCAAACAGGTTCGATCCGATTCCTCCGGCAATCACCAGCGTTGCTATCCAATTGCGTTTCATAATCTATTCCTCCCTCTCGAACCCGCTTTCTTGAGCGGCTCGTACACAACGGATTATTGCATGTCAGTGGCCATGACCTAACTGATTGAAAATACGTCGATCCTGACGCCGCAGGGCTGGCCCGACTGCACCGAACGGTGGTTTCCAGCCGCTTGTTGATCTGTGACACACTGGGACTGAAATGATCTTGAAAGCTCTACCATTCTTATCCGCGATGCTCTGCGCCGTGGCCCCCGCCTCTGGCAAGATTCTCTTCAAGGCCGACTTCGAGACCGGGGACCTTAGCGAATGGAGCGCCACCGGAACTCGCGGACAAAACGCCACGCCACGCAACGTGCAGGTTGTAACCGACATCGTCCATGCGGGGAAGTACGCCGGCAAGTTCACCATCCACGAAGACGATGTATTCAACGCCGGACAGCTGCGGGTGCAGGTGGGCGGGCCAAAAGTGACGGTGGAAGAGGGCTCCGACACCTACATGTCCTTCTACATGTACATGGCCGAGCCGCCCAAGGATCGCGACAATTTTTTCTATTGGGAAGGAACTCCGCCGCCCAGATATAACAACGTCATGACGTGGTGGGTACAACCGAAAGATGGCGGCGGAACGCTGATCAAGTACGGCACTGGGAACCTGGGGCGCAACGGAACCGAGTGGGAAGCGGATTTCACCATCGGCAAGTGGCACCAGTTGGCGATGCACATTCACTGGTCCGAGGATAAGGACAAAGGCAATACACGGCTGTGGTTCGACGGAGTTCTGGTGCTGGATAAAAAGCTGAAGACCAAGGGGGCCGAGTCGATCTATTTTTGCCAGCCCGGGATCCATCGCAGTCCGCACCGGCCGTCGGTGGACACTATCTACTTCGACGATTTCATCCTGGCCGACACGCTGGAAGAGGTGGTGCGGGTGAAGTAAGAGGCTGTTTCAAGGCGTTGCGCCGGCCTTTAGCGCGGATGGGGCATTGGCGGGTGGCATGGTTTGCGGGGCCGGTTGTGCTATTGGGGCGGCGGTTGCTGGCTTGGGGGTAGCTACCTGCATCGTTTTTGATTCCCAGACAGGCGTTGTTTCGTCGTACAAGGCTTGGCCGGTGAGGAAGCGGAGGGTGGCGTTAATGAGGGCGGTGGTGGCAATGAAGCCGTGCTTTTTATAGCATCTCCAAGTGAGCCAGCAGACGAAGTCGTAGTTATCCTGGAGCAGGACTGGGGTTTTTAGCGCTGGGTGGTTGGGGATGAGGACCATGGGCAGGGCGAGCGCGACGTTGCGGAAGTATTTGGCTTCGAGGGCGACCTCGAGCAGCAGTTCCGACTTGGGGGCGGGTTTGGGTTGTTTTTCTTTTGGCATTTTTGTTATTCCTACTTCTATTATTGCGGGGCGGCGGCTAATTTCCGGGTGGCGGGGGTGGGTTGGATTCGAGGGAAGTGGCGGCGGGTTATGGAGTTACGGGAAACTTGAATTGTCTGTGACCGGGTGGGGTGGATTGCATTGGAAGGCAGTGAAATTTCCGGTTCGTGGACGTTGGATTCCTGCGCTGATTCACGCTGATGCACGCGGATAACCTCAGATAATTCTTTAAGTAACTGATTAGAGATACGTTGCTTCCATATTAATGGTGATTTCTTGGTGGTTGCGATTTTGTGGTGGTATTTTTATAAAGATCGTGATATGCTTTTCCCATGAAACGGAATATCAGCTTCTTTGTCTCCTACCGGTCTACGGAGGATCCTCTTGTTCGCGTATTGGTTAGCAAACTCAAAATTCAGTTTGGTGCCAGTGCGAAGTACTGGCTGCGGGTGTGGCGGGATCGGGATGACGTTCTGCTGGGCGAGGATTGGCACCAGGAAATTCTCAACGCCATCGAGGAGTGTGATTTTGGGCTGGCGCTGATTTCGCCGGATTACTTGAGCCGGGATTACATTAAGACCTTTGAGCTACCCAAGTACGTTGGTCCGACGGCGTCGAAGCCGCTTCTGCCGGTTCTATTGAAGCCGCTTTCGGCACGGCATGATTTGTTGGGGTTGAAGGCGACGCAGGTTTTTTCGGTGGACGGGAAGTCGTACCGGGATGCGGCGCATCGGGACCAGTTTGTGGAAGCGCTGTATGAGGCGATTGAGCGGCGGTTGGACCGGCACTTTGCTGGTGTGGCGGTGGCGAAATGATTCTGAAGGGCAAGGCGTTGACGGAGGCGGCCACGCCATTGGCGAAGGCGTTGGGGGAGGAGGATGCTCGGCGTGTGTTGGGGTTGCTGGGGTTGCCTAACCTGGCGGGCCTGTTCAAGCTTTCCGATTGCATGAAGGCTGCCGGCTACAAGGATGTGAAGAGTTTTACCACTTTCCGTTTTCGGGTGAATGAGAAGGCCCGACAAGGCGGGATCGATCTTTCGCTGGATTCTGATTCGAAAAAACAGAGCAGTCCGGAATTGCGGGAGGTTTGGTTTACTAGTGCTCCGGGGTCTGAGGCGGCGGCGGATTTTTCCAATCGGGAAACGGAGCGGGTGGAGGAGATTGAGTTTATTGCTCCTCGGGCGATTGATATCTATTCCAAACGAAAGTTCAAGGTTCTTGTTTCCAGCGCGAAGACGGAAAAAGTTCTGGCAAGCAAGCTGATTGAAGCGCTGAATGAGCAGTTCAAGCCCTCCAGCAAATATGAATTGGAATTCTGGACAGATGACAACATCTTGCTGGGCGAGGATGTGGAGGAAGAAAAGCGGCGGGCTGTTGAGAGAAGCGACTTTGGGTTTTTCCTGGTCTCTCCGTCATTGTTGGGCGACAGGGAAATCCAAGATGAAGTGATGCCCTCCTTCGAACAGGATGCGCTGATTCCGATACTGTTGAAGCCCGTTAGCAAAAGGCATGATTTAGGACGGTTGCAAGGCCGGAAGATTTTTGATCTCGATGGCAAGTCTTATTCGATGTGTGCAAATAAAGATTTGTTTGCAGCAAGCCTGTATGAACAAATTGAAGCGGCATTGGATAAGGCCGGCGGCGGAATTAATTTTGATTCGCCAGAGACGTTAAAGAACTTCGTGAAACCACGGGGCATCGGCGTGGACTTCACCAGTTCGATATCCGCACTCGCCGCGGAACGCGATGGCGAAGATGCGCTGGCCGTGATGGAAGCGTGGCTGAAGCAGCCCGATGCGCCGATGTTTGCGCTGCTTGGCGAATACGGCATTGGTAAAACCACCGCTTTGATGAAATTGACGCAAAATCTGAATGAGCTCCGCGAGAGGGACAAGCGGATCAGGCAACCAATCTACATCGACCTTCGCCACTACGGCGAGCCTGGCGTACCAACGTTGAATCAGTTGCTTGCCGAGATCATTGAACGCAGCTTTCGCGCCGACAAGCGGCCCACCGCCGATCAGATTTTGCGGATGGTCCAGAAAGAGGGCGCGCTGATCATCTTCGATGGGTTGGATGAAAAGCTGGTCCACTTGGAGCCGGGGCGGGGGAAGGATTTCATCCGCACGTTGTGGGGCGTGCTGCCTCCGGGTCGCAGTAACGGGAAAATGATCATCTCCTGCCGATCGCACTATTTTCCGGATGTGGCGAGCCAGGCTTCCATGCTTACCGGCGAGCAGCGCGAGGGGATTGATCGCAGTAAGTTTCCGGCGTTTTGCCTGCTGCCGTTCAATGATGCGCAGATTCGGGAGTATTTGGAGAAGGTTGTCGGCGAGGCGCGGGTGGATGAGGTGATGGCGTTGATCCACTCCGTCCATAACCTGCTGGACCTGGCGACGCGGCCTTATTTGCTGGACTTTATCGCCAAGCACGTGGGCGAGTTGGAGCAGATGCGGGCGCGTGGGGAGACGGTGAATGCGGCTCGGCTGTATGAAATTGTGGTGCGGGAATGGTTGGCTCGGGATGATGGGAAGCATCAACTGCAGCCCACGCACAAGCGGCGGTTGATGGAGGAGTTGGCGGCGGCGTTGTGGCGATCGGGCGCGAAGGAGTGGGAGGCGGAAAAGCTAGAGGATTGGTTTGACGAGTTTTTGCTGGACAATCCCAAAGTGCGGGTGGCGTATGAGGGTGTGAAGAATTCGGTGCTGAAGGAAGATTTGCGGACGGCCACTTTCGTCGTCCGGCCGGAGCGGAGCGAGAAACATTTCCGGTTTGCCCATACCTCGTTGCAGGAGTTTTTTCTGGCCAGCTTTTTGGTGCGGGCGTTGAAGGATGGCAAGGCGGAGGCGTGGGATATGCCGCTGGCTTCCATTGAGACTCTCGATTTTGTGGGGCAGCTGTTGCAGTTGGACGCAGACGGCTTGGTTGGGATGAATGCGGTTCTTGGGGGCGACAAAGTGGACGGCGCCCGGATGGCCTTGCGGTACTGGATGCGGGCGGTTGAGATGGGTTGGCCGCAGCCGGCGCCGGGTCCGGTGCGGCTGGCTGGGGCAGATTTGGAGGGGTGGCGGATTGTGGGCGTGCCGCTCACCGCCGCGGATTTGCGGGGTGCGCAGGTGAGTGGGGCGTATTTCAAGGATGTGGATTTAGCGGTTGCGAATGCCGTGGGCATACAGGCGCGGGATGCGGTGTTTGTAAATGTACAGGGTGGGGGCTTGCGTGCGGTTGGTGGGGATCTCAGCGGGGCCAAGTGGCGCGGAGGTCTGCTAGGTGGCGCTGACTTTGAGCTGGCTGATGTGGCCGGATTTGAGTTTAGCGGCGTGGATGTGGCGAACGTGGCGCTACCAAAGTATTGGGATGAGGTTTGTTCGGCGGCTGGATTTGTGCCCAACCCCGTCGCTATTCCAGCATTGTTGCGGCGCCCGACCGGACACTCCAATCGGGTAAGGTCGTGCGCGTTTAGCCCGGACGGGGCACAGTTGGCCTCGGCTTCCGATGACAATACCGTCAAGCTGTGGGATGCCCACACCGGACAGTGCCTGCGCACTCTTAGCGGACACTCCGGTTCTGTATTGTCGTGCGCGTTTAGTCCAGACGGGGCACAGCTGGCCTCGGCTTCCGCTGACAATACCGTCAAGCTGTGGGATGCCCACACCGGACAGTGCCTGGGCACTCTCAGCGGACACTCCAGTCGGGTAATGTCGTGCGCGTTTAGTCCAGACGGGGCACAGCTGGCCTCGGCTTCCGCTGACAATACCGTCAGGCTGTGGGATGCCCACACCAGACAGTGCCTGCGCACTTTCAGCGGACACTCCAGTTTTGTAATATCGTGCGCGTTTGGTCCGGACGGGACACAGCTGGGCTCGGCTTCCTCTGATGCGAGCGTCAAGCTGTGGGATGCGGCGACGGGGGAGTGCGTGGCGACGTTGCATCATTTGCCGGAGGGGGCTACGGCTTCGTTCGCGCGGGATGCGTTGGTGCATACGACTGGGGAGGCGTGGCGGTGGCTGGGGTACCGGTGGACGGACCCTCGGACGGGGCGGTTGCGGTGGCTGCCGGCGGAGCATTTTGGGGCGTTGCCGGGGTGAGGAAAAAAGGGGACTGACGGAACAGACAGCCTTTTTTCGCAAATTGTCCTTTAGAAAAATCGATCCCTTACTGTAGCCGAAAAAAGATGTCAGTTTCGTCAGTCCCCTTTTTATTGGCGCAGCTCAGTTTTTCCTTACGACGTAGGTTTCGCGGATTATTTTCGCGCTGTATGCGATGGCGGTGCGTAGAAAAATGGGGACAGACGGAACACCTGGCAACCTAGTGGGTCATTGTGTAAACCACGAAGTTCACGCCAAGCCTAATGCCTAGGGAAGAAAACTTCTCGGGGTACTCGGGATTGTCGGCCAGTTGCCAGGAATCGCCCAGATCATTATTGAACGTCATCATGATCATCACGCGGCCGTTGTCGTCCTTGATGGCGCGCCAGCGGGGAATGCTGCCGTCGCCGCGGTATGTATTTCCGTTGCGCTGCATGGAGCGGAAGTTTCCTACTTGGTACTTCTCTTGGAGATCGAACACGTTGTGGAAGAT
This sequence comes from Acidobacteriota bacterium, assembly GCA_025350695.1. Lineage (GTDB taxonomy): Bacteria > Acidobacteriota > Terriglobia > Bryobacterales > Bryobacteraceae > JANXSF01. The sequence goes on from JANXXI010000168.1 coordinate 22,422, forward strand.
CGGATCGTCATCGGGTAAGTCGACAACCTTGCGATCGGGGAAAAGTTTTTGAAGGCCCACCATGAAGCCCTCCCATTCCTCGGTTCCGAAGTAACTATCGCAGAGCAGGAAGCCGCCGCGAAGCAGGTACTCGCGGATCTTGGCGGCTTGGGCATCGCTTAGATTCCAATTGGTGGGCATGCCGACGTGAAGGTAGGGCCAGAAGAATATATCATCGCCTTCATCGGGGTTGACGGGCTGTTCGACCGAACGTACATCAATTCGAGTTAGTCGGCGGATTGCCCCGGCAAAGGTACGATCGCCCCGCGGATAATCGACTGTCCAATTCGTTCCGCCCTGTTGCCAATTACCACCGCCGCGCCCACCCCTGCCGCCGCGGGAGCCAGATGGGTACATCAAACGGCCGAGAACGAACTCTGCTTTTGCTTGATAGTCGGCGGGGAGAGAGGACGCGCTGGCGGCTCCTTCCATCGGGATGAATTCGCGAAAGGGTTTTTGTCCGAAGGCAAGTCCGAGAAACGTGAATACACAGCCGGTGACGCAAAGCCATGGGGCGATGGATAGGAGCCGGGGCTTCGTGCTTGAATTCATTGGCGTTCCAATGTCCCATCTTAGGCGTTAGGCGGGGGGAACTAATGTAAAGATGTGTCAAATATGTTACTGAGGCGTGGACCCGGGTGGGCTGCGGGAGTATGCTTCCCCTATGCATTCGTTTCTGTTTCACTTCCTGACCGTCGCAACTTGCGGTGTTTTGTTGGTTGCTCAGCCTCCTGATTTTGGTGGTCGCGGTGGACCTCGTGGCCCGGGTGGTCCGGGAGGTTTTGGCGGTCCCGGCGGGATGGGTCAGCGCACCAAGCTTCTGGAGAAGTTCGATAAAGATGGCGATGGCTATCTGAACGCAGCAGAGCGCAAAGCGGCGCGCGAAAGTGTGGCGTCACAGCCGCGACGCGGGCGAGGTCCCGGTGGACCTGGCGGGTTCGGCGGGGGAAGAGGCACGACCATTCAAGGTAAGCCGGGGCCGAATATTAAGCCAGCCGATGTGAAGAACTATGGCAATGAATCCCTGTACGATCCGCACGTGTTGCGCACCATGTTTCTTGAATTTGAGAACGCGGATTGGGAAAAAGAGCTGGCCGACTTTTATCACACCGACGTGGATGTGCCGGCGAAGATGATGGTGGATGGGAGGACTTACAAAGATGTCGGCGTCCATTTCCGCGGCGCGACATCGTTCATGATGATACCGGAAGGATCTAAACGATCGTTGGATGTTTCGGTGAATTTCCTTGATTCTGAGCAGCGGCTGGGCGGGTATCGTTCGCTCAATTTGCTGAACGCGAGTGGCGACCCAACGTTTATGAGAACCGCGCTTTATCACTACATCACTCGGCAATACACGGCGGCGCCGAAGGCCAATTGGATGCGGGTCGTAATCAACGGGGAGAGCTGGGGCATTTATGTGAACACGCAGCAGATTAATTCGGAGCTGGGGAAGGAAGCGTTTAATTCGAGCAAAGGGGCGCGTTGGAAGGTAAGCGGGAGTCCACGTGGACGTGGAGGGCTGGCTTACCTGGGCGACGATGCGGCGAAATACAAGTCAATCTACACGATTAAGAGCAAGGACAGCGATAAGTCGTGGGCGCACTTGATTAACTTATGCAAAGTGCTGAACCAGACTCCCGCGGATAAGTTGGAGAAGGCTCTGGAACCGATTTTGGATGTGGATGGCGCTTTGAAGTTTCTGGCGGCGGACAAGGCTCTGATTAACAATGACGGATTCTGGACGCGCGCCAGCGACTACAGTTTGTATGAAGACGATAAGGGCAAGTTTCACACTATTCCCTGGGATGCGAATGAGACGTTGCGTGAGATGGAGGGCCGGCGTGGCGGTGAGGGGGGCGGCGGTGTGAACCTGGACCCGTTTGAGGGAGCCGATGATCCCGACAAGGCGCTGCTTTTCCGCTTGCTGGCTGTGCCTGCATTGAAGGCGCGCTATTTGGGGTACATGCGCGATATCGCGGAGAAGTGGCTGGATTGGAAGACGCTTGGCCCCTTGGTGGCTGATTGGCAATCCGTGATCGCAGCCGATGTTAGGGCGGATACGCGAAAAATCTTTTCGACCAATGCGTTTGGGAAGGCAGTGACGGAAGACGGTGTGGAACCAGGATCTGGTCCTACTGCGCCGCCCCACTTGAGCTTGAAGAGCTTTGCTGAGCAACGGCGTAAGTATCTACTGAGTTATCCAGGAATCAAGCGATAGGAAAAACGGGGACCGACGGAACAGACAGCTTTTTTTCGCAAATTACCTTTCAGAAAAATCAATCCCTTGCGGTGGCGAAAAAAGATGTCAGTTTCGTCAGTCCCCGTTTTCGATGCGCATGTTAGTGCCTGTTAGACAGCTTCGGAAATACTCGTGAACGGGAAATCCTTCACCACAATCGGAGGGGCAATCATACCCTGCCCTTCGCCGCCACGCACACGGACGGGCTTCCCCATGGCTATTGTGTTTTGCAGCATGCGCACTGGGCTTTCGTTGAAGCGGAAATTCATTGCCGGACCGGTTACCTTGCCGTCTTCGATAAGGAACAAGCCGTCACGAGTTAGTCCCGTGTACTGCACCGTCTGTTGATTCACTGAGCGGATGTACCAGAACCTGGTTACTAACAAGCCGCGCTCCACGCCGGCGATTAACTCGGCCTGCGACTTAGTGCCGCCATCGAGCACCAAGTTACTTGGAAACGGCGTGGACTCCTTGCCGGCTTTACGGGCGTAGTAACGATCGTAATAGAGATTCTTTACCACGCCGGTTTCGATCCACGTAACGTTGCCCGCGGGCATGCCTGCCGCGCCACCGCGCCCACCCCCGCCCCAGGGTAGAACGGAATAAAGTTTGTTGCGCGGATCGGTTCGTAGCGTGATGCCTTCCGGGAAAAGCTTTTCGCCTAGTAGCGTTCCGCCGCCCTTCTTACTTAGAAAACTGCGGCCCTCTTCGGCACTGCGGGCTAGCATGTTGAAACCCATCAACTGCACTAAGTCGCCGACGGCGGTTGGCTCCAAGACAACGGTGTACTTGCCCGGTTCCAGCCGTTTCGGGTTCTTCCACTTCAGGCATTTTTCGATGGCCGTCTTGCCCATCGCTTCGCCATCAATGTCTTCGATACGAACGGCGGGTTGGCTGGCCCACCCGGAACTGGACCCGTCTGAGTTTCTGATTGTCGTCGATAAGTGGGCATCCGTTGTGCGACCGTAGCCGAAGTTGCCTTTCTTATTGGCGATGGCGGAGCTTGTTGCCGCACGTTCGAAAAAGCCTGCCGCCACTAACCCCGATGCCTTTGCTCCTTCGACAATGGCACGCACGTGCGGAATCATCACCTGGTTGCGAGCGGTGGCGGTGGATTGAACGTAATTTTCGATGTCGGCGTATTTCTGCGGTTCAAGCGAGTCTTCGCGTTCCGGGTTGGGTGGGGAGAGTCGCGCCAATGTCTCGGTACGCTTCACTGCTTCGCGTAGGGATACGTCGTCGAACTCATCAATTTGGGTATTGCCGATCTGCCCGTCCTTCACCGATGTGATGGACATGAAATGCGAAACCGTAAAGCCAGATGTTGTGATGCCGTTCAACGCGAAGCGGATGGAGGCGCGTTCGGAGCTGCCAATACTGATGTCACACTCGGGAAAGGTGGAAAAAGAGAGGACCTTCCCGACCAGTTTTTGCGCTTGTTCTTTGGTGATCATGGCGTCTCCTGTTAGTCGGTCTGAATCACGTTAATTTGGCGGAAGCGTGCCGGCGAACAGCCATGACTTACTGAGTTACTCTGGGGCGGCTCACCCTTGCCGTCATTTGTCGCACCCCACTGCTGCCAGTAGGCCGGACCTGCGATGGCGTCGCACGCCTGCCAGAAATCGGTAGTTCGTGATTGATAGGCAACCTGAGAAACCATACCGGCGCGCTTGCCTTTCTTGATGGCCCAAAATGCGTCGCCGCCGAATTGAAAATTGTAACGCTGCTGATCAATGGAGAAGCTGCCATCGCCGTCAATCAGGATGCCGTCTTCAATGTCGCCAATCAGATCGTCAAGGCTGGTTGTCGCTTTGCCTGGTTCCAGCCAAACGTTGGGCATGCGTTGAAAAGGCACGCTGGACCAATCGTCGGCGAAACAGCAGCCGCGCGATTCCTTCTCGCCAATTAGGTGGGCTTGATCCCGAATGGTCTGATAGTGCTTAAAGATCCCCTTTTCGATGATCGGGAACTTGGTTGCCTTCACCCCATCGTCGTCATAACCGATGGTTGCCAATCCACGAGCGGTGGTGCGATCACCCCATACATTAACGATGTCGCTGCCGATTCGAGCCTTGCCCAATTTATCGGTGGTGAGGAAGCTAGTGCCGGCATAATTCGCTTCGTAACCTAACGCCCGGTCAAGCTCTGTGGAATGGCCGAGGCTTTCGTGAATCGTTAGCCATAAATGGTTCGGCAGCAGCACCAGGTCCTTCTTGCCGGCAGTTACGGGAGGCGCCGCCAAATGCTCGATCACCTCTTCACGGACGCGGGCGGCATTCTCAACCAGATTCATTATTGGCACATACTCGTAGCCCGCTGTAACAGGAGGCGGCACGTAACGGCGTGACTTAGAGAGCGCTTTGGCGACATCCACCGCAGTGGCATTTACTTGGGCCGAGGTTTGTAAGTTGAGCTGCTGAATTGAGCTGCCTTCGGACGAAGCGAAGTACTTATCTTCGGAGGCAAATGACAAACTACAACCGGCCGAAAAGACACGCTTATCCTTCTTTGCCGCCGCCGCAGCAGTGCGGATCAGCTCTAGCCTTTCTTCGATCGGGACAGAGAACGGGTCCTTTTCGAACGGCGTTTGCCAACGGTCACGGTATGCTTTCACTGGCGCAAGTTGCACCGGGCGCTGCTTCAAAACGGCATTGGCGCGGGCCACTGTGACGGCTTCGCCAGTGATACGCGCGATTTCAGCCTTCGTGACTATGGGCGACGCGGCGAAGCCCCAGCATCCATCGGCAATGACGCGCACTCCAAAACCGAAGGAGCCTCCATCGGCAATGTTAGGAACCTCAAGGGTCTTGCCGGTGCCGCGTTCTGGATTCAAGCGTATAGTAACGAATTGGCGGCGATAGCGGATTATGCGTATGTCGCAGTAAGTGGCTTTAAGCTTCTTTGCCTCAGCGAGCGCGACTCCCCCAAGTGATTCCAGTTCTTGGTTCGGCCTCTTTGAGTCCGCTGGCGCGGCGAAAAGGCGCTCGGCGAACGCGGTCGCTGTGCTGGATTGGATAAATTTACGGCGGGACAACATTAAGTTAAAGGCTCCAATTTGTTGAGTATCGCACGGGTCAGCGCTATTGGGGAAGGCATGTGAAACTAGCCGCGTCATCTATGTTCCCGGCGCCTTTATACTTCGCTACGCCGGGATAGCGGCACAAAGGACGCGAGCGCACCACTTTGCCCGCTTGATCCCTTCGAACGGCGGCTAGCGTTTCGGGACGAACGCCCTGTTCCACCCAAGCTTGCAGGGCTTGAAACGGCGCTTGAGGAGGCGCTCCTTCGCCGCCGCCACAATGACCAACACCAGGGGCAAGGTAAAGCCGCATGACGTCGTCGATTTTCGCGCCCAGCTTTTCTCGTACTCGTTCGTAATATTCAATTGTGCCTTGCGGATAAATCAACGGATCTGCCCAACCATGCCACACGAGCAGCTTGCCGCCACGCTTTTGAAACCCCATTATATCCGCATCGTCCGTACCAATTACAGTGTTGAACTCTTCCACTGACTGATCAAAGACCTGCTCATACATTGCTTGCTTGGTGCTGGTCCATTCAAAATTCGGATTTTGCGTTAGGAAATACTTCCACCAATCAAGCGTGATGCCCGATGGTTTGCCTGTAATCGGTTCGCCACCGGTGGCGCTTAAGCCTTGAAAGGGCGCACCGCGTGGTAGGCCGTACCAAAGAAATCCACCTTCCTCCCGCTTTGGCCCATCCCAGATTTTGCGAATAATGCGCGCGTCGGCCTCGCTGAACTCTCCGCAGGCGGTTGGTTTCCCTATTAAAGCCGCGGGGTTGAATGAACAACGGCGCGGATCGGCGATCACTCCATCGGCCGCGCCATCATCTTTGTCGCATGCCGATACGGCGGCTGCCTGCGCCGCTTGGAACTTACAGGCCGGTAAATAATGATTGGCTCCGAGCATGGCTAGTTGCCCCCACATCTGGGCGACGTGCAGTTTTGCCCAGTTGATGGCCGGAGCGCCGGCAAGCACTCCGTCATAATCCCCAGGGTACCGTTGCACTTCCATCAAGCCTTGCCGGCCGCCGGTGGAACAGCCGTTGAAGTAAGAGTAAGTGGGTCCTCTTTCGTAAAACTGCACGGTAAGTAACTTGCCGATGACGGTCATTTCATGGATGCTGGCGTGGGCAAAATTGCGGATAGCTAACCAATCCAGACGTCCGCTCGAATCGAGCGCGAAACTACCTCCTGTCGTAGAGTGCCCGGCATCGGTTGCCACGGCGACGAAGCCGGCAGCGAGCGCCGGAGCCAATCGTCGCGCGTCGCCCGCTGTGAAACCGCCTCCACCCACGCCTTGAAACCGGCCGTTCCAGTTGTTCAGCGGCAGCCCGACGAATACACGAACCTGATCTTTGGCTGGAGGATGGGTTACAACTACTGTTACGCGGCAGACTCCGGCGTCCACTTTTTTCGATTCAATTAAGACGATCGCCCCTGGGAGCTTCGGTCCGGATAGCCCCTCGCAGTAGCGGACGGCTTGCGCATACACACTCGTGTCGAAAAAAGCCAGGACTAGTAGAAGAAGGAGACGCATGGATTTCTACAACCTTATCATTGTGCGATCTTGGAGGTAGATGGGCCACGCACCCCAACTCGCCTCACGTTTGATCCGCTCAGACCAGCACGATGACGGAGTCAATTGCTGGGCGATGCAGCACTTCGCCTCAGCTGTACCGCTGACTGGGCTGGTTCACTCTTACTGTGACTATTCGGAGCAGACCCGCGGCTTTTCAACCCGGCGGGAACTGCCTCATCCAGAAGGAGTGCTGATCTTCAACCTCGGTAGTGACGTTGCGATCACTGGGGGCAATGGCCGCGACCTTCGGCTTCGACCCGGGCAGGCATTCCTAGCGGGCATTCATCTTAGACCGGCGCTGTCCAGTTCGCCTGGATTTCAGGCCGGCGTTCAGGTGGAACTGCCGATATCCACGCTGCGCCGAATTTTGGGCGAGTCGATGGAGGCATTCGTCGATGAAGTTGCGCCGCTTGAAGGGGCGCTCAATGCGGTCGGGGAACAATTGCTGAACGCTGCAACGGTGGAGGAGCGAATTGGTCTGTTGGACACGGCCTTTAGCCAGAGCCTTGCTGTGGCGAAGCCGATCGATCCTCGGCAAAGAGCAGCGCTTCGTATGTTACGCCTTCGGCCGGAGCTCGACATCGCCGAAATCGCTCAGCAAGTTGGCTGGAGCCGAAAGCATCTTGCCGATCGAGTTCGCGATGTAACCGGCGTGGGCCCGCGCAGCTTCCGCCGCTTGGTTCGGTTTCAGGCTTTAACGCGTGCCTTGACCCGATCGTTCACGAAAGTGGGTCAAGTGGATTGGGCGGCGACGGCGGTGGAACATGGGTACTGTGATCAATCCCATATGATCCGCGAGTTCCGTGAATTTGTCGGCATGACTCCATCTACTTTTCTTGCCCGGCTTCTCAAAAATGGCGGCGGTCTTGTAGAGGATTAGGCACAACACTATTCACTTAAGTTTCTAGCGTGACTGGTGTCCAAACGGCAGTTTGAGCTAGCCCCCCGATGAAAATCGGGGGATTCTTCTGAATCCCAACAATGGACCTGGTTCGAGGAATCCCCCGATTCCATCGGGGGCCAGTTGAGACTAGACAGGTTCGTTTCATCCAATACGACAGTGGTGAATTCGGTTATCTTGTTTACATGCCATCGAAACCACAACTAATTCCTTGTCTTCGCTATGACAATGCCCCGGCAGCGATTGACTTTCTTTGCAAGGCCTTTGGATTTAGGAAGCATGTAGTCTATGCCGATCCTAATGACCCCACCATCGTCCACCACGCACAGCTTGTGCTGGGCGAGGCGATGATTATGTTGGGCTCAGCCCGTCGTGACCCCAAGATGGAGAAATACCACTTGCGCACGGCGAAGGAAGCAGGTGGCGTGACTGTTTGCATTTGCGCAGTGCTTGAGGACAGCACGATCGAGGCGCACTTTGCTCAAGCACAAGCAGGCGGAGCGGAGATTGTCACTGAACTTCATGCGAACGAAGGTTATCCAGGCCGATCTTACAATGCCCGGGATTTGGAAGGGAATAACTGGGATTTTGGGACGTACGACCCTTGGGCCGTGGAGGGAGCAGGCTAATGGTTACGGCGCGCCAATCGCCCCGGCGCTGCGCAGTTCCCTAAGTGCATCGCTCGTTAACCCGAGCACATCGAACAAGACTTGATCCGTTTGCTGGCCCAGCGTAGGCGTGGCTTCTCCAATTCGTCCTGGTGTTGCGGAGAATTTCATAGGCAGCCCGGTTACCCGCACTGGTCCAGCCAACTGATGTTGGCGCTCCGGAAACAACTCGCGCTGCTGCGAATGCTGGTCGGTGAGCACCTCCTCAAAATTGCGCACCAATGCCACGGGAACGCCTCCGCGCTGCAGGGTCTGTACCCAGTGCGCCGCTGGTTTTTCACGGAAACTCGCTGCCAATTGCTGCTCCAAAATCTCGCGATGCTTAACGCGCAGAGGGTTTGAACCGAAGCGCTCGTCCGCAGCCAAATCATGGCGGCCGATGGCTTGGCAGAAAGCAAGCCATAACTTTTCACTCGCTACGGCCAGGACAATTTCGCGATCGGCGCAAGCAAAGGCGCGATACGGAACAATAGTGGCAAAGGCCGTTCCCATGGGCTTCGGAATCGTGCCCGATCCAAGGAATCCGGCGTAATTAGAGGCCATGGCCGAGACCAACGAATCGAGCATGCTGACATCGACAAACTGGCCACACCCCGTTTTGTGCCGCGCCTCGATGGCCATCAGCGCTCCGGTCAACGCAAACATGCCTGCGGTAATGTCAGCCACCGAATGGCCGCAGCGCGCTATTTCGCCATCGGGGGTACCAGTGACCGATATCAACCCTGAAGAAGCTTGGACGATGAGGTCCATTGCGGGTTCCATTCGTCTCGGCCCGGTTTGGCCATAACCGGAAATGGAAACGTAGATTAGGCGGGGATTGGCGGCGACTAGATTTTCGTAGCCCAGGTTGAGGCGGGACATCGTACCAGGGCGGAAGTTTTCCACCAGGATGTCGGCCTTGGCGGCCAGGCGGCGGCAGAGTTCCAAGCCCTCGAGAGATTTAAGGTTAACGGTGATGCTCTGCTTACCACTGTTGAGGCCGATGAAGAAACTGGCGTCGGGGCCTTGAAATGGCGGCCCCCAGGCGCGGCCAATGTCGCCGCCATCAGGACTCTCCACCTTGATTACGCGTGCTCCGTATGCGGCCATCAACATAGTGCAATAGGGGCCCGCTAGAGCGTGGGAAAAGTCGAGTACTGTGAGGCCGTCAAGTGGTGGAAGGGACACTTTTTTATTAGACTCTACTACGGCTCAATTCGTCATGGGGTCTGCGCCGATCGTCCCCACTAGGCTTCCCAGGTATTCCGGGGACTTAATATATTTCAGCCGCTCCTGCGCCTCTGCAAGCCGTCCAGCGAGATCCGGTTGGTTTGCGCAAACCGCTTCAAGCGCCACCACGTGACGGCGCCAAAGCGCTATGTCACTGCGTTGTTTCACCCGCAATCGCTCCTGGTACCAGTCACTGGCCAGCAACATCTCTCTTTGGAACAGGCATCGAATTTTCGGGCTCGTAACGTCTTCACCGTTGTAGTGGCCATGCGCCATAAAGTGCAGGAGAGCCTTCACTGGGGGGCAAGCCTGCTCAACGCTCTCATCCTCGAAATAGAGCAGGGCAACCCGCCGCTGTGCGTCTACCATGGCGTCAATGCCGGCGACGAACTGCGCAACGTCTTGTTTTTCGGGGCGTAAAAGCGCGTCAGGGAATACGGCATCTGGCGTTTCAAATAGCCGCCCCAGGAAGTGTTCGGAAAATTGTTCAGTAATACGGTAGCCAAGCCTGCTTGCGCGCACCTTGCGGCCTTCCCAATCAAAGTCCTCCACCTTTTCCAAATAGCCGGCATCGATTAGAAATTTCGGATCGCGCTCCACCACCTTCATGCGGCACCAAATCTCGGGCACCAGCATGCTGATGTCGTGATCCACGCGATAGTTCGGCCCAACATGCCCCGCAACCGAGGTGAATCCCTCATAGCCGGTGAGGATGGCGTCCACTACGGCATTGTTCACATCAATCACCGGGGGCAGCGCGTTGAATGGACCCTTGGTCAAGGCCCCTTCGCTTCCGAATCCAGTCGTAGACGGAGACTTGCCGGTGAGGCTGCAAATAAAATCCATGAAGAGCTCAGGCAGTTCCTGGTAATGAATGGGGCTGTACACGGCAAGCGGCGGCAATCCAATTTCAGGTTGCGCGGGATTAGAGCGGCGTCCGGCCAACACCGAGTTCACCGGAAAGGGTACGGCTTGGCCCGCGGGTACGTCGCGATCAAGGTGCGCTCCGATATCGGCCAGATAAGTTTCCCGGGGGTTCAGCAGGTCGGGCCGCTTCTGCTGGTAGCGGGGGTTCTTCGACGGCTTTCCATCCACGACGCGTGGGAAGGCCGAACAAACTGCATAGCCCTTGCCTCGTCCGAGGAAATCATGCAGAAGTTTTTGCATGGGTGAGGAGAATTTGTCAAACACCACCACGTGATCGACAAGCGTTTGTACCTGGTCGATGTTCAACGGTTCGTAGTTGGAGAGGAATGTGCCAGGCGAGGCTATGTCGGCTTCGGCTGGTTGATCGAAGCCGGGTTCGATGGCATCATCCGGGCGTTGGAATAACAGGGCTTCACAGTTGGCTAGAAGCTTCACGGACGGGTGAAGTTCACGCGGATCAAGACCGCTTAAGGCCTCGCGCGGGACTACGGCCGACACAGTGATGTCGTCTTCCACTTGCACCTTCTCGGCGGGATGGAAATCAGGACGAAGTTTGTAGATGCGCCATGAACCGTCCGGTTCGTGGCCCACGCGAAGATAGTTGGCCACCAGTTGATGGTTGTTATATTTCAACTCATGCCCTTGGAACCCATTCACGCGGTCCACGGTGAAATACTGGCGCCAGTTGTCGCCCCAATCCTGGCGGTAGTAGCGCTTCACGGTAAACACCAGTTGCCTGATAATCGGCGGAATTGTGCGCAGCCATTCGTTGTAGGCATCCACGTATTCGTGAGACGGCGTCAACAATTGGATCACTGAGCCGAGGGAACGTTCGACGCTAAGAATCGGACGCGCGTCACGAGGCTTGGGCGCAACGCGTTTCCTAATTTGCGAATAATCTTTTTCGAGGATCGCAGCCACCTGATCCATATCGCTTTGATAGTCCCGAACAAAGACTGGGCCCTTCAGCAACACGCTGGCGATAGACTTCGAAATTTCCGACTTGCCTCCGCCCGACACGGTTGAAGGTTTGTGAATCAGAGTGCCGTCGGCCCTTGTGCCAACCAGCCGCCAAGCTGTGCCCGACATCTGTTTTTCAAGGCGCAACCGATACCCTGATGGAAGTATGTACACGTCGCCCGCGCGCAAAGTTAGACGCCGCTCCTCGCCTTCCTGCTTCCAGCAAATGTAACCTTGCTGGACGTAGAACTCCGAGGATTCCGGCACGTAGAACACATTCGGATAGCGCCGGTCTAACGCGTAGCCTTCTGGTTTCGGTTCCACCAAATCCCCAAGCAGGCGCATCGCGCCGTCGAACGTCGCCTTCTTTAGAGGCACTGTGCGATCGGCGTAAAAATCCTGTCCCAGAACATAGCTGGGGAAAGCTATCGCGCCGCCGGCGTGTTCCTCCTCTGAGAATCCGAAGAGGTTCGCCGCAAAGCTGATCTGCGTCTTCACCTCCTTCTTGCAGTAGCCATAGTAACTATCGGCGATGATGGTCACCATCAGGCCACGTTTGTCGCGGCAGGTGACTTTGAATGCGCCTCCGTTGTTGTATAGTTCGTCCGGGTCAGTCCAGCACATCTTGTCGCGGCGTTGGCGGGCGCTTGCCTGCTCGAACCGTGGAAGCCCAAGGTCACGCTTCTTGACGCCAATCAGATGTGGCGCAAGAATCACGCAACCGGTGTGACCCGTCCAGTGTTTGGAATCAAGCGCGGCATCATTCTCCGCAAGATACGGATCCCCCGCGTTACCAAAGATTCCTTCAATAAAATCCAGATTGCTGACCAAACTTCCGGGAGCAAAAAAGCGGAGCTCCATTGTCTTCCACGGCTCGGCTCCGGCGGCGGGGCTGACTAAAGGCCGCAACAATAGCGACACCCAAAGCCGTGCTTCGTCTGGTTGATCGGCGGTGAACGGTAGCCGCAACACATCATCGGGAGGATTGAAGGCGCGCGCCAGCAGTCCGGCAAAGGCTTGCCGCGGAACAGCGATTTTGTCCGCCGGTATGGGGAAGCCCCCCTCGACTACATGAAAAATCCCTTGTGTAGTGCGGCGGTCGCTTCGCGGATTGTGCAGTACCCCCTGCTCCACACGATACGATTCAAGGTAGGCGGCGGAGAAGCGGTCACCGGTTGGCGGTAGCGACATCTGGCGCGCCAAACCCACGCGGTCCAGCACAAAACTATTGAGCGGAAGTTGTGGCGCGCCATCCGGGCAGGTCTCGCGCAGAACATCGTTCAGATAAGTTTCTATGCGCCGGTCGGCCGGACAAAAGTGGCTGCCCAGCATTTTGTCCTTCACGAGGTAATTGCGAAGCAGAGGGCGCGTCAGCTCAAGAAAGTAGGGGTCGGCGGTGGCCACGCTTACCGGTTGACCTAGCGCGGCAAGTTTCAGGTTGATGTACCGTATCAGACTCTCCTTCTGATCGGAGGGAGTGGAGGCGGCGGTGTCTAGTGGATATTTCGTTTCGCTCATGAGAAGTTGGTGGTTTTTTCGAAGTGGTCGAAGCCGCGATTCAACATGGGCGCTACTTCAATTAGCTTGACTACAAGGATACAACGAGGCAGGCCGTCTGCCGGGTATCAAGATCACTTTATAGGGCGTAGGTCGGATTTTAGCGCGCTCCCAGCATCCGCCGCCCATCTCAAAAATCCCCTTTCAAACCGTGGGTGCGGTTTCTGGCGCGGGGATTTCAGGGAATGGCGCACGCTTAATACCTGCGAACTTGAATCACCATCGATTTTATGCCCACTTGGAACCGCCCAGTCAGCAACTTACGTCCGGTCCACTTCGGAAACCCTTGAGGCTGAATGAAAGAATTTGATTACGGGCGACGTAACAGCCGCCCTTCTCTACTTCAAACTAAGGAGTCCGAAGCCCATATCAAACAAGCTGTTCTGCTGACTGAAGACGACCGACAAGAATGGCAAGCCCTCATTTCCGCGTATGAGTACGAACTCCGCCCCGCTACCCCCGTTGAGCGCACTCTTTTCGACATGCTAGTCCTCGCCGCGTGGGACATTCAACGGGCCAATCGACTCGAAGCAGCGATGGCCAACAACGGAATCGACCCGGTACTTTCCAGCGAGCCAGACGCGAAACAGCTCGACCGCATCGGCACCTACCGCGCCGAGCGGACTTCCCATAAGTCTCACAAGGAGTTACGAGCCCTGATCGCCGCCCGGCGACCTCTGACAGTAGTTGTGAAAAACGAACCCAAATTTGTGGAGGCCAATCGGTAGGGCAGCACCCGGCCGGGGCGTCCACCGGAGCAGCCAGCGCCCGTCGCGCTTTCCGCCAACTTCATTTTGAAAACGAAGCCAATTCGGCGCAGGTGCGGAATCATGACCACATTTTGTGAAATCTGTGGGACACGTTGTAGGTATTAAAGCAAGCCCTAAAGTAGGGCAGAGGGGTAGGAATAATCCTAGTTGACTATGCCCCCCCCTTATCACTTATTCTCAGGCATCAGTCGGAGCCGAAAAACGGAGCTAATTAAGAAATATGATTCAAATATATTCAGCAATGGGATAGCGAATGCACTGCTCAAAACGCTTAATTCGCCACTTTTTCGCAGCCGCTCTGTCGCTCGGGCTTCTGGCAGCCCAATCCCCACAGGCCAACAACTCCGTCAAGATCAAGGACGAAGAAGGCAAGAACGTACCCAATCCCACCGTCCAACTCCTCCACACCACCGACGATTCCAAATCGAAAAAGGGCGACGGAGACGGCAACGGCGATTTCGCACCCGCCAATCTGGCCGACGGCGACTACAAAGTCTGCATCAACATGCCCGGCACTATGTTCATAAATCCCTGCCTGTGGAAAAACAATCCACCCACCGTCAACGTAAAGAACGGCAAGCTCCCCGGAAATTTCAGCGTCACCGCCGAACGCGGCGTCACATACAAAATCCACGTTAACGATCAGTTCGGAAACCTGATCCCCGGCCCCGGCCAGCCGCAAACCAACGCCCTCCGGTCCCAAATCACCAGTGAATCCAAGTTCCCGTTCCCCATGCGGCTCGTCCGCCGCAACGCCCGCGGCCTCGATTACGAACTAACCGTTCCCTTCGATTCCGACATAAACCTTTCGCTAAGAGGCGCACCCGTCGTCGTATCCATCAACAACGGCGCCAAGGTGGACGCCTCCAAAACCGGCGCCGCCGCCTCGCTCCGTGTGCCCAAGGGAACAACTCCCAACGTGCTGCGGGTGGATGTGCACGATGTGGCCAAGTAACGCCATGGCAACTCAAGGAAAACCATTCACCATGCAAAAAACAAAGGGATTGCTAATCATCGCGCTCGCCGCCTTAGCCGCCGTCCACGCCCAAACCGGCGTTACAGCCACCACCGTCCCCGTCTTTGTCGAAGACTTCGAGGTCTACAGCAGCTACACCTTCGTGAAGCCGGGAACCAGCACCGCCACGAATACCAATCTATACGCCGAAGGCAATTACACCATCATTGCCAACCCCATTTACAGCCATAATCTGTACGCCAGCTTCCCGGACCACAGCGGCACAGGCAAGATGTTGGTCGCCAACGGCAAACCCGCCACCGCAGGTCTGCCCGATAACGTCTGGTCCCGCAAAATTTCCGGCCTAACCAGAGGCGCAAGCTACAAAGCAAAGTTTTACGCCACTAGTGTATATGCAGCCAATCCCGCTCAACTCCAATTCCGCGTAAACACCACGACTCTTACCGGAACTCTCACCCTGCAAGCGGGCACTACTGGCGTCTGGGAATCGCTCGAAGTCACCTTCACCGCCCCAGCCTCGGAGTTCATCCTCACCATCCGCGACCTCAACACCGGAGCCGGCGGTAACGATTTCGCCATCGACGACATCAGCATTTCCGACGCCGCCAACGCCGCTACCGTCTACTTCCTTGAAAACTTCGAATACGAAAGCGGCTACGATTTCGTGCAGCCAGGTGTTTCCCAAGCCAACCCCAACGGCAATCTGACGCCCGAAGGCAACTACACCATCGATACCAGCGCCAGCAACAGTCACAACCTGTTCAACTCCTTCCCCGACCACACTTCAGGCAGCGGAAAAATGATGATCGTCAACGGAGCTACCGACGCCGCTCACCAGTACATCTGGTCGCGGCAAGTTAAGGATCTCGACACAACCAAATCCTACTCACTCCAGGCCTTCGCCGCCTCAGCCTATTCCAGCGGAGCCCAGGCAAGCTTGGAATTCCGGGTAAAGCAAAACGGAGCCTGGACGCCCCTGCCCGGCGTCGTCAACGTACAAGCTGCCGCCCCAACCACGCAGGACGGATGGACCACCATCGCGGCAACTTTCACGCCTACTTCCTCCACCGTCATTTTCGGCATTTTCGACACCAGCACCGCCGCCGGTGGAAACGATTTCGTGCTGGACGACATCCAACTGTGCAAGGGTGCCTGCGCCAACGTGTCGGTCAACAGCATATCGCCCATTTCCGGTACCGGCTTGCCGCAGAAGTTCACCTACGTGTTCAAGGGCGCGACCTCCATCGCCAGCGGGCATCTGCTGTTGAATACCAGCCCTACTGAAAATAATGCCGGTTGTGCGGTGGAGTTCGTCCGGGCAACCAACCTGTTCCGAATGGTATATGTACCCAGCCAAAGCGGCGCCGCGCAGTCGTCGGGAACGCTCGTTACGGATCAGTGCACTTTGAAACTGGCAACGTCCACGATCCAAGCCAGTGGCAATACTCTAACCGTGGCTATTGACGTCACCTTTGCGAACCCGGCAACAACATCCAATGGCCCTCTCGGGCAGCTGTTCAACTATGTCCAACTGGTAAGCACCACAGGACAGACTCTGCCCGATTGGTACCCTCAGGATACACAGGAACTGGCGGCCCAACCTTTCCAGTGACTCAGACTCTGGACGAGGCATTATCTTATGGAACTTCGCCCGGAGGAATCCCATTCCTAAACCCATTGAGGATGAGTTGGGATCCACGATCAGTCAACTATCAGTGGTTTGCCGCGTCGGGTACATCTTGCAATAATGCGGTCCGGCTGGTTAGTTGGCCTTTAAACAACTTGCCAGGCTACATCAGCAATGGTTGTAGAGACTTGTCCGACGCGAGAAGCGATGGTGCGGTTTGCCACCAAAGCGCCGTCGTGACTTATCCCGCCAGTGCTGACATATTCGTGCCTGTAGGTTTTGTCCCATCACAACGCTTCCACGACCCGAATCATCAGTTTCGCCATTCAGAGGATATTTCGCTTCAAATAACTGCACTTAGTTCGTATGGCCCATTAATGTGTGGTAACGTTGGGTCCCAATCGCTAAGGGATCCTGATCCCCAGTCAGCCCTATTTGTACAACTTGTGGAGTTTCTAAATGTTTTGTAAACTTTATAATAAGCCGCGTTTCACCGTATTCGTCATCCTCGCATCTATCCGATGTAATGCTCAGGACCCCAACCTTATGAGCCCTAACCTTACAGATATTCTTAGGAAACCAGAGGAGTACCAACGAACCTTTGTTGCGGATTACCTTAATTCCCCATCTTGCAATGTTGAGGGGTATCCTCGGACTTCTGACAATTGCGACGACTTCAGACTACTCATGAATAGCAAAAATTGGGTGCTTCCTATGGCGGAACATCAAATCAAAGAGTGGTTAATAGATCCTGACGCAAATAAGCAGCCCATCTGGAGAGTCACAAATACAATAGTTTTTGCCGGCACAATTGAAGCTCTTGAATTCGTAGCACGAGTATTCGCCAACACACCCGACTCAAGTAAATGGATTGAGGCCGGAATTACGTCAAAATTTGGATGGAGAGACCCAAACTTCATAACAAAGTTCTACTATGCTCTCGAATCTAAAAACCCACTCATTCGACAAGTTGCTCAGGAAGTGATTCCTGCTAGATTGAAGGACATTGAAGGGGCAACTTTACACATTTGGGGGGCGGCATTGGTAGAGCGCTACCATGGCCAGCCGACCACACTTCAACTTCTCAAAGATCCGCTTGTCGATATCGGAAGGGTACACAGCGGTATTCATCCAGAGGAACTCAGGAAAACTCTCGCGAGCTATGCGAAGCAAGCCTATGAACGCAAAGAAGCTAATCGGGACAAAAAACCACGATAAACCTATGGATGGTAATCGCAAACCGCATCGTCGTGGGTTACACACCGGATCTGGCGAAGCGGGAATAGATCTGGGCGTCTGGCGAACTTGAATCCCAACCGGTTTCGTGCTCTCTTCGACACGCCCCGTCATCAACTTACCTCCACCCCGCTTCCGCAACCCCTGCCGCTCCATGAAACAATTTGACCACGGGCGGCGATTCCAATTCGGAATCAGCCGCCTCTCTATTTCAACGTTAAGAAACTCGAAACCATGGCCGCGCGCAAAACGAAGCCAATAGATCAATGCGTCTTCTCGGACGCACCACGATTTTGATGTATCCGCCAAGGCCCCCTTATGAAAATGACGGGTTCATGGAGACAATCAGGCGGGCTCTTTGAGCCTCACGGACAAAACTGGCCTCGTGGACTTTGCGCACGGCTTGAACGGCTTGGTGTGGAATTAATCTCCACCGGCGGCACGGCAAAAAGCGATTCAAGACGCGGGTATTCCAGTGAAGGATGTTGCCGAAGTGACGGGCTTTCCTGAGATGTTGGATGGCCGCGTAAAGACCATTCATCCACGCGTGGCGAGGGGATTTCTTGCCATACGTGGGAAGGCCGAGCATATGGTTGCCATCGCGGCGCATGGAATCAGCCTATCGACATGGTGGTTTTTCGAGGTGGTCGGAAGCCGCGATTCAACATGGGCGCTACTTCAATTGGTTTGACTACTAGGATACAACGAGGCGGGCCGTGTGCCGCTAGCAGTTCACGTCCGCTCTACCTGTCGCAGAGCCCGCGCGAAACGAACAGCCCAGCTACGCTGGTTAGCCGCGTCGGCGATCTCGTCCTGCCGGAATTCCACCTGGATGTGCGGCAATCCGCGGCGCAAGGCATGGTACGGAGTACTGTAATCAACCTTCGGATCCAGATCGTAGGGTTGATTATCTCCTACAACAACGTCACCGCTCTGACGCAGAGCGGCAAGCACGATTTCGGTAAGGCTACGGTCCAGATAGCTGGATAGCGCAATTTGCCAGGGCCTTGACTCTTTTCCAAGCATCGGCGTCATGGAATGTATGGAGACCACCGTAGATTCGGCGCCCTTCGCTTCGCGTTGCAACAGCACGGATTCCACCGCGTCGTGATACGGATGGAACCAGAGCCTGATACGGGCCGCCTTGGCCGCTTCATTAAGATGCAGGTTGCCGGGTATGACCGTTCCGTCGCTGGTCTCAGGGATGAGATCCGAAGCGTGAAGCTGGCGGTTGCAGTCGATGACCAATCTGGATACGCCGGAGAGGACGGCGGGGGCATCTAAAATATCCGAAAGCTCTTCCGTTACGCCAGCCGCGCCAATGTCCCACGCAATATGCCGCGCGAGTTCAGACTCAGGCAATCCTAAATTCCGCAATTCCTCCGGAACAGCATTGCTCGCGTGATCGCAGAAGAGCAGGAAGCGGCTCTTCCCGTCGGCGCGGAGAATGCGAGGCTCCATCATTGTCTTCTCATCTCTCCGTTTCCGAAACCGTCACGGTCACGTCCATGCCAAGGAAGTCTTCCGCGGCTCCATCATAAGTGCCCCATAGAGGTAGGACTTGCGAGGCATCCCAAGCGACGGCGACGCGAATTAGATTCCGGTTCCCGATGATGTTGTTCGTGGGATCGAAGTCAATCCAGCCTGCACCAGGAAGATAGGCTTGCATCCAGGCATGGGTAGCTCCTCCACCCGCCAAACCAGAACTGTTGGGAACGAATATATATCCGCTGACAAATCGGGCCGCGACACCCAGTGACCGGGTTGCTTCTATCATAAGGACCGCAAAATCCCTGCAACTTCCTTTCTTGCTCTTCAAAGTCTGCGAGGGAGTTTGCACGCCTTTTTCCACGCGGCGGGTGTACCGGAACTGGTCTCTAATCCCATTGGTTAAGGCGCGGAGCATTTTCATCGTTGCGGTAGTGCTTGAGGCATCGAGAAACTGTAATGCCCATTCACTCACCTCCGGGTCTATTAAGTAAGAATGCGGCAACGCGCGCCCTAGATTGGCAAAATCTTCATCTGAATAATGGAATGGGTATGTTCGTGCGTATTCCTCAAGTGGGTACTCCGGCACGGAATTCTCGAAATGCTCCAGTGTTACCGTACTGTCGAATCGAAGTTCCGTGGTGGAGCCCTCAAACGTAGCCACAGCCACGGAGTTATCGAAAGGATCGTGCAGCCACCGCAATAAAACCGGCTGGGGTGTGATGACCAAACTGGTCTCTAGCAGCCGTAAATCGTGACTCGCGCGAGGACGGAACAACATGCGATGTTCGCCTAGGCCAACCGGCGAGGCGTAACGGTAAGTTGTAGCATGTTTAACCGTGAGAAACGACATCAGGAGGCTGATCCGCCAGCGGCTTCGCTACTTTGGATTTCATCGGTCCACACCCTGAAACTTTCCAAAGTGTTGGGACCAAAAGTTGTCGCAATGGCGACGTCGGCCGCATCACGGCCTCGCGCCATTAGGATGCGCCCTATGCGCGGAGTGTTGTTACGGGGGTCAAAGCGATGCCAACGACCGTCGATCCAGGCCTCAAACCAAGCCGCGAAATCACCCGGAGGGTACGGCAGTGGAGTGCCTAAATCGCTAAGATAACCAGTGCAATAGCGTGCCGGAATATTCATGCAGCGGCAGAATGCGATAGCCAGATGCGCATAGTCCCGGCAGACACCGGTCCCTTCGTTGAAAGCCTCAGAGGCGCTTCTGCTGGCGCGGGCGTTCTGGTAGTTGAAAACAATATGGTTGTGAACGTAGTTACAGATCGCCTGCACCCGCGGGTAGCCGGGAGTCGTGCCGCTAAAGAGGCCCCACGCGGTGTGCGATAACAAATCGGTCTCGCAATAGCGGCTTCCCAGCAGGAATACAAGGGTTTCCGCGGGCAGATCTTCCACAGCGTCCTGAGTATTAGCGGACAAAACTTCATCCGGCTCGCCGCTGTCTCTGACAGTGGCGTTAGCCCTAAGACACAGCCGGCCCGCGGGAGCGAGGATTCGATGGCACTGATTTCCAAACCCGTCACGGTAGCGGCTTATGGGAATTGAAGGTTCGGTCCTCAACTGATCAGGGACGATTAGATCGGACGCACGGGAATCGTGCACATTCAGGACCAGTATGATCGGCGTGGGCTGGGGGAAAGTATATATAATTTCGTAACCAGTTCTAAACAGCATTAAATTACCTTATTGATCAATTTTTTCTTCTCTAAGTTTAACAGGGCCATCCATCGGACACCGTCCAATTCTGAGAGAGCCTTATGTATGCCGAAGTTGTTTCAGATCATCCGCAAACGCTCATGTCGCTGGAACGCCCACCAGCCGCGGGCACGTAACTGTGAAGGACGTAATCCATCACCATCCGGTTCGCGTTGAAACGCCAGCCCAACGTGCGAATCGTTCGCTTCATGCGTTTAATCCACCCGCGAGGCAGACCGTCCCTGTCCCGCGTGTAAAACAGCGGAATCACTTCCTCGCGCAGCACTTTGTAAAGGTCCTCGGCATCGCGTGAATCATGTACATGCTCCGAGGAGTTGGTGCGGCCCGTGCCAATCGCGAAGCCATTCAGTCCGTCGTAGGCCTCCGCCCACCAACCGTCCAGCACGGAAAGATTCAATCCGCCGTTTAGTACTACCTTTTGTCCGCTTGTTCCGGAAGCTTCTAGCGGCCGGCGCGGATTGTTCAGCCAAACGTCTACTCCTTGCACCAGCAACCTTCCCACGTTAATGTCGTAATCCTCAATGAAAGCGATTTTGTCCGCGAAAAGAGTTTGCCTCATTAGATTTGCGATTTCCTGAAGCACGCGCTTTCCTGGCTCATCGTGAGGGTGCGCCTTGCCGGAAAAAATAAACTGCACCGGACGGTTCAGGTCATTGACCACGGAGATTACTTGTTCCAAGTCGCGCAAAATCAAATTGGCGCGCTTGTAGGTGGCAAATCGCCGGGCGAAGCCAATCGTCAACGCATCGGGGCTGAAAATACGACTCAAATGTTGTTTGGTCGCGGCAGATTCGCTGCGATTGTTAGCCTGCTCGACGGAACGGGAACGGGTAAATTCGATCAAACGCGCTTTCTGCGCCAAATGCGTTTCCCACAACTCGCCGTCATCCACATTCTCAATACCCTCCCAAGTCTCCGCTTCGCCACTTCGCCGACTCCAATCGGCTCCAAGATGCCGGTCATAAAGGCGAAACATTTGCGGAGCCAGCCAGGTAGGTACATGCACGCCGTTCGTGATGTGACCGATGGGGACACTTTCTTCACGCTTGCCGGGGTACAATCCGGCCCACATACTTCGGGAAACTTCGCCGTGCAGCGCCGAAACGGCATTGGTTCGCCGCGCATATTTCAGACCCAATACCGTCATGCAAAACTCTTCGTGGTGATTGCCCGGATTCTCCCGTCCAAGCGCCATAAGGCCCTCGTGCGACAATCCAAGCGCGTCCCGTAAGGGCCCCAGATGTTCTTCCATCAAGTCCGGTGAAAAACGGTCATGACCCGCAGGCACCGGGGTGTGCGTGGTAAATACGACTTCGCGTGAAATGTGCGGCGTGGTCTGGTCAAAACTCAAGCCTTCCTCTTCCATCCGGCTCCGCGTCGCTTCCAGCGCCACAAACGCGCTGTGACCTTCATTCAAATGCAAAACACTTGGAGTGATGCCCATCGCCTTCAACGCCCGGAACCCACCCACGCCAAGAAGCAATTCCTGACGGATGCGCACACGCCCATCGCCGCCATAAAGACGCGAAGTGAGCTCGCGGTCTTCGGGCGCATTTCCTTCCACGTTCGTGTCAAGCAGCAACAGGTCAATGCGACCCACTTTCGTCCGCCATACTTTCGCCCGGATGCAGCCCGTTCTGGTAAACACCTCCACCGTAACCGGCGCCCCGTCTTTGCCAATTGCTATTTCCAGTGGCAGTTGGTTGATGTCGGTAACCAAATACTCTTCGCGCTGCCAACCATTGCCGTCCAGTCTCTGCCGGAAGTAACCCTGGCCGTAGAAAAGCCCAACGCCGACCAGGGGAATCCCCAAATCGGAGGCGCTCTTCACGTGATCGCCGGCCAGAACGCCTAGCCCACCCGAATAGATTGGCAGTGACTCGTGCAATCCGAATTCCAAGGAAAAATAGGCGACGGGCCGGGGACGAAGCACGCCAGCATGGGTGTCGCCCCAGGTTCGATCCGCCTTCAGATATTCCTGTTGGCGCCGATAGGCGTAATTAATGCGGCCATGCAGCACCATCTGCATGGCCCGGCGCTCCAGTTCCTTGAAAGGAATCTCCGATAGCAACGAAATGGGATTGTGGTTGAGAGCTCTCCAACGCGCCGAATCGAGGTCGCGGAACAGCGTGGTGGACTCCTGATCCCAACTCCACCAGAGATTCCGCGCCAAACTCCAGAGCTTTTCCTGCGTTGGCGCGATGAAGCGGTCAAGCGTACGGGCTTCGCTGATAATCGGAGCTAGTTGGGAAGCGGCTTCGACCAACATCCGCACCTCATCTTCCCTGAAACTCCGTCGTTCAATCGTCTGCACAACCAACACGCCTTGCAGCACTCCGCGATCAATCAGCGGTACTCCAAGAAACGATTGATAGGCGTCCTCGCCGGCTTCCCGGAAATACTTGAACCTTGGATGCTTCTTTACATCCTCCACCGAAACAGGCATCATCTGCTCTGCGGTGAATCCGGCAAGGCCTTCGTTCAAGGCCATCCGCACGGACCCCACGGATTCGCGTCGCAAACCCAAAGTCGCCGCCAGTACCAGGTTGGCGCGGTCGGGTTCCAACAAATAGGCGGAGCAGACATCGGTATTGAACCGCCGGGCAATCAGCGCCACGACGTTCGTCAGCGTTTCAGCCGGCTGGTTGCCTTCCTGCACAACGTTTTCGATCTCTTCAATTGTCAAAAAGTGTGTCGACCCACTGTCCGTTACGTTCATAAGATCTGTATCCATTAACCTTCTCCCTTAAACGGATATATTGGCGCCGTTCAACTTTCGTGGTTGTTCGATCTACTAAAAGGCGCGCAAAGCGGGGCGCGCTCCTCGCGGAAAGTTCTTAGCGCTACGTGGATGTCTGGCTCTGGCTTTGACTCTGCGACGCGCGGGCGATAAATTCCGTCCGGACAGAGTCATCAATCTCATTCATCTTGTGCTGCAGGGCATCCAGGTATTCGTGCAGCCCCCCCTTGATGATCGTGTCAGTGGATGTGTAGTCCAGTTCAGAAAGTAGTTGGCCCATTAATTGTTCAGAACGGTATTGGTAATAGCCTCTAGCCGTTCCGGAGATTGTGTGGATAGATTCATTGGCGCAACAAATGCAATAGTGCACAGCGCGCGGAAAGTCCCGATCCATCACCAGAAAGTCGACGACGTCTCGCGGCGTGATGCGGCCGTACTTTTTGCGATACATTTCGAAGCCGCTGACAGATTTCAAAACGGCGGCCCAATGTATATCATCGTAGGGCGTTCCAACCTCCTTCGAGGAAGGAAGCAGCATGAAATATTTGACGTCCAATATGCGGGAAGTCTTATCGGCTCTTTCCAGTTTTCGGCCCAATTCCAGGAAATGCCACGGTTCGTTATGCGTCATAGTGGCGTCTGTAACCCCTTGGAAAAGGTGGCAGCCCATGCGAATTTCGCGAAGGGAATCAAGAAGACGCTCAGGCTCCGGCATGGAGCGCTGCGATTGGATCTGCAGATACATAGCGTTGATCTGCGCCCACATCTCAGAGGAAATGGTTTCGCGAACCGAGCGTGCATTCTCGCGGGCGCTTCGCAAGCAGGAGCTAATGGAACTGGGGTTTTCGGTGTCGTAAGCCAGAAATTCAATGACCCGAGCCTGTGTTGCCACGCCGTAACGTTTCTGGAAACTTTCCGTATCGCCGCTCGTGTCTATCAGAGGCTGCCACTGATGCGCCGGATCAAGCGGCAAGTCCAGTTGCAAGTTCAAATTCACGCCGATGTACCGGGCTACGTTTTCCGCGCGTTCAATGTAGCGCCCCATCCAGTAAACTGCGTCCGCCACTCGACTCAAAAGAGGGTTTGTTTCACTCATCATGCCGCGTCACCGTCTCGGCTACCGTTTAAGGATTCCGCCAGAACCCAAGTGTCCTTGCTGCCGCCGCCCTGCGAGGAGTTCACAACCAGCGAATTCTTTCGCAGTGCGACCCGCGTCAGGCCCCCCGGAAGAACATGGATATCTTTGCCATAAAGAATGTATGGCCGTAGATCGACATGCCGCCCTTCTAGGTGATCGCCGATTAAGGTAGGGACACGCGACAAGGCCAGCGTCGGCTGTGCAATATATTCCCTGGGATGCGCTTGAATCCTTCTTGCGAATTCCTCCTGTTCAGCCACCGTGGAGTGGGGCCCAATCAACATGCCGTAGCCTCCTGCCTCATTGGCGGCCTTGACAACCAGCTTGTCCAGATTAGCGAGCACGTGCTGCCGGTCGGCGTCGCGCCAACATAGATATGTGGGCACGTTAGGCAAAATTGCATCCTCGCCCAGGTAATAGCGGATCATCTGCGGCACGTACGCGTAGACCACTTTGTCGTCGGCTACTCCGTTACCAGGCGCATTGGCTAACGCCACGCGCCCAGCCCGATACGCTTGCACTAATCCCGGCACCCCCAGCATGGAGTCCTTGCGGAACGCTTGCGGATCCAGGAAATCGTCGTCGATGCGGCGGTAAATCACGTCCACTTTCCGCCGGCCCTTCGTTGTCAGCATCCACACCGCATCGCTCTCCACTACCAAATCGCGGCCCTCCACTAATGGAATCCCCATCTTCTGGGCTAGAAAACTATGTTCAAAGTACGCCGAGTTAAAGATTCCAGGCGTCAGCAAGACAACTACCGGCTTGCCTTCGGCTCCTGCCGGCGCGATATCCTCCAGAGTTTGCAGCAGATTGCTGGGATAATCGTCAACCGGCCTAACGCGCAATCCTTCGAAGACCTGCGGGAAGGTTCGCTTCATCAAATCCCGGTTTTCCAACACGTAGGAGACTCCGGAGGGGACCCGCAGATTATCTTCGAGGACGTAAATCTTGCCGTCACCGTGCCGCACCAAATCCGTTCCGGTAATGTGACACCAAACGCCTAGTGGTGGATTGAGACCCACGCACTGTGGCCGGTAGAAAACCGCCGACCGAATGACCTCATCGGGCACGATTTTGTCTTTGACAATTTTCTGGTCGTGATAAATATCATCAATGAAGAGATTCAGCGCTCGAATGCGCTGCTTGAGCCCGATTTCAATCCAGTTCCATTCCTCCGAACGCACGATTCGCGGAATCAAATCGAATGGGAAGATTCTTTCAGTCCCACCGGTGTCACCGTAAACGTTGAAGGTGATCCCCATCTGGACCAGACGGCGTTCGGCGGCACGTTGAAATCTTTGCAGTTGCCCGTCCTCCAGCGCACCGATGGTATCGAGCAACAACTTCGCCTCTGGCCGCGCCACACCGGATTCATCGAACATCTCATCGTGAAATCCCTGCAGTGCGTAATCTTCAAGTTGCATGGAATCTCCTGACTGGAGCCCTCGTTAGGGCAAAGTTTTCCTGTGTCTTAATTCTCGCCTATATCCGGCGCCAGGAAGTATCGAAAGATGCTATGGGGGGCATAACCCAAATATCTAAGGGCGGTCATAGGTCCTTGCCTGAAATCGGCATATGCCAGCATCTCCTCGACTTCATCCATGATATGATTTCTGCCGGGGGGATTCCAGGTATGTCAAGAACGCCGGCATTATTTCTTGGGACTGCACTGATCGCATTCGGCTCGTTAGTAAACGCGCAGACGGTCACCGGCTCAGTCACAGGTTCAGTGGTTGACGCCGCGGGCGCGGTTGTATCCGGCGCGCAGGTGAAGCTAACCAACAACGTTTCGCGACAATCGCGAGATTTCACCACCAGCGCAACCGGCGCCTTTGAATTTACGGGACTATTTCCTGGAGCCTACAGCGTGAGGGTTACGCAATCCGGCTTCAAAGCCTTCGAACAGCAGAATGTAACCGTCAGTTCGCAGGAACGCGTCGACTTGCACGCAATCAAGCTAACCATCGGCGACGTTGCAACCTCAATTGAAGTAGAAGCCGAAGTGGCCCACGTAGCCACCAGCAGTTCGGACCGGTCGCAGAACGTCAATCAACAAATGATCAGCGATACGCCTGTGCGTGGCCGCGATTTTATGGCAGTGCTGAAAACTTTGCCCGGCGTGCAGGACCTGGGCAATCACGATTCGCGCGGCTGGGGCGGCAACACGCCGACAATCAATGGCGGGCAAATGGGACAAGTGCTGGTTACCCTGGACGGCATTGTCAGTCAGGATAGCGGCGCTCCAAGCATCAATGGCTACATTGCGCCCAGCATCGATGCGGTGGGCGAAGTGAAGTTGCTGGTTTCCAATTACAACGCCGAATACGGAGCGCGTAACGGAGGACAACTCAATATCACGATCAAGGGCGGATCGAGCCAATTTCACGGAACTGCTTATTACGACTGGCGTCACGAGACACTGGATGCCAACGAATTTTTCAACAACAGATTGGGTGTCGCCAAACCTCGGTATCGTTTTCAGAACCCAGGCGGCACCATTGGCGGCCCCCTGCTGATCCCAGGCGTTCGATTCAATAAAGACCGCAATCGCCTGTTCTTTTTCTTCTCCTACGACTACCTTGCGAATAAGGGGCTGGCCGGGCCGAACCGATACACGATGCCCACCGCCCTCGAACGCACCGGCGATTTTTCGCAGTCTGTGAATCCAAATGGAACTGCAATTCTGATTCGCGATCCGAATACGGGTGCGGCTTGCAGCACTGCGGGCGCGGCTGGGTGCTTTCCGGGAAACAAGGTTCCGCCAAGCCGTATCAGCAACATTGGCCTCGCGTTTCTGAATCGTTTCCCTCTGCCAAATTTCCCGGATACGACTGGCCAGCGGCAATATAACTTCCAGTTCCAAGGTACGAACACCCAACCGCGCGAAGACAAAATCCTGCGAGTTGATTACAACGCTTCGTCAAAGGACACGATGTTTGTCCGCCTTCTGCAGGACTATCAGGATCAATCGGGCTACGGCGCGATTCTGGGAGCGCTGGGCGATGGATGGGGGCAGTTTCCGCATAGCTATCACATTCCCTCGGCAGGTGCGGCCATGACCTACGTACATACTTTCCGGCCCAACTTGATCAACGAAATGACGTTGGGCATCAACCGCGCTCACCAAGGCAACAGCCCTACCGAGACCGCTTTGTTTTCCGCCAGCCAACTCCCGCTGAAGGATGCGAGCGGCAATGCGATCAAGCTACCGAATCTGTTTGGAGCAAATACGCTCAACCTGTTGCCGCAAGTGAATTTTGGATTACCCTCCGGCTTCAGCGCGCAGTCATCGCCAACTGGTATCCCGGGTCTCCCCTCTTTCGGGTTCGATAGCCGCTGGCCGTTCGACGGCACCGATGAAGCTCACAACGTCGTCGATAACGTAACCTGGATCAAAGGCCCGCACACGCTAAAGGCGGGATTATATTTTGAAACATCGGCGCGTAATGTAAGTTCCTATACTACTTACAACACAGCCGGCACTTACTATTTCGGCTCCGATTTGGGAAGTCCAGTGGACACCGGCAATCCCTTCTCTAATGCGCTCACCGGAAACGCCTACGGCTATGGGGAAGACAATCGCCGGAACATCGAACATGCCCGCTATAAACAGGTGGAGTGGTTCGTGCAAGACACCTGGAAATTATCCAGACGCGTGACTTTGGATTACGGCCTGCGCTTTCAATTCCTGGGCACAATTCGCTCCGCCAGCGCCACTCTGGGCGTCTTCGATACCAAAGCTTATAGCGATTCCAAAGCCGGACAATTACTGTTTCCGTATTGCACCGTTCCCGTCGGCGGCGCCGTAAGTTGCCCAACGGCCAATAAAGCTTCCATCAATCCATCCACTGGGAAAGTCTATCCGTATGCCCTGCAAGGTACTTTCGATCCAGCATCCTTCGCCACGGGAAGCCTACCTTTCTCGGGCATCATTCAAAAGGACCGCCAGTTATTCAATAATCCGCCAATCCAGATTGCTCCGCGCATCGGGCTTGCTTGGGATGTGTTCGGGGATGGCAAAACTGCATTGCGCACTGGCTTCGGCATTTTCTACGGCCGGGCATTCGGCGTGGCGACGATTGGAGCAACCGGGCAAGGCGTAGGTCCGCTGGCTGCCCCTCCCGGCTATCAAGCGCCGCTGATCCTGAATACATCCATCAACAGCTTGATCGGCGCCCCAGTGGTTTACACGCCGCAGGCGACAACTGGCGGATCACTTGATTACAAGCCGCCGTCAACTTACAACTGGTCCTTTGGTATTCAGCGCGATTTGGGCAAGGGTTTCATCCTTGATGCTACATATGTCGGCAACGTGGCTCATAATCAATTCAACCAGGGCCGCATTGACTTCAACGCCGTGAAGCCTTACACGACCTGGTCGCCAACTGGCGGCGTAAATTCGAAGTATCTGGACCCCACCAGCGGCAACGGCGGCACAGCCGGATTCTATTCCACCAACCTGATTCGCTCTTTGGCCGGAGGTTATCGCGGATGGGGCGCCATTCAGGGTTATACGCAGGACGGCGCATCGAATTACAATGCGCTGCAACTCGCCATCAACCGCCGCTTCTCTAAGCGCTTCCAACTGGGAGCCAACTATACGTGGTCGAAAACCTTGACTTACAATCGCAATCAATGGGTGGATGATAAGCTGCTGAAAAATGTCACCAGCAACCGGCCGCATGCGGTGAATGTGAATTGGGGTTACGACGTTCCGGGCATAATGAAGTTATGGAACAACCCTGTTGCCAAGCATGTCTTTGATGGTTGGCACTGGTCGGGCGTCGGCACGTTCTTCTATGGACAGGCCCTGGCGGTGAGTTGCGGAGCGAACGGTGCGCCCATTGGCTACTGGACAGGAACACCTACCGGTGGCTTCCCGTTCCGCTGCCAACAGAATGGCAGTTTGTTGCTCGCCGATGGCGCTACGCCATCGTCAGTTTACACCGGAGTCAATGCCAGTTTGGCGGCGGTTGATCCGCGACTATGGTATCCCTTTAATGCCGCCAGTTTCGTGCTTCCATCGGCTACTTCTTATGGCATTGGAAACGCCCAGCCTACGATGACTTATGGACCCGGCGTCATGAACTTCGATTTCGGCTTGCAGAAGGACATCAACATCAGCGTGCGGGAACGCAACACAACTCTGAGCTTTAAGGTGGAAGCATTCAACGTGTTTAACCACTTCAATCCAGGCAATCCGAGTACAGGTCTCGCAATTAATTGCGCTGCCGTGGGTGGGCAGTGTACGAATCCAACGAGCTTGTCAGCGTACACGTCCACAACGTTTGGCTCCATCACGTCAACCCCAGTGCAGGCCCGTCACGTCTCGGTCACCGTGCGGATCCGGTTCTAAGATCACTCTCAACATCCACTCCATTCGGAGTAGGATATGGTGATGACCTTGAAACTGATTCCGCTGGCGGCCCTGTGCGCCGTGAAGCTTGTTGCGCAAAACGAACAAGCTGGGAAGGCTACATTCGAAGGCCGCTGCGCCTCTTGCCATGGGGACGATGGCAACGGAGGCGAGTTCGCCGCGGGTATCGTCGTAAGAATCGCGCTTCGGAGTAACGACGAAGTGATGTCCACCATTAGGAACGGACTGCCCACGCGCGGCATGCCTTCGTTTTCCTTGGGCGACGCCGAATTGAAGGACCTCGTCGGGCATTTGCGCACGTTGAAGCCGCCGCGGCGTGGCGCTATGCGCGCAGTTCAGGTTTCCGTCAAGACTATCGATGGCCGCACGTTGAAGGGCGTATCCGTGAATCGCACGGCGACCGATATGCAACTGCGCACGGCAGACGGCAAAATCGCGCTGCTGCGCAACGAAGGCGAGAAGTTTCGCATAGTTACTTCGCAGGCCGATTGGCCTAGTTACGACGGGCAACTGAATGGCAATCGCTTCAGCGCTTTGAAGCAAATCACGCCGGGGAACGCCGCGAAGTTGGCGCCCAAATGGATTTACTCGCTGGTTAACGTTCCGGTGCTTGAAGGCACGCCTCTAGTTGTAGAAGGCGTAATGTACATCACCGCGGCCAATCAATGTTATGCGCTAGACGCCGGCACTGGGCGGGAAATCTGGCGGTTTGAAAGGCCTGCTACGAAGGGCCTGGAAGGTAAAGTGAATCGTGGGGCCGCTGTATCCGGTGGCCGCATTTTCATGGGAACGGACAATGCCCACCTAATTGCGTTGGACCGCTATACGGGCGCGCTATTGTGGGAGGCCACCATGGCTGACCACAAGCAAAACTACTTCGGTACGTCAGCTCCGCTTGTAGTCGGGAACTTAGTCGTGGCCGGTATTGGTGGCGGTGATAGCGGCGTGCGCGGTTTCCTCTCGGCGTACGACGTGGCTACCGGCAAGGAGGCCTGGCGCTTCTGGACTATCCCAGCCAAGGGTGAGCCCGGCTCAGAAACTTGGAATGGAAAGGACTTCGCACATCCTGGTGGAGCCACCTGGTTCACCGGTAGTTACGATCCGGACATGAACCAAGTGCTGTGGCAGGTCGGAAACCCGGGGCCCGATCACAACGGCGATAATCGGGAAGGCGATAATCTTTATTCCGACTCCGTCATTGCGCTAGACTCTGCAACCGGCAAGCTGAAGTGGCACTACCAGTTCACTCCGCACGACGTCTGGGATTGGGACGCGCAAGAGCCGCTGTTAGTGGTAAACGCTAATTGGGAAGGCAAGCCGCGTAAGCTTCTGCTCCAAGCGAATCGCAATGGATTTTTCTACGTGATCGACCGGACGAACGGCAAGGTTCTGTTGGCAAAACCGTTCGTCAACAAGCTAACCTGGGCCAGTGGCATTGATGCAAATGGCAGGCCGATTCGCACTCCCGATCAGGAGCCTACAGAGAAGGGCACGAAGACCTGCCCGGCTGTGTTAGGCGGCACTAACTGGTGGTCGGCGTCCTTCGACCCAGGAACCAATCTCTTCTATGTACAGACAATTGAGAGTTGCGGCATCTATCGCAAAGGCCCCGTGGCGTGGGAGGCGGGGCGCGGCTTCATGGGCGGCAGTTCCCGAAATGCGCCTTCCGACCCACCGGAGCGGATTCTGCGCGCCATCGACATCAATACGGGGAAAATCGCTTGGGAAATGGCGCAAGTCGGTTCCGGCGAGTCGCGCTCCGGAACCCTTGCGACGGCGGGCGGTGTGGTTGTCTTCGGCGAGGATAGTGGCGCGTTGATGGTGGCTGACAGTAAGTCGGGCAAACCACTCTGGAGTTTTCAGACTAACCAGTCACTGAGGGCATCGCCGATGACGTACATGTTTGACGGCAAGCAATACTTAGCAATTGCTTCGGGCACAAACGTTTTGGCGTTTGCGTTAGGCGAGTAGCCTCGCCAGCAGCTGTTCATAATGCCAAGAAGGGTGGACACGCGTCTGCGGCAAAAGTTGGAGACAAAACCGAAATCGCCGGACCATATCACCACTGTTCGCGCGGAGTATCGGTATGACCGCCAAATATGTACATATTCAAGTTGCTTATGTACGCCCACTGATGTACACTTAAGTCATGTCAGCAACAGCCTTAAGAAAAACCCTCTTTCAAACCCTGGACAAGGTTGTCAGCGGGGAACCAGCTGAGTTCACGTATAAGGGCAAGACCCTGAGGATTTCCACGGTCACAAACACTTCAAAGCTCTCAAAATCCGTCAAACGGGGCATTTTGTTGGTGAATCCGGATTCCATAGTGGAATCGGATACCAAGCTGATGGATGAATTGGAAGAAGGCTGGCAGAGGGATGATGAACGCCTGTGAGCGTGGCGTACTTGGATACCCACGTCGCAATCTATTTGGCCGACGGCATGGTGGACGAGTTCAGTAAAGAAGCGAAACGACAGATCGAAGCCAATGACCTGCTAATTTCGCCTATGGTGTACATCGAATTCGACTATATGTACAGGCGTGAGCGAATTTCGATGCCCGCTAAAAAGCTCTTCAATATTCTCAACACCGATTTCGGCGTGCAGCAGTGCCAAATTCCTTTCGCCCGGGTAGCTGCCGAAGCCGTGGACTTTCGTTGGACCGACGATCCGTTTGATCGAATCATAACGGCGCAAGCGATGGCTAACCACAATGCTTCCCTAATCACGAAGGATCGGAATATTCGAAAACATTACAAAGCAGCCGCCTGGTGACAGCCTGGCGGAGAGCAGACGTTATTTACCTTGTTGGTTGAGTTCAGTTGAGTTCCTTTCATTTGCCGCGCACTGGTGCATCCGATTCCAAATGCACCTGAATCGCCTTCACCGTCGCCGCATTCCCAGCCTCGAAGAAGTGGCGCATGGCAACCGACTCCTCATCCGCCCCGAAGCCCATGCTAGCCACGCGTAGATGCGTGCGCCCGTTCCCGAGATCCGTCATCGTAATCACAGTCCAG
>JANXXI010000251.1 GCA_025350695.1 Acidobacteriota bacterium
TCCGGATTGTTCCCCATTTGTGTTTCCCACTGCATCACCATGTTATTCGGATTCTGAAGCCCCTGTTCGCTGCCTCCACCCACCTGCGCTTCGGAATACCAGGCATTCCACCAAAAACGAACCGTTCCGGTGACCATGCATTTTTGGCCAGGAATGTTTTCGTGCACCCACTTGGAAATTTCGTATTCGTGGCGCTGCGTGTAGTCGGCGCGAACGTAATACTGCCAGGGATGTTTTAAGAAGTGCCGGCCGAAGTAGATTGTCGCCGCAACCGTTGCGGCGGTAAGCACTGGCTTCAACCACCGATTTGGCGCCGCGCTCCACAGGCGTCGAATCAGTTCGACAAATCCTAGAATCAATACCATGTCGAGTTCCGGAATCATTCGTTCCGGCTCGCCGGAAACGCGGAAATCCCAATAGTAGTTGCCCAAAACATTCAAGCTGAAAATGACAACGCTACCGCCAACAAAAACCGAATAAGTCTTTGAATCCTCACCCTTCGCCCACCACCAACTCGCAACTCCGAAGGCAATTAGGCAGGCGATCAACAAGGGCAGCGAGCCTCGTGTCATCGGCTTGGCCACGTAGTGGAGGTTCTTGGCCGTAATGCTCAAGAAGGACGGAGTCAACCAGACGGCTGAAAGTCCGTAAGCCAGTAATCCTATACCCGCGCCGCGCAACCAAACCATCCAATCCTTCCGTCCGACGAAGACCGCCCAGCACAGAATTGGAAAAAAGATCGCCAGAGCCGTGGCCCCGTAAAAATTATTACTGACCG
Organism: Acidobacteriota bacterium; assembly: GCA_025350695.1. Taxonomy (GTDB): domain Bacteria; phylum Acidobacteriota; class Terriglobia; order Bryobacterales; family Bryobacteraceae; genus JANXSF01. Next base: position 779 of record JANXXI010000251.1, read on the forward strand.
CCCATGCCGCCCCCAAAGCTGCAAGGGCAAAGGCAACGGGGTTCCCGCCCTTCAAGGCAAAGAAGCTGGCGATCAACGTGGGACCAAGAATCGCAAGCGAAGACATGTGCGGCCCTTCGCCATAGCGGACCAACGCGCTAAGCCGCTGAGGAAAAACCTTGTACGAATCGGCCCGAATATGTTTCAGAAACAGAAACGCCGGTGACACAGAGGCAACTGCGAATGCCGCCAACAGTCCCGCGATCCTGCAATTTGATCCCAACCTCACCAATAAAAAGATCCCGGCAATTCCGAAGGCGAACATAATCGCGGTATACAAATGATAGGCGCGCGCAGGAATAATAGGGAGCAGTTTCGTCAACCCCGCTGTCGCGTAACGCAGACCCGGAGGGTAGACAAAATCGAAACGCGTCCCACCATACCAAAGCGGCTGCCATTGCGGATGCGGCCAGTTCTCGGCCAGCATTCGGCCATCGGAAATGAAGGTGGCATCAATCGATCCCCAATTTTCCATGTACTTCAAACGGAATTTGGGACCAATCAGAACTGCGGCAAGAGTGAAGACAACAAGGAACTCAAGAAGAACAACGCGAGTACGCGGCAACGCTATCCCTTCGCCCGCCCAGCTGCGGCGGCCCCAGCCATGTAGCGTCGGCTAAGACTTTCAAACTGCCGGCGGCGCAAAATTCCATGCGTGTGCAGCCAATATTGGGCGGTCACCGTTAGAATTGAAAGGCCATACTTGGTGCTTTGCATGAGGCTGGCCGACGAGGCTTGCGGGAAATATCGTGTCGGCACCGGCACTTCCGCAATCTTCAAACCAGCGTGAACGAACTGAGCGATAATTTCCTGATCGAATATGAAGTTGTCGGAATTCATCTCAACGTTGACCGATTCAAGCGCATCTTTTCGGTACGCCCGATAGCCGGTGTGATACTCGGCAAGCTTAAGTCCGAAGGTCACGTTTTCCACCCAAGTCAAAAATCGGTTGGAAATGTATTTCCACCAAGGCATGCCTTGGGCCATCACATTGCCACCCAGTAAACGGGAACCCAAAACAACGTCAGCCGTTCCATCTTGAATCGGCTTGATTATTTCTGGAAGCAACGTGGGGTCGTATTGGTAGTCAGGATGGACCATCACGATGATATCGGCCCCGGCTTTCAGAGCCTCGCGATAACATGTTTTTTGATTGGCGCCGTAACCGTAGTTGCGATCGTGGACGAAGATTTCCAGTCCCAGTTCCCGGGCGATTTGCAGCGTCTCGTCTTTGCTGCCGTCGTCCACCAGAATCACCAAGTCCACCACTTCGTGCGGCAACTCCGTGTAAGTCATACGAAGCGTCTTGGCCGCATTATAGGCGGGCATCACTACTACGACCTTCGGTTTTGACTCCATGCTATAAATCCTTATTTACCTTTAGCTAAAATCACGAACTGATACGCAAACAGCCGCATCCAGACGCATGCGAGCCAATAATTCAGCCGCTCCCCGACGCCAACCGTCAGAGCACGGCTCCAATTGGGAAGCACGCGGGAAACAGGAATCGACGTGGGTTTGATTCTTTCGATAGTATAACCTGATTGGGCAAGAAGGTCCCGCCAACCGTCCCAGGTGAAGAAGTGCAAATGCGTTTTGTCAAATAGCCCATTCTCATCCTTAGGGAACCGCCCGATGAGCACCATCACCCGAAAGTACCAGTGGCCACTGTTTGGTAACGAGGCCACCAGTACCCCTCCTGGTTTGAGCTTGGCTTGCAGTTGCTTCAGAACTTCGGAGGGCTTGAGGAGATGCTCCAGAACGTCCGCGCAAATGATGTAGTCAAAGAGGCCATCTATCGGCGGCAGCCCGCTGTGCAAATCGGCCTCGATGAGGGAGATCGATGGGGGAAGCGTGGCATGGCGAGTCTTCTCAATTCCTGTCACTTGAAATCCTCTGGCCAGGTACAAACTGCTAACCGACCCGTCCCAGCATCCCACGTCGAGCAGACGCATTCCCGCCCCTGATGCAGGCAACATGCCAAGCAATTGGCCGTGACTCGAATACGGACTGTCTTTGTGTTCGTAAGGATTGGCCATGGGGCTAAGGGCGTGCAGCCGGTTGCACCCAGGCGTCATCTCCATTAGAGCCGTGCACCACCGCGCGAACGTACTGATCGGAGCGCTTCAAAGCATAAGCCGCATCCGCACCATGCGCCAGAGCCAAAACTTTCCCGCGAGCCCCAATGAATTCTGTGGTGTACTTCACCGTGCCGGCCTGTTTCACCTTTAACCGAATGCCCTTTGCGGAGGTTTCAAGTTCCTGCAGTTCCACACCGGTGGAGGAATAAAAGTCCCCAGCCGCGATGCCATCCATAATTTCCTTACGCCCCAGCGAGGAAGCCCGCACAACCACCCATCCACGCCCAGGATTGGACATTGTCTTGTCGAACTTCTTGTAATTGTGGGCGTCATCGACAGCTATTCCAAATACTTTCTTACGAGCCGTTAGCAGCGTGTCCCACATCTGTTCCAAGGATTCAAAGCCCCCGCCGCCTCTGTTGTTTACCGCTGGATGCCCGTTGTAGACCTCAATCAGCGGTAAATTCTCAACGGCCAGTAAATCTTTCGATTGAAGCGCCCACTGGAAATTCGGATGATTCAGAGCGGGTAGAGCTCCTGCCTTTCGGATCAAGTTCATATTCGCTTGAATGTGTTCGTGCATCTCGTTGCCTTGAAATGGCTTGATAACCTGGTCGACCCCATAGGCGTTGATGTGGACCGGTCGCTTGTCCAAGGATGTCGTGACTTCTTCGCCGGGAATCAACAGATACTTCTCCGGCTCGGCCAGAACTCCGTTCAATTCAGCAATTGGCGTCAACACATTGTGGTCGGAAAGCACCAGGAAGTTGTAGCCATGTTCCTTGTACCAGTTCGCGACGTAGTCGGGCGGCATGTCACCGTCGCTCATCGTCGTATGCGTGTGAAGGTTGCCCTTATACCAACGCTTGGCCTGTTGCGGCTGCGCTGGCGCATTGCTCCAAACGACGGCGATGAGCAACCCCAATCCAAGCGCGCGAATTCCAATCTTGATCATTTCCTTCACCTGTTTATCAACCAGATATTCACAATCTCGTGACCGCCCACTTTGGCCTGAAGACGCACTCGGACTTCCTTCGTTACCGGATTAAACATCCAGCGGTTCAGCCCCATGGCTTCTGCGTTCTGCGCCCGCTCGAACGTTGGTCCATCCACCATCTGCACTTCCTTCGGTTCTTCCATCTGGTGCAGAACCCATTCGTAAACGCGCTCCTTGCGAGTTTCCGATTCCACCCGGAAATAGTCCAGCGCAGGCGAGGCGTGCAGTTGCGATATAAAATCCGCGTCCGGCTCCCATATGAAAAATTCACCACCCAGCTTGGGATAGTAGTGCATCTCCATGGGCTCGTCGTCACTCAAGGGCGCAAGCGGCAGCACCGCGCCGTTTCTCAAGAAGATGGGCAGTTCGCCCGCTTTGGCGTCAATCGAAATCGTCTGTTTGCCTCTGATCGACGGTCCGCCCGTTAGGCGAGTCCAATTGCCTCTCGGTAGATACACTGTACGTTTTTGCTGCGCGCCGCAAAAAGGGGCCACCAACATCTCGTCACCCAACATGAATTCATCGCTACGATCAAGCCCCGCCCCATCTTCGGAAAATTGCATCGGTAGCGGGTGGATCATCGGGTAGCCCTTCTCGGTAGCTTCTTGCAGATAGGTGATTAGAAACGGCGCAAGCCTTTTTCTCAGCCCTGTAGCGTTGCTCCACTCTTTGCGATAAACCATCGGCAAAACCTGGGCTAGCACTTCCATATTCACGTCGCCCGGATAATCATCAGGATTCAATGCCGGAACGCGCGTCCCCGTCATTGAAGCGTGCACCAACGCCGCCACCGCTTTGCACGAATCGGTTTGCTTATCTAGCTTCCTCGCATATTTCGGAAGACGGGCGGCGGCGCGGACGCCAACGTCTTCCTCGCGAAAATCAATCGGCGGTAACCATTTCGCTCGTTCTTCAAAAATTTCCTTCGGCCCTGGGCCATAGTGAAACAGATATTCCACACGACTGACCCCGCTGATAATCGTCCGAGCTTCGGCCGGATTCGTCTTGCCCAAATCAAAACGGAATTCGCCCGCCGAACTATAGTCCAACCCGTAACCCGCCGTGGAAATTAGAAATGGCGTTTGGGATTCAATGACCATGCCTTTCGCTCCAAGCCGTTGTTCGGTCCGTGGCCCAAGTCCGACGAAATCTTCCTTGTCCGGCATGCGGCGCCTAAGAACAATTTGCCCGTCTTTAAGTTCAGCGCCTTTGTCTTCGCGCAGGAGCACCTTCTCATGGCCATCAATGACCTCAAAAGCCAGCGTCGCTTCATTTACTCTAACCACAAGGTGCTTCGACCGAAATTCGAGGATGCCTTTCTCCGCACTACGGTCGACGACGACTGTTTCCGAGGCGCGATCCGGCTTAGAATCGAGAGCGCCGTTCCAAACCCGCTGAAAGCGAAAAGTGGAAGGAGTTATCCATTCAATTTCCGCAGCGCCATCAGAGACGGGCAGGGGATATGTGTTACCTGCGTAAATGGATTGCGCCAGAAGCATTGCGAAGAGCCCCGGGAATATGTAAGGCGCACCCCCGGGTCCGTGGAGTGCCCCCTGGCCCGACTGCTCAGGTATTGGAAACAACCTCGAAAAACGGAAGCTCGTCCGAGTTCGAGCGAGGCTCGCCAGGGGGACTTCTTGACTAAATTTCATTCGCACGCTCAAATCAGCAACAGCTCCCTTTGAATCTCCCCAGTAACAATCGCTTCCTTCTCACCCACAAACACATTTACCTCAGACCGTACGCCAAACTCGGGTTGATAGATTCCAGGCTCGATTGAAAAGCACGTCCACGGGATAATACGCCGGTCGTCATGTGTCTCCAAGTTGTCCATATTGGCGCCCGTGCCATGCACTTCCTCACCAATGGAATGGCCCGTCCGATGAAAGAAATATTGCCCTAATCCATGTTCAACAATGTGGCCCCGCGTAACATCGTCCACCTGAAAGCCGGAGATTGCCGCTTGCGCCGCCACAGACTTCTTGATGAAATTCACCGCCGCATCCCGCGCCCCACTTACGATCCCAAAAATCCGCTTCATCTCGTCAGGCGGAATATCCCCTGCGTATCCCATCCATGTCACGTCGTAATAAACCGAACCTGGCGCCTTCAACTTCGCCCAAAGGTCGATCAGCACCAAATCATCTTGCGAAATGACGGACGAACTCTCGCGAAGCGGTTCGTAGTGCGGGTTCGAAGCATTGGCATTGATCGCCACAATCGGGCCATGATCAGCAAACAGCCCTTCGTCCTCAAAAGCACGCAGAATAAACTGCTGCACGGCATACTCGGTAACCGCCGCGCGTCCGCGAAGACACGCTCCAATGTGATCGAACGCCGCTTGCCGCACCCGATCCACGCGCCGCCCTGCTTCCAAATGCGAATCCAACTTTTCCTGATTCCACTTGGCCTCGAACTGCTGCACCAAATTGGCCGAGGTCACAATCTCTAAGCCCAAACTACGAATCAGTTCAATGGTCCCCGCATCCACCATCGCCACATAAGGAATCGCGCAATTGGCCGAATACTGCATGGCGATCTTCTTCGCCCCAGCCGTAATCGCCTTTATCCCGTCCAACTGTGCCGCCCATCCCGAATACTTCAACTTCTCGCCAGGAATCGCATCCAACATGCCGGCTTCAATTTGATGCACCAGCTTGCGCGGCTCACCGTTCGCCGGAATAAAGTAATACCAGCGGCGCGTGCACATCCGCTCCGGTTCAAATTGCAGGACGCGGTAGGCGAGCGGGTCTCGCTGATGATGATCGAAAAACAACCACCCATCCAGACCTTCTTGGCGCAGGGCGCTTTGGATTTCAGATACGTTCAACGCACTCCTCCCATCAATCGAATAATTGGCTTCGTCATAAAAAGCAGGAACAAAGCCGCCACCATACCAACCATTCCCACGATGGTGAACAGTTCCGGAATTGGCATGCCTTCATACAAACCAGCCACCCGGCCGCTAATAAAATTTCCAACTGAAGAAGCCATGAACCACAAGCCCATCATCAGACCCACCAGATTCCGTGGAGCCAGCCGCGTCATGGCGCTGAGCCCAACCGGACTTAAGCAAACCTCTCCGATTGCATGCAGCACGTAACAGCCGATTAAGTACATTGCGCTTGCCTTAATTCCCGGACCTAGAGTTCTTGCGCCAGCCGCCATCAGGAAAAAACTAAGCCCCACGCAAACCAATCCTGCCACGAATTTCATTGGAGTGGACGGGCCCTTATCGCCCAGCTTGAACCACAACGCCGCAAACACCGGAGAAAAAATGATCAGAGACGCCGGCTGAACGAACTGCATCCAACTGGCCGGAAAACCAATCCCGAAAATTTCATTCAACGTATGCTCTTCCGCGAAAAGGTTCAGCGTCGATCCAGCTTGTTCAAACAGCGACCAAAAAATACAGGCGGCCAGAAACAGGATCAGCACAACCCAAAGACGCATCCGCTCTTCCTTGTTCCAATCACCGAACAGCAGCAGCCCTCCGAAGGAGACCACCACACTTAGGAAAAGCAAAATTCCGAAAGTGTTGGAAATTCCTACTGCGGTCAATTCGATTACGCCGGCGAAGTGAAGTCCGCCAACCACTAGAAGCAGGATCGCCGCCAAGCTGCCCCATTTCTTCAGCACAGCAGCGTTTTCGGTCACACTTGCCGGCGCAGGCTTAAGCTCCGGAAAATATTTTGCGCCCAAATAAAACTGAACAAGACCAGCAAACATTCCCAGCGCCGCCAGACCAAATCCCCAGTGCCAATTGACCCGCTGGCCAACGTAGCCGCAAAATATTGGAGCAAAAGTGGCTCCGGTATTGATGCCCATGTAGAAAAGCGAAAAACCGGAATCCTTGCGAATGTCTTCTTTCGAGTACAACGAACCCACCAGCGCGCTTACATTCGGCTTCAGCAAACCCGTGCCCATCACAATCAGCAACAAACCCAAATAGAAAGTATTTACCGATGGCAGAAACAGACTCACATGCCCACAGGCAATGAGAATACCGCCGAACAAAACCGCCTGCCGCGGACCCAAAATCCGGTCCGCAATCCAACCACCCGGGAGGCACATCAAATAAACGCTGCCCGTATAGAGCCCGTAGATCGCCCCGGCTTTGGTTTTATCGAAGCCAAGCCCGCCACTCGCCACCGGCGCCACCATGAACAGGATTAGCAGAGCTCGCATGCCGTAGTAACTGAACCGTTCCCACATTTCAGTGAAGAACAGCGTCGCCAAGCCTCGCGGATGGCCGAAAAACTTTGTGTCGTTCTCTGCAACGGTATTCGTCAATTCGGCCCCTTTTCCCAACGTACGCGTGCCGGCCAGTGAATCACTCCAGCTACGTCTTTTGCGTCAATCACGGTCAACGTCAAACGGTCATCAATCCAATCCTGGCTTGAACCGTCCTCATTCTGAATCGCAACTGTCAGTGTATATTCCCCTCTAGCCAGCAAGCAATTAAACCCGAATTCAACCATCATGGTTTCGCCCGCCTTCCAATGGCCAAGTTCCACGCCCTCAATCTTTGTGTTCGTACCCCAAACGTCAACCCCCAGCCGGTTGCGAATCAGCACCCCCACCTGCGGCGATTCCATATCCCGCTTCACCGCCGCCCGCACCTTGACCGTCACTGAGTCGCCGTTCATCACCGATAGGCCATTGGCTCCACCCAGTTCCACATCCAAAATTTCGCTGCCGCCATCGCCGTGCCTGTAACTTCCCACTTTGCCCGGTTCGTCATGTTCCCGCAACTGTAGTTCATGCACTAACCCAACATACCGATTCACCACGTCACTAGGTTTTCCTAAAGCGGCCACTTCGCCATGGATCAACAACGCCGCCCGATCCGCCAGCCGCTTCACGATACCCAAATCGTGCGAGACAAACAGTATCGTGACTCTCCGCTGCTTCAACTCCTCCAGCTTACGAATGCACCGATTCGCGAACACCGCGTCACCCACCGCCAGAGCCTCATCCACGATTAATATCTCCGGATCAACATGGATCGCCGTCGCAAACGCCAGCCGCACGTACATACCGCTGGAATATTCCTTCACCGGCCGCTCCATGAATTCACCGATTTCGGCAAATGCGGCAATTTTTGGGAAAGCGCTTTCGATCTCGGCCTTCTTCAAACCCATGATCTCGCCGTTCATAAAAACGTTTTCGCGCCCCGTGAATTCCGGATTGAACCCAGCCCCTAACTCAAGCAACGCCGCCACCCGCCCCCGAGTCGTCACGCGCCCTCGTGACGGTTGTAAAATCCCCGCAGCCACCTGCAAAAGAGTACTTTTCCCAGACCCATTCGGTCCCACCAATGCGAAAAATTCGCCCTTTTCCACCTTGATGTTGATATTTTTGAGCGCCCAGAAGTCAGTGCTCCGCTTCTCTCCAAAGAATGGAAGAGCCTCCACCAGTCGGTCAATCGGCTGCTTGTAGAGCGGGTAAATCTTCGAAACGTGTTGAATCGAAACCAAGATACCGAGTATAGCTGCGATAATAGAAAAAGTCCTCCCCGAATGCCGCTGAACTCGCAAAAGGCCCTCAGTTTTGAAATTCAAGCCACCTGCCCCGATACCGGAGCCCGGGCTGGCTTGCTTCATACCCCCCACGGGACCATTGAAACCCCAGTTTTCATGCCAGTCGGAACTCAGGGCACGGTAAAAGGCCTAACGCCCCGCAACTTGATCGAGGATCTGGATGCTAAGATCATTCTTTCCAACACCTACCACTTGTTCCTGCGCCCCGGGCACGAGCTAATCGCCGCGTTCGGCGGCCTGCATGAATACATGCGCTGGCCCCGAGCCATCCTCACCGATTCCGGCGGCTTCCAGGTGTTTAGTCTCAGCAAGATACGTAAAGTCACCGAGGAAGGAGTACTCTTCCACAGCCACCTGAACGGCGACCCGCACACCTTCACCCCCGCCTCCACCGTGGATGTCCAACTGGCCTTGGGTAGCGACATCATGATGGTGCTCGACGAATGCATCGAATATCCCGCCACCCGCGAACGCGTTCAGTCCTCCACGGACCGCACCGTCCGCTGGGCCCGCCAAGCATTCGACCATTACCGCCAGCGCCAGTCTTCCCTTCGAACCCGCCACGCGCTATTTCCCATCGTGCAGGGTGGTATGTACGCCGACCTCCGCAAGCAGTGCGCCGCCGAACTCGTTGATCTGGACGCCGAAGGCTACGCCATTGGAGGTCTCTCCGTCGGCGAGCCCCGTCCCGAAAGCCTAGAAATGGCTGAGGTCACCGCGCCTCTCCTCCCCGCCGACCGTCCCCGTTACGTCATGGGTGTCGGCAAGCCGGAAGAACTTCCCGAATACGTGGCTCGCGGAATCGACATGATGGATTGCGTCATGCCCAGCCGCAATGCCCGCAATGGATGCCTGTTTACCTCAACCGGAAAGCTTCACATCAAGAATGCCCAGTATCGGGAGGACCGAAGGCCCATTGACAGCCTTTGCGGATGTTATACTTGCAGGAACTTTACCCGTTCGTACTTGCGGCACCTCTATTTGGCCCAGGAAATCCTGTTCTCGGTACTAGCCACCTTGCACAACATCTACCATTACCTTGACATAATGCGCCAGATGAGGCAGTCTATTGTCCTTGGGGCTTTCCCCAAATTCTTACGCTCGGCCAGAGCCGCTCAACTGGAAGATACTGATTGACCTTAAGTTTTCTTTTACTTCAAACTTCGCCCGCGGCGATGCTGCAATACATCCCCGTTCTGTTGATCTTTTTGATCTTCTACCTGCTCCTGTTTTTGCCCATGCAAAAGCAGAAGAAGCAGCTGGCCGATATGATGGCCGCGCTAAAGAACGGCGACACGGTGGTCACCAATGGCGGTATCATCGGTAGTATTCAAACAATTCTCGACGACGATACGCTCGTCATTCGGGTGAAGCCCGATAACGTCAAGCTCCAGATTGCGCGCAGCGCGGTGGCAAGCTTGTACTCTGAGCGAACAGCAAACAAGTAAGGCGGATAAAAGCTTTTTTTATGGGTAAGAACTTAATGATGAAAACGGTGGCGATTATCGCCATCATTCTGGTATGCCTCTACGGCATCATCGGGCTCCCGAAGTCCAAGGCGGAACTGATCGCCAATTGGAATCAGAATATAAAACTCGGCCTCGACCTCAAGGGCGGTAGCCACTTAGTGCTTCAGGTGCAGGTGCAGGATGCATTCAAAGCCGAAGCTGATCGCGTCATCGAATCGCTGAAAGAGCAGTTGAAGAAGTCGAATGTCGACTACGCTTCCATCGACCGTAACGATCCCCAGCGCATCGAAGATGCGGAAACTGTGCAGATCACCATCAAGGGTGTTTCCAACAATGGACTGACGGCATTCCGCGAAGCCATCACTGCGAATTTCCCCGATTGGACGCTGAATTCCATTGGCGCCAACGATTACAAGCTGAACATCAAGCCGACCTCGGCCCTGGTTCTGCGTCGCGATACCATCGACCGCACCAAGAACACGATTGAGAATCGCGTGAACGGCATGGGGTTAAGCGAAGCCACCGTGCAACAGCAAGGCCGCCGCGATGCCGAAAGCGAAATCATCGTCCAAATGCCCGGCGTCGACGATCCAGGCCGCGTAAAAGACATAATCAAAACGGCGGCCGTATTGGAAATCAGCGCTGTTAAAGACGGTCCTTTCCCTTCAATGGATCAAGCCCTGGCCAAAATGGGCGGTGTCATGCCTCTCGGCACCAAACTGGTAAAACAGCAAGTACGTCCCACGGATCAGGGTGAAACCTGGTGGCTCGTAAACCGGGCCCCGGTCGTCAATGGCCGCGACCTACGCAACTCCCGCCCCAGCCGCGACGAAACAGGAAAGTGGGAAACTTCATTCCAACTGTCTCAGGATGGCGGACGCCGTTTCGGTGAATTTACAGGTGCTAATATTGGCAACAAATTAGCCGTGGTGTTAGACAACCAAACACGCAGCGTGGCAACCATCAACGGCAAGATCGAAGACAGCGGCCGCATCATGGGCCAGTTCAGTGAACCCGAAGCCAGCGATTTGGCGCTTGTCCTTCGTTCCGGCTCACTGCCCGCCGGCATCACCTTCCTCCAAGAACAAACTGTCGGCCCTTCGCTCGGAGCAGATTCCATCCAGCATGGAATCATGGCCGGCGTCATTGGCGTGGCTGCCGTGGTATTCTTCATGCTGTTCTATTATAAAAAGGCTGGCATCAACGCCGTGCTGGCGCTTGTGTTGAACGCCATCATCCTGATTGCCTGCCTCAGCTACTTCGGCGCGGTACTAACGCTTCCTGGCATAGCCGGCATCATTCTCACCATTGGTATGGCCGTCGATTCCAACGTTCTAATCTTTGAACGCATTCGCGAAGAGTTGCGCGCCGGCAAGGGAGTGATCGCAGCAGTCGACGCTGGGTTCTCCAAAGCATTTTTGACGATCATCGATACCCACGTCACAACTATCGTGTCCTGCGCCTTTCTGTTCGTGTTCGGCACAACAGCGGTGAAGGGCTTTGCCATCAGTTTGGTGATCGGTTTGATCGCCAATGTTTTTACCGCCGTCTTTGTGTCGAGGGTAATTTTCGACTACGAACTCAGCGGCAACAAGCAAGTGGAAAGCTTGAGCATTTAACATTTTTGAAATACCCGTTTGAACTATTGCGTCCGAGTATGATACTTTGACCAGGATCGAACGGGAACTCTGAGGCATGAACCGGTGTCTACATGATTAGGCGCCAAAAGAAGACGCTCGATGGAAATTTTTAAGAATACGAATTTTGACTTTTTGGGCAAAAAATGGCCCTTCATTATAGCCAGCTTGATTTTGACGGCAGCTGGTTTGATTAGCTTGGTTGTTAAGGGCGGTCCGCGGTATGGGATTGACTTCAACGGCGGCACCGCGACCTCTGTGGCGTTTGGATCGGATCCGAACGAAGAGGAGATCCGGAAAGTGCTTTCCGAGAAGATCCCCGGGGAAATTGTTGTGCAGAAGATTCAAGGCCAAAACGAAGTGATGATCGGCACCGAAGTCCAGAACGAAAAGCAGCTGGAATCGGCGCGCGAGGCTATCTATTCGTCCTTGGCTGGTAAGTATGGCGCCCCCGGCGGAAAGCTCGATATCAACAATGCCGGCCAGTTGGCCGTATTGGATAAGATTCGCGATGGGTTGTCTCGTGGGAATCCGAATTTGTCGGAACAGCAGATGCAGGATTTGGTGAAGGCTATCCTTGCCTACCGGGACTCCCATCACGGCATCATTTCTAGCTTCGACTCGCTTTCATCCGTGCCCGGCGTGACTCCACAGGTAATTGGCGTGTTAAAGAATGAGCTAGGCGCGTCGCAATACAACATCAGGCACTTTGACTTGGTCGGACCGAAGGTCGGCGGTGAGCTGCGCACGCAGGCATTGACCGCCACATTGTTAGCCTTGGCTGGTATGCTAATTTACGTCGCCCTGCGGTTTGAGTTGCTCTACGGGGCTGCCGCGGTTATCGCTGTGTTCCATGACACCATTATTACAATCGGGCTCTTCTCGATTTTCAACAAACAAATCGACCTTCCAGTTATTGCCGCATTGCTAACACTGGTTGGCTTTTCAATGAACGATACTATCGTCGTCTTCGATCGCATTCGTGAGAATTTGAAGTTGATGCGCAAGGAAAGCTTGTATAACATCATCAACACCAGCATCAATCAAACCTTAAGCCGGACCATCCTTACCAGTGGTTTAACGTTACTAACGGCGCTTTCTTTATTTTTATTTGGTGGACCCGTGCTTCATGGGTTCTCTTTTGCTCTCGTTTTTGGTATCCTCGTCGGAACGTATTCATCAATCTTCATCGCAAGTCCTATCTTGGTCGCCTGGCAGGAATGGGCAGCCAAAAGGAACGAGAAGAATGGTGGAGCGGGTGGTACTTTGAAGGCGGCTTCTAAATAAGTCGCTAGACACTAAACCGCGGACGAATTAAAATACGCCTCCGCATAGAAAGGGACAACGGATCATGTTTGAACAAACATTCGTTGATGGAACCGGGAAGACAACCAAACCCTGGACCATTGCTTTATCCTTCTTGATGCAGTTCTTGCTGGTAGGGGTTCTTATTTTGATTCCCCTGATCTGGCACGAAGGATTAGTTGGAGCGCAGTTGAGCACGTTTCTGGTTGCTCCTTCTCCTCCTCCCCCGCCTCCTCCACCTCCTCCACCTTCAGCTCCCATTAAGGTAGTGAAGGTGATTCCTCGCCAATTCGATGGCACCAAACTGATGGCTCCCAAAGTCATCCCTAAAGACATTGCCGTCATTAAAGAAGAAGAAATGCCGCCTGCAGCGGGTCCCGTAGGCGTCGTGGGCGGTGTTCCTGGAGGCGTTCCCGGCGGAACAGCCGGCGGCGTTATTGGCGGTATAATTGGCGGTGTTCCGTCTGCCGCTCCTCCACCTCCTCCGCCCCCTCCGGTCAAGGTAGTTGAAAAGCCCAAGCCGGTTGGCCCAATCCGCGTGGGTGGAAACGTGACACAAGCGAACTTGATTTCTCAGCAGAAACCCGTCTATCCCCCCCTGGCAAAGCAAGCTCGCATTTCGGGCACCGTTCGTTTCGAGGCCATCATCTCGAAAGATGGTACGATTCAGCAGCTTAAAGTGATTTCCGGTCATCCTTTGCTGATTCCTTCAGCACAGGAAGCCGTAAAGAACTGGAAGTATCGCCCAACTCAGCTTAACGGTGAGGCGGTGGAAGTGCAAACCACCATCGACGTCAATTTCACATTGAGTAACTAAGGTTTCAGTAAGTTTATTTTGATCAGTTTTAGCTGGGAAGAGTGCCAAAGCGCTTATTAACAGTGCAGTAAAATTTAACTTCAACTTCAATTCAACTCGCAGGAGAGAAAAATGATTCTTCAACTTCAAGTCTGGGCGCTGTTCCTTTTGGAAGGGCAAGTGGGCTTCGATTTCCGCAGCATGTGGAACCAGATGGGTGTTCCCGCAAGGCTCGTGGTTGCCACCCTTTTTATCATGTCCGCTTGGTCTATCGGCGTCATGATTGACAGGCTGATCGCCTTCAACGCCGCGCGTCAACAATCCCGCGCATTTGCGCCGGCTGTAGCAGGCGCCTTGCGCGAAGGTAAACTCGACGAAGCAATTAAAGTCGCCGATCGTTATAAAAAGAGCCATTTAGCCAAAGTTGTCGTGGCCGGATTGCAAGAATTCCAAGCTCATAACGCTTCGCTCGATTTATCGGGTGAGCAAATAGAAGCCAGTAAACGCGCTCTCGAACGCTCCGAAGCCATCGTTAACGCCGAACTGAAAAAAGGCGTCAGTTCTCTTGCCACCATCGGTTCCACCGGTCCCTTCGTGGGACTACTCGGCACCGTCGTCGGCATCATCAACGCGTTCCAAGGTATGTCAACCGAAAAGACCTCTGGTTTGTCGGCTGTGGCAGGCGGTATTTCGGAAGCGCTGGTTACCACCGCTATCGGTCTTCTCGTCGCTATCCCAGCTGTTATGATGTTCAACTATTTCACCAACCGCGTGGAAGCGTTTAACGTGGAAATGACCAACTCCAGCTCAGAATTGCTTGATTATTTCATCAAGCGCTCTCAGAAAGCGGCGGGAGCTCGCCACTAGTTTTTTGTTCGGAACTAATGTTCTCTAAGCGCGAGTTCTGCGCGTGTTCTCGAAAGTGAGTTGAAGTTCTTGTTCTGGTCCTGCGCACCCATATACGGAGCGTCAGGGCCAGGGCGGGAAACTGGAGAAAACTTTATGTCGTTGTCCGCTATCAAGAAAGTAAAGGCGCCAGGCGTGCTTTCAGACATCAACGTAACTCCCATGGTGGATGTTATGTTGGTCATGCTGATCATCTTCATGGTTATCACCCCCATGCTATCCAAGGGCTTTAGCGTCAATCTTGTGAAAACCAAGAATCCCATCGCCATGCAGGCAGCCGATAAAGATGACGCCGTGCTGATTTCAATCACCCGTGACGGCAAGGTCTATTTGCAAAGCAACCCTATTCCACCAGATGATTTGCCAAGCAAAGTCAAGGATATGCTGACTAACCGGTTGGACAAGACTTGCTACATCAAGGCCGATCAGCGTGCAAAATATGACTTGGTTGTAAAGGTCATCGACAATTTGCGCGCCGCTGGTGTGGATCAAGTTGGATTGCTTACCGACAAGCCCAACGATTCGGAAACAGTTACGAAAGCCCCCGCTGGCATTTAATGCCTGGCGAGATCTAAATAATTTTTTTGCATTTGTAAGGAGAGTTTACCATGGGAATGTCAGCAGGCGGCGGCGCTGGCGCGCAAGCCAATATTAACGTCACACCTTTAATCGATGTTTTACTCGTGCTTTTGATCATTTTCATGGTCATCACACCTTTGGTGCCGAAAGGATTGGAAGCCCTTGTGCCACAGCCTCCTCCTCCTAACGCTCCTCCTCCTCCTCCGGAACAGGATCGGACGGTGGTGATTATTATTGAAAAAGATAACAGCCTGAAGATAAATACCGAAGTGGTCAGGAAAGACAAACTGGGCGATCGCCTCACCCAAATCTTCAAGACCCGCGCCGAACGCGTTGTGTTCGTCAAAGGGGACCCTGATATCGACTTTAAGGAAGTAGCCGAAGCCGTGGATATCGCCAAAGGCGCCGGCATCGATAAAGTCGGCTTGATGACAGCCAAGATGGAGCAAGGGCAATGAAAGCCAAACTACTTTCCGTTATCGCCATCCTTGCAATGTTGCTCAGCTCTACCGCTTGCGAAAAGCTGAAGGCTCGCGACGAATTGAACAAGGGCGTACAGGCGTTTAAGAGTGCTAAATACCAGGAAGCCGTTGACCACTTCAACAACGCGATCAACTACGATCCGACATTTCCAACATCCCGCCTGTATTTGGCCATGAGCTACTTGAGCCAATGGATTCCCGGAGCTGATTCTGAAGAAAACAAACAGATGGCCAATAAGGCCATGGAGAACTTCAAACTGGTTTTAGATCAAGATCCCAAGCAGACAGTGGCAATTGCCTCAATCGCTTCGCTCTACTTCAATCAAAAGAAGTTGGACGAAGCCAAAGATTGGTACCTAAAGCTGCTTAATGTAGACCCCAGAGATAAAACGGCTTACTACACATTGGGTGTCATTGCCTGGACTAAAACGTTCCCTAAGCGTATGGAAGCCAGAGCGAAGCTCAGCATGAAGCCCGAAGATCCAGGACCGCTCAAGGATAAGAAAGTCCGCGAAGATATCCGTGACAAGAATCTCGCGTTGGTTGAAGAAGGCCTTAAGAATCTGGATAAGGCGCTCGAAGTCGACAAGGAATACGATGACGCGATGGCCTATGCCAACCTGTTGCACCGCGAAAAGGCCGACTTGATGGACTCAACCGATGATTACAAGAAGGAAATCGCCATGGCCGACAGTTGGGTAGACAAGACTCTCGAAACCAAAAAGATTAAGAATGAACGCGCCCAAAAAACCCAGGGCGGAGTCATCATGGATGAAAAGAAACCTGAAGATACCAAGAAGTAGCTTGGTCCGGTATTGTTAAATCAAAGGAGCCGCCTCTGGGTGGCTCTTTTGTTTTTATAGGCGCTCCATTGATTCCAGTCTTGTACGTATAAAACGTGTTAGCTTGAAACATAGACCCTCGTGAGTGATCTTGTCCCAACTCCTGTTGCCGGCGCGGCGCAGCCTACCCCAATAACTCCTCAGCCCACGCACGTCTTTGAGCCACTCTACCGCGAGCTTGAAGCAAAAATTCTGCAGGTCCGCCCCAACGAACCGTTAGAAGTGATTCGCAAGGCATATCTATTCGCCGCTGCCAAACACGAAGGGCAAACGCGTAAATCAGGTGAACCCTACATGGTCCATCCCTTGTACGTCGCCCACATTCTGGCCGACATGCAGATGGATTCTGTCTGCATCCAAACAGGCTTGCTGCACGACGTAGTAGAAGATTGCGGCGTCACTCTCGACCAGATCAAGTCCGCCTTCGGCGATGCCGTGGCTGGTTGTGTCGACGGCGTCACCAAGCTCGCGAAAATCAAAGTCTATTCACGGGAAGATCGCCAAGCCGAAAGCGTTCGAAAAATGCTGTTGGCAATGGTTAAGGACATTCGCGTCGTCATCGTGAAGCTCGCCGACCGCCTTCACAACATGCGAACCCTCGAATCCTTGTCTCCGGACAAACAGCAGCGTATCGCCCAGGAGACTTTGGAAGTTTATGCGCCCATCGCCCACCGCTTGGGCATGGGTAAAATTCGCGGTGAATTGGAGGACCTTGGCTTTCAATATTTAGAGCCTGGGGCGTTCGATGAAATCCGGCATTCCATCGAGTCCCGCCGCATGTCTAGCGAAGATGTTCTTGTGCAGATTCGGGAAACGGTGAAGACGAAACTGGCGCGAGAAAATATTCCCTCGCGTGTTGAAGGCCGTGTAAAGCGTCCCTATTCTGTTTTTCAAAAACTGCGGCGGCAGAAAATTAGTATCGATCAAGTGTACGATTTGCTGGCCATCCGCATCATCACCGATTCGGTAAAGAACTGCTACGGCGCGCTCGGCATCATCCATAACGAATGGCATCCTATTCCGGGACGCATCAAAGACTTCATCGCCATCCCTCGGCCCAACCTCTATCAGTCGCTCCACACCTCGGTGATGGGTCCTGGCGGTGTAGCTTTCGAGGTTCAGATTCGCACCGAGGAAATGCACCGTATCGCCGAGGACGGGATTGCCGCCCACTGGAAGTACAAGGAAGGCAAGAAGGGCCAACAACAAGACGAACGGCAGATTGCCTGGCTACGCCAATTGGTCGAATGGCAACAGGAACTCGGCGACCCCAGCGAGTTCATGTCCACCTTGAAGACGGACTTGAATCTTTACCCGGAAGAGGTATACGCCTTCTCGCCAGCCGGTCGCGTCATCGTGCTTCCCAAAGACGCGTCGCCCATCGACTTTGCCTACGCTATTCATACCGACGTGGGAAATAGTTGTGTTGGCGCCAAGGTGAATGGCCGTATCGTTCCACTCAAATACGCATTGAAAAACGGCGATGTGGTGGAAATTCTCACCCAGACCAATCACCTTCCCAGCAAGGATTGGCTTGGTTATGTCAAGACCGCTCGGGCTCGGAATAAAATCCGCCACGTCATCAACACTACCGAGCGTGTCAAAGCCATCGAAATCGGCGAAAAGCATCTTGACCGCGAAGCCCGCCGTCTGGGTGTTCAAATGCGCCGCGTCACCAAGGAGGATTTGGAACGTGTCGCCGCCGACTACGGTGTTGCCAAAATTGAAGATCTTTATGCTTCCCTCGGCTACGGTAAATTCTCGGCCCGTCAGGTCTTAACCAAGCTTGCGCCAGATCAGTTGGAACCTGAGCCGGAGACTCCCAGGCCAACGGCTCCCACCCAGCAGCAGTCTCTCGAAAACGATAAGGACGTTGTCGTTCGCGTCAAAGGCGTGGACGATGTTCTCGTATATCTCGCCAAATGTTGTAATCCTATTCGCGGTGAGGCGATCGTCGGCTATATCAGCCGTGGCAAGGGCATCGCGGTTCACTCCTTGAATTGTTCCAACGTTCAAAATCTGATGTATGAAATAGAGCGAAAAATTGAAGTGGAATGGGCTCGCGGCGCAAGCGAGACCTTCATCGTTCGCATGAAAGTTTATACCGACGATCGGCCAGGAATTCTGAATCAGTTGACCAGCATCTTGTTTAGCGAGAACTGCAACATCAGGTCCCTCGAAGCGCAAGGGGACGACGAACGCGGCGGCGAAGGAGCCATCGTGGCAATGGCCGTTGAGGTAAAAGAAAAAAAGCAACTCGAGCGAGTGATTAGCTCCATCCGGCGCATCGGCGGTGTGCGCGATGTTGAGCGAGTTCAGTAATAGGGATAATTAGATGGTTGAGCAGAGTGAAATGATCGATCCGGAACACATAGCAATATCGAAGTCGAAAGGCATTAAGATTGATTGGAGCGACGGCCATCAATCCAATTACGACGTGGAATACCTACGGGAACAATGCCCTTGCGCCACTTGCACCGGCGCTCACGGCACGGAGCCCCAGCGCTACCAGCGCCAGGAAGTGAATCCATTTCAGATGTTCAAGCCCAGACTGAAAATGGATCAGGTAGAGCCAGTAGGAAACTACGCAATCCGGATTCTATGGAACGACGGTCATAACACCGGGATCTATTCTTATGACCACTTACGCAAGATCTGCGAGTGCCCGGAATGCAAACCGCCTGCTAATTAATTAGCCACGAGTCTCGAACAAATTTCCCGGAGCCAATAGCCAGTGCGGATCAAGGCGGGTCTTCACATCCTTCATCGCCTGAATGTCTTTCCCCGTGAACTGTAGCGCCAGCAAGTGCCGCTTGCGCTTGCCCAACCCATGTTCAGCTCCAACAGTTCCGCCTAATTCCACAGCATGCTTTGCGAACTGTAACATTAACGCCTTTCCCATTTCTACCTGATCAGCACTTTCCGGTAACAGATTTACATGCACGTGGGCATCGCCAATATGGCCAAAGATCACATGCGGGGCAGGGAAGGTGGCTAGCGTCTGATAGTAGTAGTCCATCATGTCGCGGTTACGCTCAAACGGCACCGCGAAATCCGAACCCATTTTTTGAAAACCATTGCGGCGCACAATGTCGTTGACGTCCTCGGGCAGGGCATGCCGGAATTGGCGGAAGCGTTCCCGATCGGCCCCCCCCAAAGCAAACCAACTCGCTTCGTCGTAGGCGCCGCTCTCCTCCAACCGATCAAGCCAAGGATCCGGGTCGTCGCCCACTTGCTCAATGATCAGACAGGCGGCCCCGGCCGGTATTCCTTCAAACCGAGATCGCAAGAGGTCGATGGAATCGGCGTCGCAGTACTCAAGCATTCGGAGCCCTTCCACCGATCTCCACACACTAACCGCGTCAAGCGCCTTATCGTTGTTGGGGAAAAACACCACACCGTTTATCAGATCCGTGGGCGCGGGCATCAGTTTTAGTTCCGCGCTAACAATCACCCCGAGCGTCCCCTCAGATCCGGTAATCAGATCAATCCAATCCATGCCTGGTTTTAAGGGATAGCCGGCTTGATGCTTGGTTGTATTAGGGATCGCCACTTGCGGCACAAAGAAATCCACTGCGTCCCCAGCCCGAAACGTTCGTAGATCGCCGTCCATGAAACACACACGTAGCGCCGCGATATGCCGGCGCGTCGAACCGAACAAGAACGAGCGGGAACCGCTCGCGTTGTTGGCGATCATGCCGCCAATCGAGGCCCAATGTTCTGTCGGGTCAGGCGGAAAGAACTGCCCTGTGGCAAGCGCTGCCTGCTGTACCTCTTTGAGTGTGGCGCCCGCCCCAACATGAGCTGTTCCGGGAGTGACTTCGATCTGGTTCAAAGCCTTCAGCGAGATAGACCATCCGTCTTCTGGGATTGCGCCGCCTGTGACGCCAGTTAGCGCCCCGGCGATTGTCACCCTCTGGCGATCAGCAGTTGCCTTCGCCAGCAGTTCCGCCAACTCGCCTTCATTTGCCGGCGCGAACTCGTGTTGCGGGTTGCCTTGCCACCCGCTGGCATCCTCAATCATCGCTAGACCTCTAAAATTACCGGCATGATCAAAGGCCGTCTGGAAGTTTGTTTGGTTAAGTAGCGCTTCAGGTCAGCCCTGATCTTTTCCTGCATCACGCCCCAATCGGTGCGTTCTTCCATGCTCGAAGAATCAAGCGTCTTCACCACAACCGCCCGAGCCGCATCGAGAACTTCTTTGTTGTTCTCGGAAAGGAAGCCGCGGCTAATGATCTCCGGCAACCCTTCACACTTGCCTGTATGCTTGTCGATGGCGATGATTGGAATTACGAAGCCGTCTTCGGACATATGCCGACGATCACGAATTACAAAATCTTCCACCACTTCATCAATCGTTCCCGAGTCGATACATATGCGGCCTACGGTCACGCGGTCCCCGCGACGCGCGCCTTTCGCGTCTATATTGACCGTGTCGCCAGTATCCAAAATGAAGGACTCTTGCAGGCCCGCTCCTCGCAAGTGTTCGGCCAGTTGCGCATGTTTTGAAAGTTGCCGGTATTCGCCATGAATCGGTATGAAATACTTGGGCCGAACCAAGTTCAAAATTAATTTCAGTTCTTCAGACGAGGCATGGCCCGACACGTGAACAGGTGGGTTCATCGAGCCGTAAATTACATCAGCCCCGCGTCGAGCCACGTGGTTGATTAAGCGGTAAATGGCCTTTTCGTTTCCTGGAATGATGCGGGCGCTTAAGACAACCGTGTCGCCCCTCTCAATTTTCATGTTCTTGTGATTATCAACCGCCACTCGGCTCAGCGCGCTCATTGGTTCGCCCTGCGTGCCGGAAACAACTACCACCGTTTTGTTCGGCGCGTTGTTCATAATGTCCTGAGGCCGAAGCAATATACCGGTGGGTATATGCAGCAGTCCCAAGTTGTGGGCAATCTCCGTCACATTGTTCATGCTGCGGCCAAGGAACGCAACTTTTTTGCCGTTCTCAAAAGCCAAGTCCAAAATCATCTGCAGCCGATGAATCGAAGAAGAGAAGCACGCAATAATCACGCGGCGTTCCGCGCGAATAATAATGTCTTCCAGGCGCGGCCGGACAGCCCGCTCGCTTTCTGTGTAACCAGGCCGGTCCACATTAGTCGAGTCCGACATCAACAACAGGACGCCCTTCTTCCCGTAAGCGGCGAAGGTGTGCAGGTCAAACAACTCGTTGTCGGTTGGAGTCGGATCCACCTTGAAATCGCCGGTGTGGATGACCACCCCAAGCGGCGTTTCAATGGCCAACGCAACGGAGGACACGATGGAATGGGTGACCCGAATGAACTCAATCTTGAAGGGACCGATTTCAATCTTATCGCCGGCCTTAATAGTTTTCAGCCGAACGTCGTCGAGCATTTCATGCTCTTCAAGACGGCGCTCTACTAGCGCCAAGGTGAACTCGGTTCCGTAAACAGGAATGTTTACGTCGGTCATCAGGAAGGGAATCGCGCCAATGTGATCCTCATGCCCATGCGTCAGCAACAACGCCCGAACCTTTTCCTTGTTTTCGATGAGATACGTGAAATCGGGGGTGACTATATCGACACCCATCAACTCCGCATCGGGGAATGTCATCCCCGCATCAATCACGATGATATCGTCTTCGTATCGCAGGGCCATGGAGTTCATTCCGAACTCGCCAAGGCCGCCTAGTGGTATAACTTGTAGTTTGCCTGACGGCATAATATTGGTAATTTACCAGCGTATCACTTAATGCTAGTGAACCATCCTACTCTTGCGGTTCATGTAGTCCATCAGCAGATATTGCCCCAGCGTATGTGGGGTTGTGAAATACGCCTTTCCTCGACAGATTTGTGTTACTTGTTGCACGAACTGAATCAAGCTGTAGTCGCTGGCAAGCATGAAGGTGTTGATCATGATGCCTTGGCGCTTACAGCGGTTTACTTCCTCAAGCGTTCGGGAGATCACCAGTGGATCCATGCCGAACGGATTTTTATAAATTTGTCCATCGTCCAAAGTCAACGCCGAGGGCTTCCCGTCGGTAATCATGATGATCTGACGCATGTCTTTCTTTTCCCGCGCAAGCAACCGCTGCGCCAGGATCAGGCCATCGCGTGTATTCGTATAAAATGGGCCGACTTGAATGCGCGCCAAATCACTAAGGCGAATTTCTTCGGCCGAATCATGGAACAAAACGCAGCGCAGCGAATCGCCCGGATACTGCGTTTTTAACATATGCGCCAGCGCCATCGCCACGCGCTTGGCTGGGGTAAATCGATCTTCGCCGTACAGGATCATCGAGTGGCTACAATCCAACATTAGAACCGTGGCGCAGGAGCTTTGGTATTCCGACTGGTGCACGTGAAGGTCAGAATATTCAATGTCGAACTGCGGCTTTACTCCCTGCCGGCGCAAGGCGGAAAACAGAGTCTCGCTTACATCCAGATTCAGAGTATCGCCAAATTCGTATAGTTTTGAAGAACCGGAAGACTCGACGCCAGTGGACATTTCTCGCGTATCGTGGGCTCCGAAACTGGATTTGCCCATCGACCCAAGCAGGTCCTTCAGGGTTTTGAAGCCCAGAAAATCCACGCCTTTGTTTGCCACTTCCACCCGAATTTGAGAATCATCCGTATTCCCTTCGCCGCCCTCGGTCTGCAGATAGCCCTCGTCCACTAGCTTCTGGATTAACCGATCCACCAATTGGGAGAACTTTTCCTCATCCATCCGAGCAAGCTTCTCGGCGATCTGTTTTGCCCGGTCCAAATCGGGCCATTCGTTCGATTGTAGAGCTCGCGCCAATGCGGCCTTTAAATCAGCTAACGTATTTTCCGAGCCCGGATAATATTGCCGGTCAAAGCCACTTTCCAGGAAAAAGTCCGACAACGCGGCGAGCAACTCCTCAGCAGTTATGCCGAGGTCCTCGTCCGTGTATTTTTCGTACTTAATCCATTTCATTGGAACTGTTGCCTTCTGCTGCGGCGCTCATCCTCTTCATCGGGTTCCGCGCGTTCGCGTTTCTTTTTCTGCTCAACCATGAACCCTTGTTCTTCGCTACGGCTGATGCGTCGATGCGCATAAAGGCCTTCCAAGACAAACTCCGCGCACGATGCCCGCATGCCGTCAGAAGCATTCTCACCCACGCGCAGGGGCCTCAGTTTTTCCATCAAGCCACTGATCAGAATCAATTGCTTGACCATCTCAGAGGAGGCTGTCATCTCGTCTAACTTCAAGGTTCCGCCCAATTCAAACCATTTCACGACATGGTTCAAGTTCAGATCCTCAAAAGTTTTAGTGAACACGCGCCCAACCGCCATGCGAACTAAATCTTTGGCAACAGTGTCGCCGCCCTTCAGTTCGCCCTCATACTCAAGTTCAATCTTGCCGGTGATCGAGGGAAGCGCCGCGTAGATGTCAGCGACACGCGGAACAACTTCGCTATCACCGACGGTTAAGGTTCGCCGTTCGGCATTCGAGATCACATTTTCCAGCACCGAGATTGGCAGTCGTTGTGACACCCCACTGCGCTTGTCGATCCGCTTATCATCACGGGCCACGAATGCGATAGTCTCCACAACCTCCCGGATGAAATCCGGAATCTCAACCGGAATCGCGGAGGGCCGCTTGATCCAAGCTTCCTGTGCTGTGATGTCCATCCCCAGATCGACAGCCGGTGGATAATGAGTGCGAATCTCGCTACCGATACGATCCTTCAAGGGAGTAATAATTTTGCCGCGGGCGGTGTAGTCTTCTGGGTTGGCGGTGAAGACCATTAAAAGATCCAAGGGAAGCCGGATAGGGAAGCCTTTAATCTGCACGTCCCCTTCTTCCAAAATATTGAACAAGCCAACCTGGATCTTCCCAGCGAGATCCGGTAATTCGTTGATGGCGAAAATACCGCGATTGGCCCGAGGCACCAACCCATAGTGCATCACTAATTCGTTCGATATGTCCTGGCCACTGCGCGCCGCTTTGATCGGATCGATATCGCCGATCATATCCGCGATAGTCACGTCCGGCGTCGCTAGCTTTTCCACGTAACGTTCCCGAGGAGTAAGCCAGGCAATCGGGGTATCATCCCCCTTCTGTTCCAGCATCTGCTTAGCGTACTTTGAGACAGGCTTCAGGGGATGGTCATGGATTTCCGAGCCGGCGACATAGGGCATGGCTTCATCGAGCAACGATGTCAACATGCGCACCAGGCGCGTTTTTGCCTGCCCACGAAGCCCCAGCAAAATGAAGTTGTGTTTGGCCAGAATCGCGTTGACCACTTGCGGCTGCACCGTGTCTTCGTAGCCGATAATTCCTGGAAACAAGTCGCCGCCGGCCTTGAGTTTCGCGATCATGTTTTCCCGCATCTCGTCCTTTACCGTACGCCTTGCTGAGCAGGTTTCCCAATACCTGCTCGAGCGGAGCGCGCCCAAGGTTAGGGGAAGAGTTTCGAGATTCAAGGCCATGCTCCATTATCCCGCTTTCATAGCCCTCTGGCTTATGTTATGTTTGGAAACTCAATGGTTCGAGAACTCCCTGATGTTGAATATCAACGCTTTTGGCGGCGCCTACAGCAAATTGGATTGAACGCCTATGAGGCGCGCTCCTACCTGGTGCTAATCGGGCACCCACGTTTCAAAGCCCTGGAACTCGCTGCGCGCGCACACGTCCCACGCCAGAAGATCTACGAAGTGTTGGATTCGCTGGTGGACAAAGGCTTTGCCCGGGTAATCCAAGAAAAGACCAAGTTATTTTCGGCCGTGGAACCGTCCCTTGCCATTCCGTCCTATTTCGAACGATTGCGCCAGGTGACGGAGCATGAATTGTCGGAGAGATCGCGTCTTGGCGGCAATCTGGTTGATGACCTGATGAAGACTTACGCCGAAGGGCAGGGAGGCCGCGGTACTCTTGACTTCCTGCGCATCGTCAGCGAGCCTTCCCAAACCGCCGCCGGTTATCGGGACATGATCCTTGAAGTGACGCGCGATTATTTGGAATTCTCCCGTCCACCCTATGCCGTCGACCCGCTGGATGAGCAATTGGTGAAAACGGCTCGCTCCCGCGGTGTGCGCTGCCGGCTACTGCTTGAAGCCGGAGTCTTCGATGCGGATCATCGCAAACGTTTGGAAGAGTATTTATCGCTGGGAATTGAAGTACGGCAAACCAAATCCCTGCCGATGAAGCTGGCTGTTTTCGACGGTACAAAGGGAATGTTAGCGCTGCTCGATCCGGTGGTGACACGGCCATCTTGGACTGCCGTCGTGTTTGATCACGAAGGAATGGGGGAGGCGATGGTTGGTCTTTTTGAAGACTATTGGAGCAAGGCAATCGCGATGAAAGGCCCGCAAACCTAAGGTGCTAGCGGCCAGCGTCCTTGGAAGCTGCTTGATCCCTCCGTTGCGCCCTTACTTCGCGAAGTGCGTAAATCCGTCGCCCTTGGCTTTCGAAGTAGACACGAATTAAAACCTCGCCCAGCAATCCGGTGGTAAACATCATGAGGCCGGCCAGCAGCAATAACGCTCCAGCAACCATCAACGGGCCATGGTCCGCCACAAGGTCGTATCCCATTAACTTGTAGACCAATAAGTAGGTCAGGATCAGCCCACCAGAACCCGTGCCCATCAGCCCCAGCTTGCCGAAGAAATGCATTGGCCTGGTGAAATACGTAAGGAGAAAACGGATAGTGAGGATATCGAACAAGACGCGAAAAGTTCGCCCCAGCCCGTAGTGCGATTTGCCACTACCCCGCGGCACATTTTTGATCGGGACCTCAATAATACGAGCTCCGTAGAAGCTTGCGAGCGCCGGGATGAACCGATGCAATTCGCCATAAAGATTGATGTCTTTTAGCACCTCAGCCTTATAGGCTTTGAACGTCGTTCCGAAATCGTGAAGCTCGACTCCAGACGCTTTGGACATTAACCAGTTGGCAATTCTCGACGGAATTTTCCGGGTAACGGCATTGTCTATTCGATTCTTACGCCACCCGCTGGCGATGTCCCAACCTTCATCGATCTTATTTAACAGGAGCGGAATGTCTTCCGGTTCGTGCTGCAAATCACCATCGAGCGAGATTATGATGGACCCGCTTGCTTCATCGAACCCAGCCGCCAGCGCAGCCGTCTGCCCAAAGTTTCGACGCAACCGAAGCACTTTTAAGTGGGCGTCGGTCTCGACGAGATTTGCCAGCAAATCGAAACTCTTATCGGTGGACGCGTCATCCACAAAGATGATTTCGTAGGGCCGGCCAAGCCCTTCGAGTACTTTCGTCAATCGGTCATAAAGCGGCAGTATGGCGGGCTCTTCATTATGAATCGGAATGACGATGGACAACATGGGTATGCTTATAGTCTACCTGACAAACGAACCATGTGTTAAACTGAAAATTCACGGCGGTTTTATTGCCTTCGGGACCCGTAGCTCAGTTGGTTAGAGCGCTTCCTTGACACGGAAGAGGTCGGTAGTTCGAGTCTACTCGGGTCCACCATCTCACTGAAAATAAATAACTTATCGATCTGAACGTCAATCTTAACTTGGAGATTGATCGCTTCCCATGGAGAATTTATACCTTCAGTTTGTACGTGAAAGACAGTATCTTCACAGTGTTTCCCCGAAGACTTTAGGAGCCTATCACTGGGCTTGGAAAGCCTTTGCACCAGCCCTATCCGGAAAGTCTGAACCTTGCAAAGCGGATGTTGTCGAACGCATCGCACAACTGAGTTCAGCCGGTCTTTCCAATGTCACAGTCAACACCTATGTCAGAAGTGTCAAGGCTTTCTTCCGTTGGTTGCACACAGAAGGTTATGTCAAAACGCTTGTCAACATTCCGAGACTGAAGGAAGAGACCAAAGTGTTATCGGCATTTTCCGATGATCAAATCGCCAAGCTGATCCGCTATCACCCAACCAACCGTTCTGAAGAGAGGTCGCAGTTGATTGCGTCGTTGATCCTGGATACAGGCCTTCGCATCGAAGAGGCTCTTTCATTGGATTTGAAGAACGACATTGACCTTGACCAAATGTTGCTCACTGTTAGAAATGGAAAGGGCGGTAAGGGGAGGGTAAACCCTTTTTCAATCCAACTCCGAAAACATCTCATTCGCTATTCCCGTCGGCACGTTCCAGAGATTGACAGTTTATTGTTCTTTGCCGGTTGTGGGGAGAGAGTTCAACAAAGAAACGCTTTACGTGACTTCAAGGCCCTTTGCCGCAAGGTCGGTATCTCGGGGGTTCGCTGTTCATTCCACACAATCCGACATACTTTCGCAATCGGCTACATCAGAAATGGTGGGGACGTGTTTCGCCTTCAGCGTCTCTTGGGTCACTCAAAGCTTGAGATGACCCGTAGGTACGTCAACCTTCAAACGGAAGACCTACAAGCCGTCCACAACCGGCTTTCTCCACTTGGCCGAGTGTAGTAGGCTTACCGAAGCCCTGTGATAGGTTATAAAAAGAATGCCTAAGGACACTGTGTACGAATATTGGTGGGATCGTAACCGCCAAGCAAGGAATCTTTTTTTGAGGGCCATAGAAACCGAGGCTGGGGAGGTGCTGAAGAGTCTTTGCGAAACGGTCCTCCCTGTTTACCTTACGATTTCCTCAATTCAATTCGAGGCTACTCGGAGAGTTCGGATAGAAATTGAGCCAACTTTGGGGCCCTCGGACTGGGAGTTTTCTGAACCCGCCATTGATACGCATGGACTCCCCGTATGTTTTGTGGATCTCAAGAGCAGGGCGGCATATGAGCCCGCAGGAAAACTTATTGCAGCATTAGAGAACTGGCAGACTAAATACGGTTTGCGTCCACAATGGATCGCGGATAGAGCCTTGCAATGCTGTTTTTCATGGAAAGCAAGTCCGCCGATGCCGGGCGCTCTAAAGTGGTTAGAAGTCTCAAAGAGAGTGTTTGCCCCAGTAGAGACGTTAAGGCTTACGGTCACACAACCAGCATGGGATAGCGATGAAGAGAATTGGCGAACCTTTGAGAAGCGAATGGTTTATGCATTTACTGAGAAGCTGAGAAGCCGCAAGAAAGAAATGCTCAAGAAAAGAGCATTGGAAGAGGTGCCACAAAGCCGCGATATTGCGAACTTTCGGTATCTGGTCAAGAGGAAGGTCAAGAAGTGGTCAATCAACAAGATCGCTACTACGGAAGGAGGTTCTGAAGAGGCTATCAAGAAGGGAATTAGTAGGAAAGCTCGAATGGTTGGCCTCTAAGCCCCATGGTTGGACATTTCAAAGCGGTGTTTCTGCGTCCCGAAACATGGAGAAATCCGTGCCATAACTTAGAGATGACAAAAAGAAGCGTTCCAAACGCGCAAAAACAAATAACCTTCGGATACGAACCGAATAAGGTAATTGTAGAATTACTCCTCGTGCCCGATCAGACCTTCAAGTTCCTAGTCAAGGATCATGAGGGAACCGCACTTAGGGGTTCCTACCTTGACGATAACCCACCAAGTAGCAAGTACGTAGCTTACGTACAAAACATTCTGCCTTCCGCTGCCGAGACATATGGCTCGACAGCTGAATTATTTTGTTCTGTAAAGTCCTTCATTCATCGGTACTTTGCTTGCTCCGCCGATTTTGAAGTAATTGCTACACTTTTCATATTCGCAACATGGACCTATGAGAAGTTTTCGGCTATGCCATACCTTCGATTTCTTGGTCAGCCGGGGTGTGGAAAGAGCCGAGCCTTGACCACCATTGGGCAGGTTTGTTATCGGGGCATTTCCATGGCTGGAACGACGACGGGAGCCAATCTCTTCAGAATCATAGATGCTTTCGGCGGAACGCTAATTATGGATGAAGCCGACTTTCAGCATAGTCAGGTAGGTTCTGATATCGCAAAGATTCTCAACTCCGGCTATGAAAAAGGAAAGCCTGTTTTTAGAAGTGAAAAGACTAGAGGTGGAGGTTTTGAACCGAGACCGTTCGACGTGTACGGCCCTAAGCTTTTGGGTGGTCGAGAGACCTTCCGGGATCATGCTGTTGAAAGCCGTTGCATTCGCTACATGCCCTTACCGCCTATTGATCGGAGGGATATTTCAAAGCAATTGCCTGCCGAGTTTTATTCAGACTCTCAGTCAATTCGAAATCAGTTGCTTCAATGGCGGTTGGATCATTTGGATCAAGTTACACCACTAAGCGGCATTGAGGAAACTGAGCTGTCTGCCAGAACGGAACAGATTTATATTCCATTATTGACGGTCGCGGAATACCTTGGGGGGGATTTGAAAACCTCCTCAAAAAGTATAGTGCTAGATTACGCTAGGGACAGCGACAACATAGAGAAAGCTGAAAGAGGGGATTCAAACGAGTCCTTGATGCTTCAAGCTTGGCTCTGCATAAAGGGTAAAAAACCAACAACAAATGATCTCTGCATTCAAGTGAAGGAGAGTTTTGGGGTTGACGTTTCTCATCTCCAAGCCGGTCCCATGCTGAACGGAATGGGATTTAGCAACAAGCATACCAACCGAGGTTCTGTTCGTAGCCTAAGCCCTCTGAAAGAAGCTGACCTGATCAAACGGTTTGGCCTCGACCAGAATTTAAGTGACGAGAGTGACAGTGGTGATGGTCTGAGCGATAAGGCAGCGGAGCTACCAGCAGAGGTTCTCATCCAGACGGGAAAAGACGGTAGGGCTAATTGCACGCCGTTTTTTTACCCCGTCGGGGAGGCCAAAGCTTTAAGAGCGAGACCAAAAATAAGGCACGACCTCATAAAGTTTCCGGGCATAAAAGGCGATTATCCTTGTGAATCAAGTTTCAAGAATCTTAAGGTAGGTAGCTCATGCGAAAAGCAGTCTCATCAATGCTTCTATTTGTTCTAGCCATCCAAACACCGTTGACCGCCGGTATTGGAAGCAAGGATTCAAGGTATGTTGGCGGAACTGCCAGCGTTAAAGAAATGTCCGAGGGAAAAACCTCCACAGCCGACGAAAAAGCTTTTATGTTCAAGTACAAGGGTGGCAAGTTGATGATTCCTTACGACAAAATCAATGCCTTGGAATATGGCCAAAAATCTGGAAGGCGCATAGGTCTAGCTATCGCTGTTTCCCCTATTGCTTTACTTTCAAAGAAGCGGAAGCACTTCCTCACTGTCAACTATGTAGACGACTCAGACAAGCAGCAAGCCGGAGTGTTTGAACTTGGCAAGGATATCGTTAGAACTACGTTAGCGAGTCTGGAAGCCCGAAGTGGACGCAAGATTGAGTATCAGGACGAAGAGGCCCGTAAGAGCGGCAGGGGTAACTAAATTGATGTCGCGTCTGTTGGTTTCGGCGGCAGTTTCGGGAGTTCTGGTTTTTTCTCAATCCTCTTCCCCCTCTGCTAATCAGACGGCTCGACAAAGTGTAGATCTTGGGCTTCAACAAAAACTGCTTACAGCGAAGCGAATTTATGTTGAGAGCTTCGGGGAAGACACGATCAACAAGACCCTGAATGCCATGATTGTGGACTCCATCGGTGGCAGCAAGCGGTTCATAGTTACCGAGAACAAGGATAAAGCAGACCTTGTACTGAAGGGATCTGCGTCGGAGCACTCTAACGCGGAATCCCACTCCCTTTCCTCCGCAACGATAGTAGATTTGGGAACGGGTATTGCAGATTCTCAGTCTTCAGTTGAAACTGTCCATGATGCGCGGTTGTCGATACGGCTGGTTTCTAAGGACGGAGATGTTGTTTGGTCCACCACTCAAGAAAGCAAAGGTGCAAAATACAAAAGTGCTACTGCCGATGTCTCCGAAAAGGTAGTGAAGCAGTTAATGCGTGACATAGTAAGACTAGAAGATAAGAAATCGACAACGTAGCTGTTCTTTCCTATAACCCATCACCACTGTCA
>JANXXI010000293.1 GCA_025350695.1 Acidobacteriota bacterium
CCGCGATACGATTTCTCGAAGAAGCGAAACTCGAACGGCAAGCTAACATATTGGCCGTTAAAAACGGTGGTCTCCGTGGTTGGGATATCGAAACCCACTGGCAAGCCGGAACTGACGTATGTGGAACGCACGGGAAGAGTCGCCGTAAACTGCTCGGCCCCGCCTGAACCAGTATTGAAGTCCGTGTAATAAACGCTGGCGAAATCACCAGGCATCAAATTGAGCGTTCCGTTTTCCTTGATCACGATAGTCGAACTGGAAGCGATGCTGCCAACAAATACCGAACCCACCCGCCGCAGTTGAATGCTTTCCACATCGCCGGAACTGCTGGTGAGTTGAACGTTCACCGACGATGCTGTGTTGTTGAGATCGCTCACCATTACGCGAATGCTCTCACCTACCGTGATTTCCGAATCGTGAAACACCACCTTCGCCTTTCCCGTTGGCACTTCGTTGGAAGAAGAGATGTGCACCGTATTCCCGCTGAACGAGTAAGCTGTCGCGCCCATGCCGCGTTTGGCGAAGGCCGCCCAGAGTTGGTTCTGGCTCTCGCCCTTGAAATCCACTCGATCCGCCATCAAAATCGCGTCCCGAGCATCGATCATCGTTGAGGAGGGCGGCATGAATTTCATGCCATCAATGATCAACAGGCGCACGCGGCGCCGCCCTTCTTTTTCTCCGAACTGCTTGATCAGGGCAGCTCGTATGTCCCACATCGCGGCCATCCAGATTTCTCCGTCAGCATGCACTTCCGGAAACGAAATCACGCGCCCAAGGTCAGCATAGGTTAAGGGATCAATGGCAAGATCGGTGGAGTAAGGCCGGGTCCGAATGCCGCTGCCATAGGCGCCAATGAAATACTCACCAGCTGGGTAGAAGCCATCGGCCGGGGCGCCCTCGGGCAGCGTATATTCAAGGCCATAAAAATCACTCCACGCTTCGCCCATCGCCGCTTCCTGAAAAGTTACGTAACCGTTTGGAAGCAGGCGCAGACTAACGCCATGTGTGTACTCGTGGACCACCACGTTAGCATCGAGTGCGCCGTCCACGTAGTAGCCGCCACTTCCGGTGTGGCTGACGTACATGGCAATCATTGGCTGCGAGCCATCGGAATGGCTTTTATAACTAAAAAATGCGTTGCGAGTGGCGGCGCGCGTTATCGCCTGCGAACCATATTGGGTATAGGCGTAGATCTGATCGCCGCCGACACCGCCACGCCCAAAATTCTCTTTCTGGAAATTGCCGGTAGCTTCAGTGAACCCGTTCTGATAATGAAGGTCGTGCGCTTTGTTTATCCAGTAAAAAAGGTTTGTATTCACGGCGTCGACAAAGACATTCGTGACCGGCATTCCAGGCCCCAGCTGAATTGGAAAACTGAAGTTTCCGTCTTGCGTCACGCTGATGGTCGGGGTCAACAAGAAAGACGTGCCTAGGGGGTTCTGCCCCACGACAGCGTTGTTCCCCACAGTCGCGTTTGACGCAACCCAGCCAAGAGGAGAAGCCACCGGATCACCCGTAAACGGCTGCGATGTCCGGTTCACTATCGGAGGTGTTTCCGTGAGCGGCACTCCAGGCTTTGGCGCGGGATTCGGACTCCCCTGCTCATAAACCAGACCCTTGACATTTGCATTCTGAAAATAGGTTGTAGCCTGCTTACTTAAAGGCAACCCCGTGGCGTCATCCACCACCATGTTGTAACTGGAAACGCCGTCTTCGTCAGTAACATTAAACACCCACGCCGGAACCAACGCCCCGCGCATTCCGTACCAGACCATCCTCCCCTCAACGTCGCGATCGTCGCTCGTAAATCTCGCTTCCGTCACGCGGCTCGGCATTCGACGGCTTGCGACGGGCCGAAAATTCTCGGCTAAACGCGGGCTCACCGCTTTCACCGCCGCACGCGCCGCCTTCTCGGCCTTCGACATCAAAGGAGCCGCGAGTTCAGGGGCCCCAAAAATCTCGCCGCCGGCGTTTAACACCTGTCCTTCTGCATTCAGGTTTACTACCCACGCGGAATTGTAAACATCCATTCCCTGAAATTGTTGCTTATATACGATGTGGGTGACGCCATTGTGGGCGTCGGTATATTCCCGCTCGACATAGAGGCTGTTCAAATCCTTGGCTTCAATTCCAGATTTCGCCGTCACATATTCGCGGGCAATTTCGCGCATCGAACCGGATTGTGGAGCGGTCAGCGGACTTTTGGCTCCAATAAAGTAGCGACGAGCTTCGGAATTGGGTTGGCCATGAATAAGGGTAATGCAGAAAGACAGGAAAATCAGGGACTTTTTCATCGGTATCTCCAGTTCAGATTATAGTATCAAAACAGACGCCAGATTTCGCAAGAACAGGTATTGCAGTAGTTAATGCGCAAACCGTCGGGAACGGGGGTCAAAAAAGATTAATTTATCGCCGCTGCCTTGCCGGGGGCTTCTTGAAATCGTCTGGAAACTCCGAAGCCTTGCTCCTATCCGGACTGCGTAAACCATTCTGGCCGCCCCTATCCCGTTGCAGCGGAATATTCATTCCACCCGTTTCTTCCAAAATGTCGAATAGCCGCTCCCGCATTTTGTTCACAATCGGCTTATACTTTTCGTTGTTGATCAAATTGCGAGACTCAAGCGGATCTTCTTCCAAATCGTAAAGCTCATCCAAATCCCAAATCCCTTGATACCGGATGAATTTGAACTTATCGCCGCGCAAAGCATGCATGGTCGGCGTTTGCGGAAAATTGCGCTCCCAATAATATTCGTACAAGAGCTCTTTTCGCCATTCTGCCTTCTCGCCCTTCACCACGGGCAACCAACTTTTGCCGTCAAGCCCCGCAGGCACAGGAGCACGCGCCGCATCCATCACGGTGGGCATGATGTCCAACCCCGCCACAACTTCCTTCACAGTGCGCCCGCCGCTGAACAGTTCTGGACAACGCGCCAGCAAAGGCACCCGCATCGATTCCTCATACGCCGTGCGCTTGTCGATCAAACCATGCTCGCCGAACGCGAAGCCGTTGTCGCCCATGTAAATCACCAACGTCGAATCCAGTTCGCCGCGCCGCTTCAATTCCTCCAGCACGCGACCGACGCTTTCGTCTACCGCCAGCAACGTTTCGGCATAGCGTTGATAGTATTCCGCGATGTCGAGTGTTGAATGATAGGGATACTCCACGCCATGCCATGAGTTGCGCTGGTTCTTCACCCACATGGGACGGCTCTGCGCCATCTCGCCTTCGGGAGCCATTGTCGGAGGGTAAGTGAACTTCGCACCCTTGTAGCGGTCCTTGTGACGCTCAGCTGGGATGAACTCGGCATGCACAGCCTTGTGCGAAAGATAAAGGAAGTAGGGCTGCCCTTTCGGCAACGTCTTCATCCACTCAATCGCGTAGTCGGTTAGTTCGTCAGTAATGTAACCCTTCTGCGGGACCTTTTTTCCATTGACGTTCAATCCATTCGGGCTAGGCAAGTAAGTGCCCTGGCCCCTGAAGCTGACCCACTGATTGAAGCCGGCCTTCGGCTCATCGGTCTCCGCGCCCATGTGCCACTTACCGAAAAAGCCCGTCTTGTAACCTGCCTTTTGTAAGTGACCAGGAAAGAACTCAGTGCCCTTCGGTATCGGCGTGTTGTTATCCACGATGCGATGCTTATGGGCGTAAGTGCCGGTCAGGATCGAGGCGCGGCTGGGGCTGCACAACGCCGTGGTCACAAACGCATTCTTGAAGTGCGCGCCTTCACGGGCTAAGCGATCGAGCTGCGGTGTTTCAAGAAACGGC
Source organism: Acidobacteriota bacterium (assembly GCA_025350695.1). Lineage (GTDB taxonomy): Bacteria > Acidobacteriota > Terriglobia > Bryobacterales > Bryobacteraceae > JANXSF01. The sequence goes on from JANXXI010000293.1 coordinate 3,767, forward strand.
TGCGATTTCAGGAACCCAATGGCGTCGTAGCGATGATCGTCGCTGAGGATGAAAATCACGTTCCGCCGTTTGGGTGTTTGGGCAGCCAGATTTGTGGCCACTCCACCGCCAATGGCGGCTAGCATCTGTCTTCTATTCATGAGTAAGTTACCAAATCAGTTTCAGTCCAAACTGCAAATTACGGGGCGTTCCCGCGCCTGTAATGACGCCAAACGCCGCTGTGCCCACTACGTTGCCAGGCGCGCCAAAGCGCGGCGTATTCGTTAGGGTAAACGCCTCAAAGCGGAACTGCATCCGCAGCTTTTCCATCAATTGGAAATTCTTCAAAGCCGAAAAATCCCAGTTGAAGAGTGGCCGCCCACGCAGCACATTGCGCCCGGAAGTACCGTAAGTGAAGTTAGCCGGACGAACAAAAGCCGCTGTATTAAAATCCTGCTGCAAAGTTCGTTCGCCAATATAGGCAGGGCCAATCAAGTCCGGTCGCTGCACGACAGTGTACGTGCCAGTGTTCGCCGGGTTGCCCTGCACTGTAGGACTGAACGGAACAGTAGCGCTCTTCGAAACGATAGATCCAAGACTCCAACCACCCAACACCGCTTGCGCCACGGGATTTGCGTTACCCATAAAGGAACGCCCCTTGCCCACGGGCAGTTCATAAAGAACCGAAGTGACAAAGCGATGCGGTACGTCCTGATTATCCAGCGCCTTTTCCGGCCTTAAATTAAAGAGATTCTGAAAGCCACAGCCAGTGGCATCGCCTTGCACCGCACCACCGCAGGTGTCGCCAATGTTCTTCGACCAAGTATAGGAACTAAGCACCGTCATCCCCCGCGAAAACCGCTTCTCCACCTTGGCTATCATCGCGTGATAGTTTGAGTTGCCATCGTAGCGATGGCTGTAAACAGGACCAAGTGGCGACGCGACGATCCCCGTGCCTGGAATCGCCAGGCTCTTGAACTGACGCTTGGCGTCAATGTTACCAGCCCCTGCTGGAGAAAAGTTGCCGTCATAACGGCGCACTAAGTGCAGGCCGCGCGACCCCGCATATCCAACTTCAATCAACCAATCCTGACCCACTTCCTGTTGGATGTTGAAGTTCCATTGATGAGCGCTCGATTGCGGCGGATGCCGTTCATAGGAAGAAAACTGCAAGCCTGTGGCCCTTGCTAGATCCGTGGCGCCTGCCGCCGGACCTTGCGAAAGCCGTAACGCGGGAACTGTTGACGATCCGGTAAGCGTAACGCCATAAGCATAAGGCGCATTGCCGATGATATATTCGCTGTCTCCCATGTTTTCCATATAGGCGTAGTACAGTCCATAGCCCGAGCGAACCACCGTCCTCTTCGCCGCCTTAAAGACGATCCCAACACGCGGCATTACGTTGTTCGTATCGGTTGCCACCAAAGCGCGATCATACCGGGAGCCATCACTTCGCGCGTACACAAGCGTGGCAGTGCCCGGCGTTGTGTCGATATCAAAGTTACCCATCTTGTTGTACTTCTCAATCCAAGGAGGCGAAATTTCGTAGCGTACTCCTAAGTTAACGGTTAGCCGATTATTAATTTTCCAGTCATCCTGCGCGAACAAGCCTAAGTTGTAAGTGCGCATCGAAACGGTAATCGGCGATTGCCATGCCCATTGACTGGATACACCCAAGAGAAAGTCAGACGCGCCATCTCCGGAGTAAGCTCCGTTGAAGGTGTAAGTGCCCAATGTATTGCGAATATTGAAAATGGGGTTTTGTGATTTGATCAGCGATCCGCCGGCCTTCACGGTATGCCGCCCATGTATCCAATTCAAATCGCCGGCCAACTGGCGATTCTGCGAATTGCGATCCACGGGGTTATTGGGGCCTATACCTAGTGTCCGATAACCCGTGATTGCCATGTTGGAAAAGCTACCGTCAGGGACAAACGAGGCGCCGGGAATATTGAATTCCTTGTTGAAATTGTGACCTAACGCCGCTGCTGGATTGTTGCGCTTAAAGCGCGCGTAGTTCCAGCCGGTTCGCAGGCCCATTACTAAATTCGGGGAAAAGATATGATTCCAACCGAGGCCTGTGTTGATGCCCTCGGTGATGTAGTCCAGATTGCCGCCGCCAAAGGCCGGAGCGGGAAGGTTCGGGGTATCCGGCAGCACCGTGTCATGCGTGCTAAACCGGAAAAAGAAGTTGTCACGCGTACCTAGTGTTTGATCGGCGCGGAAATCCCACTTATCCACATCCTGCGTGCGCGGCGAGAGGAATGTGAAGTTATTCGCCAAGTTACCATTTTGGGGTGTAGGGTATAACTTGATCAGATTTGCCGCCACCGGATCAAAACGTGAAGCCGGAATCACGTTGCCGGGAAACTGCTGCCCGTTGGTTGGGTCGTTGACGCGCTTGGTTAGTTCTCCAAAATCGCCGCCGCGCATCCGCGAAGTGGGCAGAGTGTTCGCAATTGTGGAAGTCTCCCGAATGCGGGTACGTTCAAAATCACCAAAGAAAAACGTCTTATTGCGGCCATCATAAACTTTCGGAATCACCACCGGTCCGCCGAGCGCAAAGCCATATTGGTTCCGTTTGAATGGCGGCTTTACCGCGCCCGCTGGCGTGAAGAAATTTTTCGCGTCGAAGACTTCGTTGCGAATGAATTCATAGGCGGCGCCATGCAGCGCATTAGTCCCGCTCTTGATGGTCAGGTTCACCACCGCCCCCATGCCGCGTCCATATTCGGCCGCGTACGAATTGGTCTGCACCTTGAATTCTTGTATCGCATCAATGGAAGGCTCAACCATTTCTGCCCGCCGTCCCGCGGCAGCCAATTCCACTGAGTTGTTGTCAATGCCGTCCATAATGTAATTGTTCTGGCTCACGCGCTGCCCACCAGCGGAAAAGCCGCTAATGCGCGAACCCGGCGCCGATTGCACCGCGCCGCCCGACATCAACGCAAGGTCAAGAAAGTTGCGTCCATTCAATGGCATGTCGACGATGCGTTGATTGTCGATCACCTGCCCCTGCGACGCCTCAACTGTATTCAAGCGGCTGACAGAGGCCTTGACGTCAATCTGTTCGGTAATCGCGCCCACTTCCAGAGTGAAGTTCAGTTCCTGCCGCTGATCCACATCCAGCTGCAAACCGGATTGGAGAATCGGCTTAAAGCCGGCGTGCTTTACCCGCACTTCGTAGGGGCCGGGTTGGAGCAGCGAAATGGAATAGAGTCCGACGGCGTTTGTGAGTGTTTTGCGTTCGGCTCCGGTGGAAGTGTTGCGGGAAGTGATTTCCACGCCGGGCACAACAGCGGCGCCTGAGTCGGAAACTCTTCCGTTGACTTGGGCTGTTTGAGCAAAAAGAGGAAGGGCGAAAATAGTGGTGAAGCAGAGTCTCTGAAGCATACTGTTCCGAATAATATCACTTATTGTCCTGCTTAAACACTTGTGCGCCGGTTGTTCTTTTCAGGGGAGTTTTTGCGCTGCCAAAGCCTCCTCGACGCGATTGGGATCGTTCCGCAAACAGCGACTTTGAATGTTCGGCGAGATTTGCATGGGCACATTTCGTCACGGCCGATTTTGGGAGTGGGCCGGACCTATGCTAGGGTTGTCGGTTGAATGCGAGAGCGGCTTCCAGGCGGCGAGGCAATTTGGTTGACCGGTCGGGTGGATTCGAGCAGAAAGGCGAAAGACAAGGCATCGAAGGCTTGGAGATACCCTTCGTTGAGAAGGACCACGTGTTCCGCGTAGAGGCCGAGTTAGTGCCGCGATAAACCTTTGGCTAGTGATACGAAACCGTATCGTTGCGGGCCACGAAGATGTGACGTAGCTGGAACACATCTGAGCGTCTGACGAACTTGAATCACAACCGGTTTCGCCCCTCACTTTGACATGCCCTTCATCAACTTACCTCCACCCCCTTCCGCAACCCTTGACGCTCCATGAAAGAATTCGATGACGGGCCGCGCTTCCCACTTGGAGCCCTTCTCTATTTCAACGTGAAGGAGGACGAAACCAACTTGATCGCCGCTCGACCCCTATGAAAGCGGTTGTGAAAAACGAACCCAAATACACGGAGGCCAATCGTCAGGGCTGCATCCCATCGTGCACAAACTGGATCCACCAGCCCCCGCCGCGTCAACCGCAACTTGCATTCCGAAGAACGAAACCATTCGGCGCTGCTGCGGAATTTTGGGTCACCAATTATATTTGGACTACAAACAATCCCACGAAGCTATGGGTAGCTGTGGCAATATGAATGCGTTAAGGGACGTGATACGTGGGTCAGACTTTTATTTCCGGAAAGAAAGCTTAATGATGAAAGCACAATATGGGATATGGGGACAAAAACCGCGATAAGACTTATGACTAGTAATAACGGTCCCCGCATCGTCGAACTTGAATCACAACCGGTTTCGCCCCACTTTGACGCGGCCCGTCATCAACTTACATCCACCCCGCCTCCGCAACCCTTTACGCTCCATGAAAGAATTTGATCACGGGCCGCGATTCCCATTCGGAATCAGTCGCCCTCCTCTATTCAACGTTAAGGAGCCCGAAACCATGGCCACTGCCGCGCAAAACGAAGCCAAATCGCCAACGAAACTCTCCACCAGACCCCGCACCGTCGAAGCAAATTTCCCGAGTGGCGCTTCCAAGTGCACCTCTTCGACAGAGTGGGCGTCGCTCCGCCGCCACCGCCAGTATCATTTTGAAAAACGAAGCCAATCAGGCTGAACAGCTGAATCGCAGTCACGGCAATCAGGTTCACGTGACCCAATTTAGCCTCCCGCACCAACACGTTCCTGGGCCGCATAGTACCTTCGGTGGGATTGAAGAAAACGTGTAAAATCGGTTATCCTTCGGTGTGGTGCAAACCGACTTAAACAGTATCATCCGAAGACTAATCAAAGAACAGGCCAAGATTCCTGCCACCGCCGGCGAGCTTGCCGATTCCGACGACCTTTATGATCACGGTATGACATCGCACTCCAGCGTGATGCTGATGCTTGGACTCGAAAATGAATTCGGCGTGGAGTTTCCCGATACCATGCTGACGCGGGATGTATTCTCTAGCGTGAATGCCATTGAGTCGGCAATTCGCCGCCTTCAGCAAGAGCTAACCTAATGACTGTTTCGACGCCACTTCCGACCGGCTATTTGTTGGCGTCATCTCCCAACTTCCTCCGCGCGCTCAAGGTGGCTGCGGAAAATGCCGATGACGTCGATCGCGCCGGACGCTTCCCCTCAGAAGCGATCCAAGCCCTGAAAGAGGCTGCGGCCTTCGGTTGCTACGTTCCCGCGGAGTACGACGGTATGGGTGTCTCTTTCCAACATCTTGCCGAATTGACATTCGAGATTGCCCGCCGTTGCTCCGCATCCGGCATGATCTTCGCCATGCACCAGATTCAAGTGGGGAGCATCGTCCACCACTTAAACGCTCAAACCTGGTTTGAAAACTATTTGCGGCGCGTTGCGGGCGAACAACGGCTGATCGCCTCCGCCACATCAGAGGTGGGCGTGGGCGGTGACCTGCGACGCAGTATCGCAGCTGTTGAGCCTGTCGATGGTTCCGGCGGTTTGGTTCGTTTTGAAAAACAGGCTCCGACAATTTCTTACGGCGGCCACGCTGACGATTTGCTAACTACGCTTCGCCGCCATTCTGAGGCTGAGGGAAGCGATCAGGTTTTGGTGCTCACCCATAAAGAACAGATGGAGATGAAGCAGACGAGCCAGTGGGACACCCTCGGTATGCGGGGAACTTGCAGCCCTGGTTTCGTGGTCCAGGCCACCTGCTCGGCTGAACAGGTGATGAGGGTTCCTTTCTCGACGACCGCCGCTGAAACGGTTGTGCCGTTCTCGCACATTCTTTGGTCTCACGTATGGTTGGGTATAGCTACCGACGCCTTCGAGCGCGCTCAGAATTTCATTCGCGCACAAGCGCGGCAAAGCCCAGGCTCGACGCCTCCGGCGGCACTTCGTCTATCGGAACTCAGCACGCACATGTCGCAATTCCGGGCGTTTGTGAAAGCCGCAACCGCCGAATACATCACGTTGCGCGAAGATGATCCCAAGCAGCTTTCTACAATCGGCTATGCGGTGCGCATCAATAATTTGAAGATCGCGGCATCGGAAGCCGCCGCCGAAGCTGCCCAAGGCGCCTTACGGGTTTGCGGCATCGCGGGTTACAGAAACGGCACGCCCTATTCCGTTGGCCGCCACTTGCGCGATTCGCTTTCCGCAGGTTTGATGATCGCCAACGACCGCATTCATTCCACCAACGCAACCTTACTGTTGGTCTACCGGGACTCAAAATGAGCGCAATTACGAACGTGCCGGAACGGATCACGAAAACCATAGCCGGAACCGCCGAGGAACAGCAATTCCTTCAAGAGCTCATCGCCGCCGGCCTGCTGCTTCCCAGCGGCGAGCCCGGTGTTTACGGCCGCGGCATGGTGTTTGAGGATGTGCGAAACCGGTTCGACGAACTGGTGACTAGAACGGGCCTGCCCGATCAACCGGAGCGTCCTCGCTTTCCTCCAATCCTTCCCAGGCGGACGCTCGAAAAAGCGGGTTACTTGAAGTCATTCCCGCACTTGTGTGGCGCCGTGTTCAGCTTTGCCGGCAATGAACGTGAGGCAATGTCGCTTGTTGAATGCGCCAGCAACGGCGCGGACTGGAGCGGGTTTCTTTCGATGACCGATGTTGTGTTAGTGCCCGCTGCCTGTTATCCGGCCTATCCCGCCATGGCGCTACGGGGGCCGTTGCCCAAGGGCGGCGTCACTCTCGACCTGGGTGGTTCCTACGTATTTCGCAATGAGCCGTCGGGCGATCCGGCGCGCCTGCAAATGTTCCATCAACGGGAAATGGTTCGTATTGGCGCCGAAGAAGATGTGCTCGCCTGGCGCGATGTTTGGATGAAGCGAGCCACAGGTATCTTCCAGCAGGTGTGTTTGGACGCAACGCTGGACGTAGCCTCCGACCCATTTTTCGGACGCGGTGGAAAGCTACTGGCCAAGAATCAGTTGGCGCAAGGATTGAAGTTTGAAGTGCTGGTTCCTATCGCCTCACCGGGTCCCACGGCGGTGTCTTCCTTCAACTATCACCAGGAACATTTCGGAACGGCCTTTGGCATTACGCAGCATGATGGCAGTGTGGCGCAGAGCGCTTGTCTTGGTTTCGGTTTGGAGAGAATTACACTGGCTCTTTTCCGCAAGCACGGTTTGAACCCTAGTAGTTGGCCAACAGAAGTGAGGACCGTACTTTGGTCCGCTTAGTGGCGGAAGCGAATCATGACCAGTCTTCTTGGTTTGGATCCTCGATCTTATTCCGTCAGTCCGCTGCACGGCGCTGATCGCACATTTCGTGAGACCAACTGCTACGTCGACATTTGGATTGAGTTACTGCATGCCCGGGGCATCCCGGCTGAAAGCGCCATGGCGTTTGGTTTCACCGTTGCCTTTGAGGGCGATCAATGGACGTTCTTCAAACCTCCACCGGAGGCTCTTGAATGTCTATACGGCATCGACGTGCATGAAATGCAGCTGTACCGCCCAACCGCCGATCACGCCATTGAGCAGCTGAATGCGGGCCGCACTATTATCATTGAGGCTGACTCCTATTACTTGCCCGATACGGCTGGGACGGCCTATCGCGCAGCGCACGTAAAGTCCTCGATCGCGATTGAGGGAATCGATGTCGCGGGGGAACGGTTGCGGTACTTTCACAGCGCGGGCTATCACGAACTTTCGGGCGAAGACTTCCGCGGCGTCTTTCGACTGGGGCGTGCGTTTTCAGATGATGTACTGCCGCCGTATACGGAGATTGTCAGGTTCGACGCTGGTCCCTGTTTAGGTGGCGACGATCTCCGCAGCGCCGCAAAGGCAGTGCTGGCGCGGCAATTGAAGCGGCGCCCCAAGCAGAATCCTTGGTTTGCTTTCGGAGACCGGCTCGCGAAAGATCTTTCCGGATTACTTGCCGGATCTGAAGCCGGATATCATGCCTATGCGTTCGCTACCGTGCGTCAGTGCGGAGCGGCCTACGAACTAACCAAGAGTTTCGCCGAATGGCTCGCACCCGAAGATAAATCGACGGCGGAAGCATTGGGCCGTCAAGTGGCGGGCGCTAAAGCTTTGTTATTTAAGCTTGCGCGTCGGAGGGCGTTTGACGTGAATCCATCCATCACGCAACTAGCTGGTGACTGGGAGACGACGCTCGAAGGATTGCATCGGATGTCGCAATGAGCAACAAGGTGGAGGAGCTAACTAACGATTGGGAAATGGCTCCGGCTAGCGAGCTGTTCGTGTCCCCTTCGGAAGCAAGCGGACTACGCTACATTGCCACTAGGGCTCCATGCACGGTTGCCTCTACTCTTCGCCAACACAAGCAGTGGCATTTAGGATCGGGCGCACGATTCGATACTTCCGATTATTGGTTTCGTTGCCGATTTAATACCCACCCGGCCGCCCCGCGGGAACAAGTCCTAATACGCTTTCAGGGAATTGCAACCGTGTCGGAAGTTTGGTTAAACGGGCAAGCCATTCTAAAAAGCGGCTCCATGTTCGCAAGCCACGAAGTGGATGTTACCGGAATAGTGCAGGCCGCTAATGAGCTTGTCATCGTCTGCCGCTCCCTAACCAGCGCGATGAAAGAGAAGCGCAGACATGCGCCGGCGGCCCGTTGGCGAACGCGCGTGGTTGCCGAACAACAACTGCGCTGGTTTCGCACAACCATGCTGGGGCGTGCTCCCGGGTTTGCGCCCGAGCCTGAGCCAGTCGGCCCGTGGCGTCCCGTCAGTCTGATTAGGCGTTCGATTATGGTGGAAGATTTTCACTGCAGGGCGCACCTCGAAGGTGATTGTGGTGTCGTCGACGTGCGCTTTTCGGGATTAGCGCAATCTGGAACGCTATGCGTGGGAGAGCACTCGACACCCTTCGTATGGGACGGGTCGAAAGCGTATGCCAGGTTGCGAATCCCATCGGTCACCAAATGGTGGCCGCACACCCATGGCTCCCCGGCCCTCTATCCACTTCGCGTGACGGTGATGCTTGAAAACGGAGAGGTGTTGGTTGTGGAAGATAGCCAGGTGGGCTTCCGCACAATTGAATCCGTTGGCGAAGGCTTGGCGCTTCGCGTCAATGGGACACCCGTATTCTGCCGAGGCGTGGCCTGGATGCCCCCCGACGTTGTCTCACTCGCGAGCGCGCCTGCAGAGGTCCGCCAAAGGTTAGAACTATTGCGCGACGGCGGCTTCAACATGATTCGAATCGCCGGAACGACCATTTATCAGGACCATTGCTTTCACGCGCAATGCGACAAACTTGGATTGCTGGTTTGGCAGGACATGATGTTCGCCAACATGGATTATCCGTTCGCCGACGAAGCCTTTCATGGTCTGGCCACCACCGAAGCAACCAGAGAATTATCGCGTCTATCGCGCCATCCAAGCACGGCGATGCTTTGTGGCAACTCGGAAATCGAACAACAAGCGGCAATGTTTGGGTTAGAATCAGCCGCTGGCCGGGGGGAGTTTTTTGCCCGCTCTTTGCCGGCCATCGCCGCGCAAATTTGCCCCGGTGTTCCCTATATTCATTCCGCGCCCTACGGCGGCGATCTGCCGTTCCGCACCAACTCCGGAGTCGCCAACTACTTTGGCGTGGGCGCGTACCTGCGTCCTCTTGAAGACGCACGACGCGCTGAGGTTCGCTTTGCCTCCGAATGCCTTGCTTTCGCCAATGTTCCCGAACCCGAAATGGTGGAACAAATGGCCGCCGCAAGTCCGGGTGGAATTTCGCCGACGCATCCCGCGTGGAAGCGCGGTGTCCCTCGCGATGGAGGAGCCGGTTGGGATTTTGAAGATGTCCGGGACCACTACCTGAAGTCGCTTTATTCCGTCGATCCCGCGCATGTGCGCTATGCCGATGCCCATCGCTATTGGGAACTTTCCCGCATGGTTTCAGGCGAGGTAATGGCGGCAGTGTTCGGCGAATGGCGGCGGCCCAAATCCCCCTGTGGTGGCGGAATCATTCTATGGAGTACCGATCTTGAGCCAGGCGCCGGTTGGGGAATTCTTGATTCCACCGGTCGCCCCAAAGCTGCTTATTGGTTTTTGAAGAGGGTGCTGGCCCCGTGTTCAATTTGGACCACCGACGAAGGTCTGAATGGAATCGACATCCATATCGCCAATGACGGACCCACACCGCTTGCGGCGAACCTGCGGACCGCGCTTTACAGGAACGGGGAAAAGAAGATTGAAGAACGGCAAACCCCTCTAGTGGTTCCAGCGCATGAGGCGATGACGATTGGCGTGGAGCGTGTGCTCGACCGTTTTGCCGACGTATCCTATGCTTACCGCTTCGGCGCGCCTTCGCATGATCTTGTGGTCGCTAGCTTATATCGCCAGGACGAAAATATTCCCTTTGCGCAAGCATTCCACTTCCCACTGGGCCTCAGTTCGCAGCGGATACCGGTTAAGGAACTGGGGATTATGGGACGCTTCGTTACCATGGAGGACGGACGTGTTGAGGTGGCTCTGACCGCGCGAAAGTTGGTGTACGGTCTTCGCCTCTCCGGCGCCAACTCCCGAACTTGCGACGATGATTCGTACTTCAACCTGGAGCCGGAAATCCCGAGACGCATCCTCTTAAGGCCGGATGAATACGCCGCGTTGCAAGGGCAACTTGTCATCACCGCGATCAATGCCGAAGGGCGTCTGTTGCTTAAAACGGAAGGCCAGCCATGATATCCCATACATGGTTCCAGTCCGGGGACTATTCACTGTTGGCGCATCTGCACTCGCCTGCCCAAGCGGCTCATGATTTGGGCGTGGTGATTGTGCCGCCCTTCGGATGGGAAGATGTGTGTTCCTATCGCACCCTGCGAGAGCTGGCTCGAACCTTGGCGGACAACGGAATTCCAACTTTCCGCTTCGACTTGCCCGCCACTGGCGATAGCTCGGGAACTCCGCGAGATCCGGGGTTAGTTGCCGCCTGGACTCGCTCGGTCAACGACAGCATTGCCGAGTTGAGGCGGTTGACCGGCGTCAAGAATGTGGCGGTGATCGGGATCAGGCTTGGGGCGATGCTTAGTGTAGCCGCGGCGTCCACGGCAGGCGCGGATATTCAGCAGCTGGTTCTGTGGGGGCCTTCCGCGGGAGGCCGGGCTCTGCTTCGCGAGTTGCGAGCGTTCCGTAATATGGAAGTGTCGGAGTTTCGGGCCGGCCAGGATCCATCGCCGCCGGACGATCAATCGGCTGAGGGCCTCGAGTCTGGCGGTTATCTCATCATGCCGGAAACATTGGCTGAACTGGAAGCCCTGGACCTGACGCAAGCAAGTCCTTCGTCCGATACCAAGGTGCTGATGCTCTCGCGGGACGCACTTCCCTGCGACGCAAAGCTTGTGCGCAGCCTGACCGCCGCGGGCTGTAAGGTGGAGATCGCGACGGGCCAAGGGTTGAGCGAAATGATGGCGCTGCCCCATGAAGCTGTGGCCCCTACCGAAACTTACCTACGAATTTGCAATTGGCTGCTGGCGAATAATGGCCATGCGAAAACGCCCTTTAGACAACCGATCCTTCGCCCTCAGACGCAGTGCGGTTCTGTGCGCGAGTCGATTTATTCAGGGGGGCAATCAGGCCGGAACACGTTTGGAATTTTGGCTCGGCCGGCAAAACCAGATAGCAGCTCGCATTCAGACTGGTGCGTGCTTTTCTTGAATCCGGGAGCCGGACGCCACGTGGGCCCCAACCGTATGTGGGTGGAAGCCGCCAGGCGGTGGGCGGCGAAGGGGATTGCTTCACTGCGTCTCGATCTCGCCGGCATTGGGGAAGGGGACGGGGAACAAAATCTGGACGTTGCCGGATTGTATAGCGAAGGACTGGTAGAGCAGGTTCTCGAAACTATGCAGGACCTTGAGACCCGTATTGGAGCGAAGCGGTATATCGCCATAGGGCTCTGTTCGGGGGCGTTTTTGGCCTTTCATACAGCGGTGCGCAATCCCAGTCTGAGGGCCGCCATTCTGTTTAACCCACGCCTACTGTTCTGGGACCCGGAAGTAGATCGCCGTCGCGATTTGCGCCGCACCTCCGATGCCATCCGCAATTCGGATACTTGGATGCGGCTGCTTAGTGGTCATGTCAAAGCGCAACGGTTTAAAGATGCTATAAGTCAGGTGTTCATGGGTGTTAACGCGCTCAAACCCGCGCAGGTGCCGGCCAAGGAACTGTACCGCACATTGGATAAAATAGCGAAACAAGACACCCGGTTAACCATGATCTTCACCGAAGGAGAGCCGTTGCTGCGGGAGCTAGACGAGGAAGGCCACCTTCCGCCGAAGGACGCGGTGCATCCTTTCCGTTGTGTTCGTATAGAAAACGCGGGACACACATTTCGTCCGGTGTGGGCCCAGAAAGTTATGCACGAAATGATGGATCAAGAGGTAAACGAAATAGTCCCTCGCGATTCGATATAATCCGTTCAGCGGAATAACTATGACGAAACAGCTGGCCCAGTTGGCGCTGGGGGGTTGGTGCGTGTCCTTTGCCCTGCAAGCGGCGGACGCCCCGGTCTCCTACCTTAAAGACATTGAGCCCGTGCTCAAGAAGAATTGCCTCGGCTGCCACATGCCTTCCAATAAGCAGAGTGGGCTGTTGTTGACCTCGTACGCCGACTTTCAAAAGGGCGGCACGAAGGGACCGGCTTTCACTAGCGTAGTTGGCTATCTCACTGGCGAACGTCAACCCCGCATGCCGTTTGGAGGCAAGCCAATTGCGGATGAAACGGTTAACCTCTTTAAACGTTGGATTGCTGAGGGTGCAAAGGATGACACTTCGTCGGTTGGCGCCCAAGCTCACGTAGTGGCCAAGCCACCTGCGGTTTACGCAGCCGCTCCGCCCGTCATGGCGACGGCTTTTTCTCCCGATGGCAAACTGTTCGCCGTGGGTGGTTATCGGGAAATTCTGTTGCACGAGTATGGTGGGAAGCTGCTAGCTCGTCTCGCCGGTGAATCCATGCGAATCCATAGCCTGGCCTTTTCGCCGGACGGCAAATTGCTAGCCGCTGTCGGTGGCGATCCTGCTGTTTCTGGCGAGCTGCAGATTTGGGATGTAGCCGCCCGTAAGCAGACAGCTAGCGTTGTTGGATCGAACGATACATTCTTTGGCGTTTCGTTTTCGCCGGATGGGTCGAAGATCGCCTTTGCTGGTGCGGACAAGTCGATCCGGCTTTACGACGCGGCGTCGGGCAAAGAGATCCGCAAAATGGATCATCACGAAGAGTGGGTTTTCGCCACTGTGTTTGGTGTGGATGGCAAGCGGTTGGTAAGCGTCGGGCGTGATCGGGCGGCAAAACTGACTGAAGTTGAAACCGGGCGTTTCATTGAGAACATAAACCTGTTGAAAGAGCCATTGACGGCTGTGGCGCGTCACCCGAAGAAGGATTGGATCGCTATTGGCGGGCAGGAACGGATCCCTTATCTGTACAAGATGGACCGGCCTCGGGCGATGCGCATTGCTGATGATTCCACCTTGATTCGTAAGTTTGAAAAGCAAGACGGGCCGATTTTGTCGCTAGCCATTTCGCCGGACGGGCAGCACTTGGCTGTGTCGGCCGAGGTGGGTCCGGTGCGCATTTATAACTTGGAAACTGGGGATTTGGAAGCGAAGTGCGCCGGGCATGAGGGGGCGGTTTATTCGCTGGTGTTCCATCCCGGCAGCAAAGAGCTACTGACGGCCGGTTTTGATGGAATGGTGCGAAGTTATGACCTTGGTGGCAAGATGCTGAAGGCTTTTGCGCCGGTGCCGCTGGAGAAACCAATTGTGGCGAGGAACGAATAATGCACGGTCATGGAGCTGATCAGAAAACTGCCTATAAAATTGGGTATGGAAGTGGGGCAGACCCCACTTCTACTTCTCCTCATCCCTCTCTTTCTTCTTTTGCCTATCCTTTGAGTAAGAGCCTTTGGTTGCTGTGCCTCCTTCTCCTGGTTTCCGTTGGTTACGCCCTTCCCCCCGTCATTCGCGACATTCAGCCTCACGGAGCCGAGCGCGGCCGCACGGTGCAAGTGAAGTTTCGCGGCGAGGGCCTGCTGATGGGCATGCGCTTAAAAAGCGGCGTACCCGGCACAGCGTCACGACTCAACCCACCCTTGGACCTGATGCGCGCGGGCTCTGAACTACCGTTTCTGTTGACCATCCCCGCCGACGCTCCTGTTGGGCTCTATCCATTGCGGCTGATTAGCGAGGATGGCATGTCAAACGTTGTCCTGTTCGCTGTCAGCGATCTGCCGGAAAGTGAAGAGAACGAAATTAGTAAGCCCAAGGAGCTGAACAATTCATTAGCCACCGCGGAGAAAATGACAGTGCCAGGAGTTATGAACGGCACGTTAACCAGCGGCGATGAAGACTACTATGTTTTTGAGTCCAAGGTCGGCCAGAAGCTGGTCTTTGAAGTGGAAGCACGGCGAGCCGGGTCGGCAGTCGACCCTGCCATTGAACTTTATGATGCAGCCGGTAAGTTAGTTGCCAAGGATGACGATGGCGCAGGCGTTGATCCACGCATGGAAGTTACTCTCGCCAAGGGCACTTACAAGATTCGCGTGCATGATACGCGCTACAGTGATCAGGCCCAAAATTTCTATCGGTTGAAAATCGGCAGTTACTCCTACGCCGAAGCGCTTTTCCCGTTAGGAGCCAAGCGAGGTTCGACCGCGAATGTCGAACTGGTTGGTGGCAACTTGGCATTACCGGTGACGGTGAAAGCTTCGGCGGTTCCAGGGAAGAATTATACAGCCGTGCGGTTGCCCAATTCTTCCAGCTTGCCGCTGGAGTTCGTGTGGAGCGATTCCGATGAAATGATGGAAGCCTCCGCCGGCGGCGGGGTACTGAAGCCTGGGGTTATCGTCAACGGCCGCATTGCCAAAGCCGGCGAAGTGGATATATACAAGATAGCTGTGAAACCGGGAGAGGATTGGTTATTCGAGGTGAAGGCCGGATCGCTGGGCACGTCCAAGCTGGATGCGATCGTGACGGTCTTTGATGGCAAGGGCAAGAAGCTAGCGTCGCGCGATGACATCGATAGTTCCGATCCTGTCATTCCCTTAAAGGTCCCGGAAGGAGTTACAGAGTTGACTGTCGCCGTTGAAGATTTGTTGGGCAATGGCGGCGCGGCTTACGGCTATCGTCTCGAAGCGCGCCGTGAAAAAGCAGATTACACGCTTACCTTGGTGACGCCATTCGTGAATGTTCCCGCCGGTGGCACGGCTCAAATCACAGTGCTTATGCAGCGTCGCGGCTTTGAGGGCGGCGTGAATTTGAGCATCGCCAATTTACCACCCGGCTTTTCGATTGCGGGCGGACACATTTTGCCTGAGGCTGCCGCCCAGAATTTTAATGAAGAAGGCGCGGCATACCGTTCGGCAACTGGTGTGTTGACCATTACCGCAGAGGCCGGATTGAAGTATGATTTCACGCAACTGGAAGTTGTCGGAGTCTCCGAGACAGGCATGAAGCGTAGCGCTTCCGGGCCAGGTTTGATGGTGGCTCCGCGTGGCAATCGCCAACGGGCATTTGTCGCTCCGTGGCTTGAAATGGGCTTGCCCATGGCTGTGTCCAAGCAACTGCCTGTAACCCTTGCGGCGGGCAGTCAACTGGTGCACATCACGCAAGGATTTGAGTATCCCCTGACTTACAAGGCCGTAACTAAGCAAGGCATGAAAGCAGGCAAGATTAGTAACACGATTGCATCGCGCATCGGCAACATACGCATCCTTAAAGGGGCGCAAGATGGAACAGGCGTTCTGGTGAACACAAACTTCTCCACGCCGATGCATACGTTCGATATGCTCCTCAGTACCGACGCTGAAATTGATGGACGAACGGTACAGATCGTTTCTCCAGCGATTGAAATTCAAGTGGCGCCGGGGTTTCTGCTGAAGCCTGAATCGATGCAATTGGAATTGACGCCCGGCGGCAAGACGCAGTTGAAGGGAACCATTTGGCGCGACTTCACTTTTGAGGGGACAACCGTAAAGATCGGCGCCTCCGATCTGCCCGAAAACGTCACCTGTCAAACCGTGGAGTTGCCCGTCCCCGAAACTGCCTTCACGCTTACGTGCGAAGCTAGCGCCCAAGCCCTACCCGGCACTTACGACATCCGGCTGACGGGCCTTGCCCCCGAGGTTGGGCACAAGGCGAAAGCCGAATACAAAATTCCCGATATTGAAGCAAAATTAGTTGTGGTTGGATCGGCGCAAGCCGCAAGGTAAACGTACACATGAAACTCGCATTACTAGTCACATCGATTGCCGCCGTAAGCGCCGCGCCGCTTTCCTTCATCAAGGACATTCAGCCAATCATGAACAAACAGGGCTGTACTTCAGGCCCATGTCACGGCGGGGCTAAAGGCAAGGCGGGTTTCAAGCTAAGCCTGCGTGGCTACGATCCTGAGTTCGATTACCGCGCTATCATGACTGACCTATCCGGCCGCCGCTTCAATCGAACGGAACCGGAGAAGAGCTTGATGGTGCTGAAGCCGACCATGGGTGTGCCTCATGGGGGCGGTTTACGATTCGACACCGATTCGCCTTATTACAAGCAAATTCTGCAATGGATGAAAGAAGGCGCCGTCTTCGGCGATCCTGTTGCCGGAACAGTTACTAAGTTAGATGTTGAGCCGTCGGAAATTTTCGTACCGAAGGCTGGCCCTTCGCGCCAAATGAAAATTGTGGCGCACTACGCCGATGGCAGCGAGCGCGACGTAACCGCCCTCGCCCAATACAATTCCAGCGTGCCTCAAACTTCAGAAGTGGACGAAGCCGGCGAAGTTAAGACAATTCGTCAAGGGGAAGCCGCGCTGCTGGTTCGCTATGAAGGCAAGTTGAGCGTGGTTCCGGTTACTGTTCTAGGCGGCAAAACGGGTTTTGCCTGGAGCAATCCGGGAGAGAACAACTACATTGACAAGCACGTGAATACCAAGCTCGCGCGCCTGCAGGTGCTGCCTTCCGAGCTTTCCAGTGACGCCGAATTCCTGCGCCGGGTTAGCTTCGATTTGATTGGCGTACCGCCCACTCCCGCCGAAATCCGCGCCTTCGTGGCGGATAAGACAGCGAAGAAGCGTAGCGCGATGATCGACACGCTGATGGCGCGGCCTGAGTTTGTCAATCACTGGTCGGTTAAGTGGGGCGATCTTCTGCAAGTGAGCCGCACCAAGCTAGGGGAAAAAGGCGCCTGGGCATTCCACGAATGGATTCGCGATTCGTTAGCGAGCAACAAACCATACGATAAGATGGTTCGCGAGCTAGTTACAGCCCGCGGATCCACTTACCTAAATCCTCCGGCCAATTTCCTCCGTTTCACGGCCGAGCCCAAAGTGGCCATGGAGACGTCAACGCAGCTATTCATGGGTGTGCGCATGACTTGCGCACAGTGCCACGATCATCCGTTTGAGCAGTGGACGCAGACGCAGTATTACCAGCTGACTGCGTTCTTCGGCAAGATGGCCGTGAAGACTGGAATGGATTCCGAAGAGGGCGTAGTGTACGACAAGCGCGAGGAGTTCGACATCAAGCATCCCAAGGACGGGCGCGTGATGAATCCGAAGTTCCTGTTCGCCAACGACAAATTCAATGTGCGCGAAACAGAGCTGCGTGAGAGCTTGGCTGATTGGCTGACGGCCCGCGATAATCCCTATTTCGCCAAGGCCATGGCCAACCGCATGTGGAGCTACTTCATGGGCAAGGGAATCATTGACCCCGTGGACGACATACGCGCCTCGAACCCACCCTCGAATGCACCATTGCTTGATGCCTTGACCAAGGATTTGCTCGACCATGATTTCGATGTCCGCCACCTGATCAATACGATCGTGAACTCTCGAACCTACCAGTTGAGTTACAAAGCGAACGATTGGAATGGCGAGGACGAACTGAATTACAGCCACGCCCTTCCCCGCCGCCTAAGCGCGGAACAGTTGTATGATGCGGTGCAATCGGCTACCGGCAGCAAGCGTAACTTGCCGGAAGTTCCGATGGAAGCCAAGGCTCAGGATTTCGTTGATCCTCATGTCGCCAAGGGCGGGTTTCTTGATCTCTTCGGCCGGCCGGAACGCCAGACTTCCTGCGAATGTGAGCGGCGCACCGATGTCAGCTTGGTGCAGGCCTTGAACCTGCTGAACGGGGGAACAATTTCCGACGCCATTGCCGATCCCGAAGGGCGCATCGCCAAATTGCTTCTGAAAAACTCGAGCAACAAGGAGTTGACCGAGGAATTGTATCTGGGGGCGCTCGGCCGTTTTCCACAGGCTAAGGAAATGGCTGCGGCCAATGAGTACCTCGCCAAGGGGGATCGCGGCGAGAAGGCTCAAGACCTGATGTGGGCTCTGCTGAATTCGAACGGTTTCCTTTTTAATCAATAAGGAAGCGACTTTTTCCGCTTCGGGCGCGTCTGGATTATAGTAAGCAGTTTCAATTGAGGGTTCTACAATAGTCTAATGCGCTTCAAGTTCTGTCTCTTCTTTGCTTTAACCTCGCTGGCGATGGCCCAGCAGCCGCAGTCGGGGTCTTTGTTCAACCAGGCTCCCCCCGATGTTCATAAGGCTCTCATCGCCAACGTCAGCAAGTTCTACCAGAACTTTGTCGACGCCAAGTTTCGTAACTGTATTCCGCTGGTGGCCGAGGAAAGTCAGGACGACTTCTTTAACATCCAAAAAGATAAATTTCGCAATTTTGAGATCATCAAGGTTGATTACAAGGACAATTTCCAGCGCGCCGTGGTGGTGGTGAACGTCGGCATTACGCACATGTTCCGCGGCGAGGGATATCCACTGTCGGCCCCGATTGCCACCAATTGGAAGATGGAAAAAGGGGAGTGGCGCTGGTTCCTCGACAAGACTTACTCTCAATCCACTCCTTTTGGTGGAGCAATGAAACCGGGTGAGGGAAGCCGCGAAGGTAAGCTGGCCTCGCGGCCGGAGTCCGCAGCTGCCGTGCTGGCCCAGGTCAAGGTAGATAGTCAGGAAGTAATGCTTTCGAGCTTCGCCGAATCGAAAGGGGAAATCTTGGTGAGCAACGATATGCCCGGCTCCATCAACTTAAAGCTAGACTGGGAAGAGTTGCCAGGATTGAAATTAACGCTGGAAAAGAAAGAGTTGAAGGCAGGAGAAACGGCAAAGCTGCTGCTGACGTATAAGCCTGCCAATAAGAGCGCCAAGCCGATGCGTAGAGCGCTTCTGAGCGTAGAGCAAACCGGCGCTCAGATTCCGATCACGATCTTGTTTGCGGTTCCACCGGAGCCCAAGAAAGGTCCTAGCGTCAAGAAATAGCGTATGGATTGGCGCCGCAATTGCTTCTCTACTTGCGAGGTAGCTTATTTTGCGCGTTTCCCGTGTTGCACCCATTCAATTTCCTAATCAAACCGCTCGTAGCCAGCGGTCAAACCAGAACTCAGCGCAATTCTCGACAGCGGTGGTCGGCTTGAATTCACTAGGATCAAGCTCCAAAGGCGCGCCGGTTCGGAGCGTCGGAGGATTGGCATCTTTGTTTTCCGGACCAATCTCAAACCGCCCATCGAAGAGTCACGATTCTGTCACGGTAGACAATACTTTGGCTCTTGCTCCCGATATTAAAGCCGCCGCTTCGCAACCAAAGGCTGCTGACGGCCCAAGCCTAACTGGGAACATCAGTATCGACGCCATCGCCTTGGTTTCGGCAAATCTTAGGAAGAGAGGATTTGACCCCGCCAATTTCAGCTTCACCTATTCCGACGAGCCTGTGTCTTTCCCTGGTGGCAGCTACGCGAACCGCCAGATCACGGCGCGTGTGAACGGCCACACCGAGCAGTACGATGCTGGACTAGTGATGAAAAATCCTGAGATAGCGGCGGTGGAGATTCTTCGGTTGATTGGACAGACGGCGTAGCCACGGAGTCAACGTTGCTCAGGGTCTGGTTTCCGAAATGCACGTTAAGGGAGTTGACTTGGAAATCAGAGAGTGCCATCTTGTTAGCTATCCCCCCAGTTCCGGGGATTCTTTTGTAAGAGGAGAATCAGAATGGCAACGAAGAAAGTTGTGAAAAAAGTGGCGAAGAAGGCCGCCCCGAAAGGCAATAGAGCCGACGCCTTCAAGAAAAGCGTCAAGGCGTTGATCAAGCGGCTGGAGGATGTGCAAGTGCTGGCTGACAAGGCTTTCGCCAAGGTTCCATTAAATCTGAAAGGCGTGAGAATCCACCTGGAAGGCACTCAGAAGTTATTGGCCGGAGCGGTTAAATCTGTCCATGGTGACGGTGGCGATAATCCTAATGACGGGAGTTAAAGTATTCAGCCGAACTTTATCAATTCGGCTTTTTCTTGACGTTCGACAAAATCTTCTGCAGCTCTGGGTCCTCCCAGAGCTGCATTAAGTCCGGATCGTCCTGGATTTCGTTGAAAACAACTTGATCCGATGTGCCCTTCAGCACTCCAAGCGCTTCCTTGCGTTTTCCCAGTAGCTCGTTAACGAGAGCAAAATTTATTGTGAAGTTGCCTCTCATCGCGGGCGGGATTTGTTCCAGGTGGTAAATCGCTTTAGCCGGATTGTTGAGGTGCGCGTAGTACTCTGCCAGATCAGCTCGAATTGAGTAATCCTTCGGTGTCACTTCCAACATCTTTTGCCCTAACTCAATAGCTCGCCGCAATGCCGGTTCAGATGCCGTTTGTTTGCCTGGAGCCCAGTGGGTAACGATACCAAGATTTCCCTGAAAAATGAAATTGGTGGGATCTAAGTCTACGGCAGTCTCAAGGCTTTCCGCTGCTTCCTTAAAACGATGTTCATAATAATAAACTAACCCTAAAGCACTGTAGGTGGCAGCGGCTTTAGTGAGTTTAAGGCCTTCTTGCAGCCGGCTTCTGGCTTCGTCATAGCGTCTTAGTTTCGTGAGCATCGACCCGAGGTTGACCACCGCTAGCACGCTGCCAGGCGCAAGCGTCAGGGCCTGATTGAATTCCGCTTCCGCCTCGCCGTACCTGCGTAAATTGCGGTAGAGCATGGCTAGACGAAAATGCGCATACCAGTCTATGGGGTGTCTTTTGATTGCCTCTCGATACAGGGTTTCAGCCTTGGTGACCCGTCCCATGTTTGAGAGAACTTGACCCAGATTACGGTAAGCTTCGGGATTACCGGGGGAAAGTTTCACAGCTTTCTGAAGCTCGGTAATGGCCTCGTCTTCCTTGCCGAAGTTCCTCAAAACTTCCCCAAGGCTCACATGCGTGCTCCCAACGCCCGGAGCCAACGTCACGCTTTTCTGTGCGGCTTCAATCGCTCGATCAGCCCAATGCCTCTCACCTGTGCTGCGAGCTTTCCGTAAAAACGCACGCGCCAAACCCGCATAGGCATTCGCGTAATTTGGATCCTTCTTAATGGCGAGTTGAAGGCTCGTCACCGCCAGTTCGATATTGCCCGGCACGTCGTAGCGGGCCAGGTAGCCGCTGCCTTTCAAAAATTCCGCATAGGCCTGTGCGTTCTTCGTTTCGCCATCAGCCGAATTCGGCTTAGATTCCAGATTCATCTGAGCGGAGAGCAATCGGAACACACCTTCCATGGCTCCATCGCGAACCATGGTGGGATTTTTCAAATCAAACTCGAATGTCTCCGCCCCAAGATTGCGCATCTTCGTGGTTTCGACTAAAGTCAACGTAAATTGAAGCACGCCGGCTAAGAGCATTGCGCTTCCGGTAATCACCCAATTGGCGCCGTAAAGCTTTTTGGCCTCGTCGGGACTATTGATTTTCCTCGAGCGGATTTCGCTCGAAGGAATGACTAACAGTTTACCCTGTTCCATCTGACTTAGCCGGGCGGTTATGGATTCGACGAGACCGTCGGAAATCGCGCGGACATCGGCGTTGTCCCCGATAACCAGGAACGGCAACACGGCGATGTTCTTTTCCCCGGATATGGAGATGCCGGTTCCGGAAAACCAGCCTTGCTTCCACGCCAACCCTAAACCTCCGGATGCGGCCACGGCTGTTGCCGCCGCGCCAGCCACCCACTTGCGGCGGTTCACCTCTGGAACGACGGTCTGTTCGGACGCTCCGTATCGCGGCAAAACTTGTGTTGGAGCTTCAGACAACATCGAATTCGCCCCACCCAACGCCAACGCCATCTCGGCTGCCGATTGCCAACGATTCCCCGGGTCTTTTTCAAGCGCCTTGCGGATCGCCTCGCGCACGGTTTCATGTACGTCAGGCCTCAGTTCGCCGATTGACGGGCAGGGATCGTGGATAATAGCGTGAACCGCCGCCCAGTCGTTCTCTCGCCTGAAAGGCAACCGGCCGGTGAGCATTTCAAACAGCACCACACCTAGCGACCAGATATCGGTGCGGTAATTGACCGTAGCGCCCTGAGCCTGTTCGGGGGACATGTAGGATGGAGTGCCGGCAATGCCCCCTTCCGTTGTGAACCGCGTGCTGCCGCTTCTAAATGCCAAACCGAAATCGAGGACATAGGCGTGGCCTGCAGCGGTAACCATGATGTTGCTGCTCTTAATATCGCGATGGACAATACCGTGCTTATGGGCAGCCTCGAGCGCCGAAGCAACTTGGATCGCAATCCCGACCGCTCTGTTTATCTCCATATGCGAACCGGCGGCAGTCAAGCTCGACAGTGTTACTCCTTCAATGTGAGCCATGGCCAAGAAGAGCTGCCCGTCCACCTCGTCGATGTCGTGCACTGGGCATATATTCGGGTGCTGGATGAACGAGGCGTTGCGCGCTTCTTCCATGAACCGTTTGCGATGCGCGGGGTCAACGCTTCCAGGGGGCAGAAACTTCAGGGCGACGACACGCCCCAAGCGCACGTCGCGGGCCTTGTACACCACTCCCATGCCGCCCTGGCCGAGCTTTTCTCCGATCTCGTAATGGGAAATAGTCTTGCCGGTCATCGAGCCGCAGTCTTTGATTTTAGAAGTTTAAGGTATTTTAGCGGCTTTCTGCTCCGTGCAACTACCTCAAGATTTCTGCCGGTAGCGGTCCTACGCCAAACGAACCCTTGCACCTCGATTTTCCTGGGCCAGTGCTGCCCTTCCTCGTCATCGATCGGAATGGAATAAGTACGTTCGATTACTGTGGTTTCTTCGTTCTTGTCCGCCGGTTTTGCAGTCAGTTGCATAATCAGCGCCGGGTGATCATCCAGCTGAAAAACGAGTTTATTGAAGTTCGTCGAAGCCTTGACGGTTACATTCACCCCTTCGGCGGTGTATTCAATCTCGTCCAACATGCTGAGCTTGTAAACAGGTTTTTCCGCCAGCACGCCGCAGGCAAAGCGCATCAGGTGTTTCGAATCATGCAAGACATCCTCAAAGGTCCTTTTGTAATGGATGTCACTCTTCACACCCCTGTCTTCAACGGGGTGTCCGTTGAATTCTTTCACTCGCACGGAACGCTGGATAGCCAGCCCGAAGGCGGCGTGCTTTGGAAGACGCTTTATTGGCAAGCCTGTGAGCGGTTGCAAGTGCAGAAGTTCTTTCGCATGTCTCCAGCTAGAGGCCCCGCCTCCGCCAGTGTTCTTGTCTACCCCGATCACGATGCCAATACGGTGGTCCTGAAATCCACCCGCGAAAATGTCTGCCGCGCTGTAGGTACAAGCGTCGGTCAAAAGTACGATTGGGCCGTGGTAAACCTGCCCTCTCTCGTTGGCCTTCTCCGCGTTGGTAAGTGGACGTCCGTCGGTTAAAGCACTACCGCTCCCCGCTCCATCCAATACACCGTCACCCCAGGCTACAAAAAGGTCCGCCGCGGTGGATACGCATAAACTTTGGCTGGCAGGCAACCTGTTCGTAGTGGCGTCTATGCGGTCCGGGCTTGAAACGGAGGCCAGGATGTTTTGAATTGCTTCTGTATTGGGGTAGTGAAACCGGGCAGGCTTAATCGGCTTAGGCGAAAGCAACTGCAGCATGCTCTCGGCTTCGATAATATTGCCTCCAGGGTTCGAGTGGATGTCCAACAGCAGGCCATCGGTAGCCAAATCCCTTTGGGTGAACCATTGAAGGATGCTTTCGAAGTCATTGATGGACTCTTCAGATAAGGTATCTGGGAACCGCCTGATTCGAATGTATCCGAACCTCTTCCGCGGATATTTTGGGGCGGTTAGCAAATGGGCCCAATCCTCATCACCCGAATGGTGAACGTCGAACACGTCCGGAAATGTCAGTTCAGGAAATCCCACTCTGTCTGCCGGAACCGTAGGTATTTCCTTGCCGGGCTTAGAGGCGCTGATCATTCTCCGTAAGTTAACGAAGTCGGACAGTTGAATGCACGAGGCGCTGGGCGACGCTTGGGACTTCGTTGCTTCGGCGGAATGATCCAGCGTCGCAAGGTCTAATCCTTCGCCTACGTGCCAGGGAACGGCAATTACGCGCTCCTCCACGTCAATCGGCTTTCCCATCTCGTCGGAACCGGAGGCTGTACGATAGGGTCTATATTGTACGTAGACCACGTCTTCCATCGGTGGCGACGTGGTGGTCAACTGTCGAGCGGAAAGCCGCATTGTTCCGCGCATAGCGCGTGTTGCCTGGTTGCCTCCAGGTATTGCTTGGGCCAGTTGATCCACAGCTCGGGCGATAGCGACGCCATTCCAGGCCGTGATTTCGGAGAATCTGCAAAAATAGCCGGGATCGGGATCAAAGCCATCCAGCATCCTGGTGACTACAAACCGGCGCGCACCATCTCTAGACTGATAGTGGTCCACGAAGAAAGGAAGAAACGCCACCGTCCCGGCGAAGGGCTTGGGGAGGCAGTAGACGGTATGGACATCCCGCAAGGAAGTGAACACGCCGGTTACTCCGGCATGGAAGGACAAGTCGTCGACGGCGTCGGCATCAGAAAGGGCAGCCCTGAGGAGCTTCAATCGTTGGATGGGATCGACCGCATAGAGAGCGCGTTTGAAGGGGAGATGAGCGTAAAACTGTTCCAGGACGATGATGGCCTGATCACAGATTAATTCCTTTTCCGCTCTTGTCAACGTTTCCTGTTTCGCATTGAAAAGGAATTGGCGCAAGGTGCTAACCTTAAACTTTTTGTTTTGCAGCTTCTTGAGCAGAAGGTCCACGGCATGTTTCGTAGCGGCATGGGCGTCGATCATGACGGGCATCGTTGGCTCCTGGGGTAAGACAACCTCCATAATACCGCGCGGGCAGTTTACTCATCCTCGAAGATTTGGCGGTAAAGCTGGGAGTGGTTATCCTCACGTCCGTTCGTTCCCAAATGCGCGCGCCGGTGTTCGCGGCGGCCGTCGTGCTGACAATTGCCGCAGGCATTCGCTTGAGCACTGCCGCGTTTATCTCAACCGGATTGTGGATGGTGTGCTGATGCTCGTGGTCGTAAGCACCGAACGGGAGATAAGAAGAGGCGGTCATTCGAATTATTTCCGCCAGAGAGGAACCTCACCCGCCGACCTCCGCAACTCAAAGGCCTCCTAGGAGGCCGCGCCCCTACTTCACTAAAATCATCGGGGACCGGGCGAACGCGAACTTCTCACCGACCTCATCCAGCAAATTCACCTGCGCCGTATAGTTGCCCGGCTTCAAGCTATTCAAGGGAATCTCAAACCGCACCGGCACCATGTGATTGCGTGTTGCCGAAACTTCCTGCACATGCACGGGAGCCGTCTGGAATGTCTTCGTCCGGCCTTGGAAGAAGCTCAGAGAAGCCATCACGTTGGGCTTCTTGGTGCCCGCTTCCAGACTCGGATCATAAACCTCAGCGTAAACGTATAGGTTCTGATTAGTGCGGTACACGCGGGTGATGCTGGGAATGATCTTCTGTCCATCCTGGATCAACGGGTGCGCCGCAAGCAGCTTCTTGTTCTTCTCAACCGACGCCACCGCGGCCGTCATTGGCTCGCGCTGGTTCGACCAAATTACAGAGCTAGTGCTAAGCCACTTGGTCTCAGCCGTCAAATTGGGAATGGTGAACTTCGATTCAAACGTGCCCATCTTTCCAGTGACGTTTTCCCGCGCGAGGAACTTGATCGTATACTCGCCGGGAGGCAACGTGAAGCCAGAATCGTATTGCAGGTTGCGCTTCATCAGCGATGCTGCTTCGTCGCCCTTCACTTTCACTGAGATCGAATCGCGCACCGCTCCCTGCACCTTGCCCTTGGAATCTCGAATCTGACCAATGAAGTCGAGTTCGGTCTTTTCCTGATCGCCCTTCTTATTCACTTCAATCGCTGAACCGGGGATCTTCACCGCAACCGGCACGAAGTAACTAAGCTTGCCCATCTTGAAGAAGTTCACTTCAAGGGCAATCGGCAACTCGGTCATCGGGTCGCCTAGCAGGATTGCCTCCTCCATCTGCGACTCCTTCTCAGCCGTGCTGAAGTTCTTAAACTGCTTGCCTGCGAAATACCCGGAGCGGGCGTTGATCTTGGCGGTCTGCTTAGGATCGGCAAACTTCACCTTGATGCGGCGGAAGCGTCCGTCCAGCTTGTCATTTCCTGAATAGTAACCGACGATGTAATAACTATTAATATCCTTCTGCGCCTGTTTAATGCCCAAGGACAAATCGTTTTCATCCAGCATCACCTTGCCGCCCGTATCGCCGGCCAGGGTTACCAGCGTTTCCTGCTGCCCATTGAACTTGTCGCGATTACCGCCTTGCGTTGAGCCGCTGAAGATTCCGCTGCCGCGTGACGATCCCTTGCTTGCGTCGCCGGCCGGAGCGCTTGCCACCAAACCTCGGGCGTCAATCGGATAGAACGAAACGTTTGCTTTCACCGCCGCATTGGTGGTGGCGCGGAGTTGCGATTGGTTCTCCATACCGGTCTTGCCCACGCCGCTTGAGAAATAGATCAGAGCCTTTTTCTCCGGTAGAGAGCCAAGCATCTTCGCCGCTGATTCAAGAGCGCTCAGCTTGCGGTCGGTGTTGAATACGTTGAATTCGGAATCGTCCGCCTGGAATGCAGAGCTATCATCTTCGTCTCCCGCTAGCCCGTCGCCCGCCAGTTCACTTCCGACGCCGATTTGAAAAGCCTTCACCGTTGCCCGCAATTTATCCCGATCGTTAGTGAAATCCTCCACCACCTGCAGCTTATTGGCAAAGGTCATGATGGAGACCATGTCGGCCGGCGTAATCTGCGTATCTATGTACTTCAGCGCGGCCTCTTGCGCGCGGATCTGATCCTCCTGCGGCATGGAGGTCATATCGAAAAACAGTACCATTAAGCGCCGATCCTTGTAGCGAACTTGGCCCGGCGAAGAGGGAGCAATCTCTTTCTTTACGGGGGCTACAGGCTTCGGCGCCGCGGGAGCTTCTCCTTTAGCAGGCTTAGCTGGTTCCGGTTCAGCCGACGGCAACGGATCGTTTTCCAATTTCTGAAAATCGAAGATGGAAATCTTTTGCGTCTTGTCATCTTCAGTGATGATGAAATCAGAGGCTTTCAACCCTTCTATTGGCTTGCCGCTTTTATCACGCACATCCACGTTGATCACCACCAAGTTGGTGGAACTTGAAAACTTCGTGGTGGCTTCCTGAAACAGTGGCGGCTGTTGCGGTTTGGCGGACTGGGTCTGCGGTGCGGGCTGTTGGCCCTGCATCAAAAGCGCAAAAGTGGTCAGGATTGCAATCGGTTTCATTAGAAGCGGAACCTCACGTTCAAACTCAAGGAGCGCATGGCGCTGGCATCGGTGGCTACACCGAAGTTCGACGAATTCACCGTTGTGCCGAAGCGCGCGATCGTGACACTATTCAAAAGGTTGGACCCTTCCATGCGGATGTCCAACCCGCGGCGAGTGTCGCCAAAGCGGATGTTGCGGCCCAGGCTGCCGTTCATCGAAAACACGGTCGGGCCAGTAATTGTGTTGCGCGACGCATTGCCGTAGCGTGTTGCGGGTGGCAGCGTGAAAGCCAACAAGTTAAAGAAAGCCCCGTTGGTCCCATCGACCGAAAGGCCAGTAGCGTCGGCCCTTCCACTGCCAATGGACCCGCTACCGCCGCTATCGGAACGATTGCCGAGCACAATTGCCGTAAACGGCGAGCCCGAGCGGAGAGTTGCTCCGCCGCTCAGTTGCCAGCCCTGCAGCCACTTGTTGGTAGCCATCTTGCTGGTCTGGGCGCTGAACGGAGTGTACGTCCAGTTTGTCCGCAGGTTGTGGGGACGATTGAAAGTAGATACGGCTCGTTCGGCCGCCAGGTTATGATCATCCTGAACCACGGATCCGCCAACACCTGCGCCCCCACCCACTGACGTGGAGTTGTCGATCGACTTCGAGTACGCGTACTGCGCTTCAAAAGAAATGCCTTGGCGGAAGCGGCGTGTCAGACGGAAATTGCCCGCGTGGTAAACCGAATTACCGTCGGAGGTATCGTAAGTAAACCCGGTAGCATTGCCAATTAAACGGCGCTGTTCCGACGTCAGGGGCGAACCTGGCGCGGCGCGATTGGGCAGGCGCTGCACATCGAGTCTGGTTCCCTTCGTGCCGACATAGCCGACTTCCATTGAGAGCGACCATGGCAGGCTTTGTTGAATATTGAAGTTCCAAGTCTGGGCGTAACCGACGATGTAGTTGCGGTCGATGGCGTAAGTGTTGGTGATCTGCTGCGAGACTACTTGCGTAAAACCATTCACGATGCTCAGTGGCCGGGCTGTAGTTGTGTTCACCGAAAAGGTCTTGGCGAAGGGAGGTTGCTGCGCCATGCGGTTGGCCGCGGCGTTATAGACCGAGCCGTTGTAATACATGCCAAACCCGGTGCGGATCATGGTGGACTTGCCTTTGAATGGCCGGTAGGCAATTCCCAAGCGCGGGGCGATGTTGTTTTTGTCCGGATTCACTAAGCCAGCCGGATAGGCGCCTGTATAGGGTCCGGGAATGTTCGGCGTTACCACCGCGACACCCAGGAAATTTGGAGCGATGTCCAAATTCGCCATGCGGCCGTACTTTTCCTGTACCGGCGTCAAGTATTCGTAGCGGAGGCCAAAGTTGAGAGTCAGGTTAGACTTCCAGCGATAATCGTCGCTAGCGAAAGCGCTGTAGGACGAACTGCGGAAGTAAATGTCGCTGCTGCCGAAGCGGATCGAACTCGATTGCGGCAAGCCCAGTAAGAAGTCGGCGAAATCGAAGCCGGTGCCATTGACGGGAATTCCGGCGGCGTCATATTGGCTGGAGCCGATACCCGAAAAGCTATACGAACCGCGAGCGTTGGAATCGGTGATGCTGTTGGATTGGATGCGGCGATAGTCAAACCCGAAGGAACGGGTCTGCTTGCCTTTCGCCCAAGTGAAGCTGTCGCCCAGGCCAATCGTCTGGCTGACGTTGCGGCTGTTCGACCCATCGGACAAGCTGCCAAAGTTGGTGAACGAAAGATTGGGAGGTCCATAGTTGCGCGGATCGTTTGACGTGCCCTGAATACCGACATCGCGCGCCCAGTCTTTGCCGAAAGCGAAGTAGGGCGTCAGATTGCTCGAATTGCGGGAGAAGTTCATGCGTGCATTGTTCAACAGACCACGTGCGAAATTGTGCGTCCAGGTGAGGTCGGAACTTTGCCCCTTGCCCGCGGATTCATCAACAAAGCCGAACAGCTGTTGGTTCTCGCCGCTGCGATGTTGGAAGTTGTATGAGCCCGCCAAGCGATCCTTCAAAGTGACGCTGCGGCTCAAGCGCAGCCCCAGGTTGTCGGAGTTTTGCGGCACGGAGGAAATGATCTGGTAATTCTGAATGACCCCAGGTTGGTTAGGATTAGGGAACAGAGCAAGCAAAGCCTTGGCGGCTGGGCTGATGCGATTGGACGGAATCTTGTTCCCAGGGAAAGGTGTTCCTGAAAGCGAATCGAACAAGGTGACCGGGCCGCGAGTAATGGATTGCGAGAAGTCGCCGCTGCGTTCAAGGAGGGAAGGAACGGTTGCGATACTGTCGTACGGGTTCTTCGCGTGGGCGCCGCTGTAGTTAATGAAGAAGAACGTCTTTTCGTCCTTGTATAATTTCGGAATATTCAAGGGGCCGCCGCCGCTGAAGCTGTATCGCAATTGCGAGTAATCGGCCTTAGCAATGTCAGCGCCGCTAATGGAATAAGATTTTGCGTCGAGGGCCGCGTTGCGCATCGTGAACGAAGCCGTTCCGCGGAAACCTTGTTGGGCGCGTCCGCCACGATTGCCAAACCGGGAAGTCCCGCCGGGAGGGCCTCCGCGTCCGCCTTCTCGCGGGCCGCGATCGCCGCCGCGTCCACTGGGTCCGCCGGGTCCACCGCCACCAGGTCCGCCACGTCCACCGGGACCGCCGCCAAATCCACCGCCGCCGGGACCCCCGCCGCGACCGCCAAAGCCACCACCACCAGGTCCACCACCTTCACCTCCGGGTCCACCCTCGCCACCTGGGCGTCCTCCGGGACCACCAGGTCCGCCAAAGCCATCGCGGAATTCCGACATGCGACCGAAGGAGTCGTCCATCCGGTCGGGGGAAGTCAGTCCACTGCTTACGCTACCGTTGACCAAAAAAGATTCGTTCGCGTTCTGAGAAAGGTCCTGCTGCGGGGGCGTTTCCGCCGCGGTTAGCGCTGCCTGCAGTTCGCCGCCTTGCTCCGTTTGCTGCAGTTCCAACCGCTGGAATCCACCCGCTCCGGGACGTCCACCCGCTCCAGTTGCTGGCCGGCCACCCGGCGCTGCTCCGCGCTGCGGTCGATTCGCGGCTGTCTGCACCGGCGCCGGTTTAGCTTCCGCCGGCTTTGCTGCGTCAGCAGCTGGCTTCGCCTCTGTCACAGCTGTTGTAGCTGGCTTTGCCGCAGGCTTCGCCGCTGTGATCGGTCTCCCCACTTTCATGACTAATTCGAGCGGCGGAGGAGCTACGTCGCTCATAGTCGCCGATCGGGAAACTCCCGTGAAGCCGGGCATATCGACCTCAATGATCCAATCGCCCGGCCCCAGGTTGGCAAACACAAATATTCCGCTGTCATCCGTCGAGGTGACAATCTTCTGGTCTCCTAAAGTCGCCGTCACATTGGCTCCGGGAATAGGCAAGCCGCCCACCATAACGCTTCCGCGTTGTTCTAGGGCGAACATGGTTCCGGTGGACAGCAAGCCGCTCAACAGCAGGCAGGTAGTGATTACAATTCGAGGAGACACAGTTTTTAGATTGACCTATTCAGAAATATTGACGGAATTAGTTAGCGCGCTTTGCCGTGAATTCGCGAGCTTGATCGCGGCCTTCCACGGTTTGGGTGAATTTGATTTCGTCGCCGGAAACTTTTCCTTTGTACATCATCACCATGGCGTTTCCGTTGAACTCACGCTTAATTGTAAAGGAAATTTCGTCGCCCTTTACCTTGCCATCCGTGATGGCCACATCTTCGCCGCCCATGCCGCTGGTTGTGCCGGTCAGCTTATCGCCATCGGCCTTGAATTTGTAGGTAACCTCGCGCGCGGCTCCATCTTTGCGGCCAGGCATTGATGCCTTCCATGATCCAGTAACATCGGCAGCTAGTGCCGACACGGCGAACACAACACTCAAAACAACGCTTTTGAAACGCATTCCATTGCTCCTTAGGGAAATCTGACTCGGACTACCGACTTACGTCGGACTTAGACGTAGTTTAAGGCGCCTACCCGGGGGGCAAGGTTACACCGCCAAGCCCAGTGTAGGGCGAAAGCATTCCCTGCACCGTTAAGTTCTGTTAAATGAGGATGTGGGAGTGTTAAGAACGTTAAGAACCGGGGCCTGAGAAGTAGCATGTGCCTGCAAGTTGCTCATGAGGGGCGGCTTCGAGTTTTGGAGAATCTACCTTGCGGAGGCGATTACTTCGATTTCGATCAATGCGTTTCGGTCGAGACGCGCGATCTCGACAGTCGTCTTCGCGGGACAGTGTGTAAAGTACTCGCGATACACTTCGTTCATCTCCCCAAGCCGCGAAAAATCAGTGACAAAGATGTTCACTTTGGCGACCAACGGGATCTCAGACCCCGCAGCGGCCAGAACCATCGCGATGTTCTCGATTGCCTGGCGGGTCTGTGCAGCCAATCCATCGGCCAGCGCGCCGTCTGGGCGGACACCCAGTTGCCCCGAAACGTAAATCACCTCCCCCAAGCGCACGGCTTGGGAGTAGGTGTCGTTGTTTGGAGGAAGTTGGGGGACAGAGATTGTCTGGACAGGCATAGTTTTAAGATACTGTACCGCGACGGCGATACCGGTTCCAGTGCGGAAAATCAACCACTTCAAACAGCAGTTAAGGTGCGGCGGAATTGATGGGATGAACAGAATTGCGGCGTGTTCCAAACAGGCGGGAGACCTTCATGCACATTACAGCGGATAGCGGCTTTCTCCCGGCTAGAATCTCATGAACCATTTGACGGGATACGCCAAGGGCTTTGGCGGCAGCGGACAAGCCCGTCTCCGGAAGAATATCTTCTCTAATAATCTACCCGGATGAACAGGCGGCAAGCCATTTCGACGCTCTATATAGTTCTTCTCCAATCGACTGCTAATGATAGTCTTCAAACGCTTAACGCACTTTCGCCGGACCAGCCGAACGTGATGCGATAGTTCGCCGTAACGCAACCATCACTAGGCGCCGCCCGGCCCCGGAGCCAGAAACGGATCTTTCCGATCCGCCATCTGCGCTTCCAACTTCCTCTTCAATTGTCCAAGCACTTTTTGCGATGACGGATCAGCCGCCAAATTCCGCGCTTCGTGAGGATCGTTCGGCCATTCGTATAACTCCACCACCCCCGATTGCCACTGCACCAGCTTATGCGTTCGGGTCCGTATAATGCGATACGGTTCCAATCCCCTACCATGCTCTTTCGATGGCTCGCACCAAAGAGCGAAGGATTCGTTCGTCACCGGTTTTCCGGTTTCAATCGTGCTTTTCAGGCTGCGTCCACAGAGCGCATTTGCCGGTAACTTCGCTTCCGCTAAATCGAGCCAAGTGGCGGGCAGGTCGGCGGTCGATACAGGAGCGTCAATCGTCTGCCCCCCTTTTACCCCATGGCCAGCTACAAACATAGGAACACGTAACGCCGCTTCCCATGGATAGACTTTGCCGATCTTCCCATGGGATCCACACAAATAGCCATTGTCTCCGGCAAAAAACAGAATCGTATTGGCTAGCTCTCCGGACTTGTCAAGCGCCGCTACGACGCGGCCAACGCAATCGTCCATTTGGCTGATCGTCGCGTAATAACGCTTCCAGGCAAAGTTCTTCCCCTCCGGATCCTGATCCGGAGGCGCCAGCGTTGCCGAGGGTTGACCTCTGTAGCGACTTAAATACTTCTCCTCAGGCGATCTTGCTCTTGAGTTGAGCAAGCTCAAGAAAAGAAAAAACGGCTTCTGTTTGGCCCCTGCAAGATACTCCACGGCGGCTTGCGTGAAGGCCTCATTCGCGTCTTCCGCCTTCAACGTTTCCTTTCCCCCAATACCCTTCGACATCAGATACGGAGGTTCGGACTGGTCATTCGTCTTTATCCAAAGTGGTGCGCTCGAAAATCCAAGCTCCGCAGGCGTGTTTGGAGTTTGCCATTTCCCAATCAGCGAGGTCTCATATCCGCTGGATTGCAACTGTGCGATTACGCTTGGTCCCGCGGCGGTTGTGAATCTCTTCGAATAATTACTGAGCACTCCCGTGCGAAATGGCTCAAGACCCGTCAACAAAACGCCACGGCTTGGGGCGCTTTGCGGCGAGGAAGAAATGGCGTTGGAAAAAACCATGCCTCGACTGGCTAGTGCATCCAGATTTGGGGTCAGTATCTTTGGGTTGCCGGCAAAACCCGCCGCTTGAAAATGATGATCCTCGGAAAGAATGAATAGAATACTTGGCCGCGTGCGGCTTTGTGAGGCAGCTATACTGATTCCACAGGCGACCAGAAAAGCCCGCCGAGTCATATCCATATATGGAGCTATTGTAATCCTATGAGTACCCCTTTGGTAATTGCGTCCATGGCGCAAGCAAAAAGCCTCCTAAATCAAGAACCTGGCGGCGTCAGCGAATGGGTGATCGTTTCGCAAAACGACATCGACCAGTTTGCCGGTCTTATTCAGGATCATCAATGGATTCACGTCGACCAGCATCGGGCGCAATCAGAATCCCCTTTCGGCTCCACCATCGCTCATGGCTTCTTGACGTTGAGTCAATTAACCCGCCTGGCGGTCACCGCCACCGACGTCCAGCTTGGCGCAAAGACGTTGATTAACTATGGCTTCAATAAAGTGCGCTTCGTCAGCCCAGTGCTTTCCGGCTCCAAGGTGCGGGGCAAGTTCGTGTTGGCGGCTGTCAAGGAATTCGAAGGCGGGTATGAGTTGCTTTGGAACGTTACCGTTGAAGCGGAGGGCAACCAGAAGCCTGCCATTGTGGCGGAATGGCTCTGCCGGGGATACTTTTAGTGCAAAGGTTTTAACATCTGTCGCGGCCGCCAAGACGCGGAAACCTCCGGCCAATGTGACATAATAAGGGCCAAGTCCAGGTGTTTCCGAAGGAGGAACCATGTTCTCTTCCCAAACCGTTTCAAGGCTGGCCCAGTCCATTTCGGCTAGCTTACTCGCAGCTTTCATCGCAGCGGCCCAAGGTACAACCACACCCACCACCGGTGGCGGTGGAACCACTGGGGGAGGAACCACCACCACATCGCCCGGTGTTGGGACAGGGGGAACAACCACCACAACCGGGCGCACACCCACTACGACAACTCCTTCAACAACCACTCCAACCAGCCCGTTCCCACAAGAGATGGTCCGCCCCGTATTCTTGACCGGAAAGGTAATGATGGAGGATGGAACGCCTCCACCCGAGTCGGTTATGATTGAACGGATTTGCGGTGGCACGCCGAAGCCGGAAGGCTATACCGACAGCAAGGGACGCTTCAGCATTGAACTTGGACGCAACAACCAGGTGTTCGCCGACGCCAGTAGCAGCGGTGGAAGCTTTGATAGTTTAAGCGGCCGGTCGTCCTCAAGCTCTCCCATGGGATCCTCGCAAGGAGTGTCGGAACGTAGCTTGATGAATTGCGAATTACGGGCCTCGCTTGCCGGCTTCCGTTCCTCGACTGTGAATCTCGCCGGACATCGCTTGCTCGATTCGCCGGAAGTTGGAACCATCCTACTGCGCCGCATGGCCAACGTAGAAGGGTTCACGTTCAGCATGACCACGGCAATGGCTCCAAAGGATGCGAAGAAAGCCTTCGATAAGGGCCTCGACCTGGTGAAGAAGAAGAAACCGGCTGAAGCTTTGAAAGAGTTCGAAAAGGCGACAGCCGCCTATCCCAAATTCGCTGCCGCTTTCTTTGAGCAGGGCCGATTGCAAGAGTTGCAAAAGGACGCCGAAGGCGCAAAAAAGAGCTATGAACAAGCCGTCGTCTCCGACCCGAAATTTGTGAAGCCTTACCTCCCGCTTACTGTGATGGCCGCCCAAACTGGAGATTGGTCAAAGGTTGCCGAGCTAAGCGCCAAGACAACCAAGTTGAACCCCTACGAATATCCGCAGGCTTTTTTCTACAACGCTGTAGCCAATTTGAATATGAAAAATTTGGATGAAGCGGAAAAGTCAGCCTTGGCGGCTAAAAAGCTGGATGAGAAAAACAGGATTCCGCGTATTAGTTATATTTTGGGGCTCATTCAGGCCCAGAAAGAAAATTATGCCGGCGCCGTCGAGCATATCAAGAGCTACATCAACCTTAGCCCGCAGGCTGGCGATCTTGATACCGCGCGGAAGCAGTTGACGGAAATTGAACGATTGGCTGGCGGCGTAAAAGAAGTAGCTCAGCAACCCTAGCGGCTGATAAGCCGATCGAAGGGAGCCGCTGGGCTTTAGAGAACAGGCCCGAAGCGCTGCTTGAAATCGAAACACTGACACAAATAGAAGCCAGGCTCGCCGTCGCATTGCGCGACAAGTCCGGCATTACCGGCATGCTGCTGCTTGGCGCACCCACGGACCGAACTGCATTTTCTGGCGATGACCGCCAAGTGCTGCGGAGCTGCGGGGAACACTTTTCCTTGATGATCCAAAACGCGCGCCTCACCACGCGCGTGGTTGAAGAGGAAAAGATGCGTCGCGATCTGGAACTGGCCGTTGAGGTGCAACGCCGCTTGCTGCCGCAGCGCGTCCCACAATCCCCTCTGACGAAGCTCAGCGGTATGAGCCTGCCGGCGCGTAGCGTTGGTGGCGACTACTATGATTTTCTGGAACTGCCCGGTGGCCGCCTGGGAATCGCCATCGCCGATATAGCCGGCAAGGGCATCCCGGCCGCACTGGTCATGTCCGTGGTCCAAGCTTCGTTGCGCATGATTGCTCTGGAGGGTAACTCAACACTGCCGCAGCTTGCGACGAAAATGAATCGCTATCTGTACAGGTCAACCGGACAAAACAGTTACGCCACATTCTTCTATGCCCAAATCGACGAGACCACGGGCCAACTTCATTACGTCAACGCCGGTCACAATCCGCCCTATCTGCTGCGCGCATCGGGCGAAATCGAAGAGTTGCCGGCAGGCGGGACGGTAATTGGACTGTTTCCCGAAATGAAGTATGCCGAAGCGGTCATCAAGCTCAACACCGGCGACGTGCTGATTGCTTTCACCGACGGAGTAACGGAAGCGCTCAATGCCGCCGACGAAGAGTTTGGCGAGGATCGTTTGAAAGAGTTGCTAAGAAAAGTGGCGCATCTTTCGGTGGACGAGATCACCCCGCGCATTTCCGAGGAATTGAAAGACTGGATCGGCAATGCCGAACAGTACGACGACTTGACCTTCCTGCTGATGAAGGTTGGCTAGCTCACAACACTGTTCACTTAGGTTTCTAGCGTGACTATCTAATAGCCCCCGATGAAAATCGGGGGATCATTCGGCGTCCCTACAGCATAACCTGGTTCGGAAGAATCCCCCGATTTTCATCGGGGGCTTCCATGTCCGTTAACTTAATTTAGGCGTAAACTGGAAACCAAGACGCCCCCCGCAACAATCAGGGCAGTTTTCGCTACGTTCCAACTCTTTTTCAAGCCAGCAGATGGCTGCCATGAGTGACGGCCGCTCCGGCCCGCAGAGCGGCGGTGACCAGCACTGCTTCCACCATTTCTTCTTCCGACACACCAGCCTTTAAGGCCGCTTGTTTGTGAATCTCAATGCAGTAAGGGCATTGCGTGGTTAGGGCAACGCAGAGCGCCATCAGTTCCTTGTATTTCTTGGGAATGGCGCCTTCGGCTAAAGCCGCTTGATCAAACGCCCAAAAGGCCTTCGCTGCCTCCGGCGCCAGCTTACTCAGCTTTCCCAGCTTTTTCGTGTTGTCCATCGAATACATTGCATTTCTCCTATGCTCAACGGTTTCTCGCGGCCAACCCAAAAGCTCGCCTTCAATGCCGCGGGATTCTACCTTGATATCACAAGTGCTCTTAATTTCGTGCTGAATAGCTTCTGACGGTTACTCAGGGTTTTGGCTCGTGGCCAGGACCAGTCCGGCGGGGAGTTCTTCTCCAAACACGCGGCCCATTGCGTCCAGGTCTTTACCGCCTTCTCCATCAAGGACGGAGAGCCACTTTGCGCCGTTTGCCTGTCGTTCCAGTTGGGAGCGGACGGCCGTGAAAGCATTCGTTGGTAGATCTATTGTAAGGTTGCCAGTTCGCCGCGCAACACGAGCGACGGTCTCGCCTGAGCCTTCTATCGACACAAGCGCCTCCGCCCAACGGGCTGCCGTGGAAGCCGGCAAAACCTGATTTAAGGGAGCATGAAATAGCTCACGGGCGCCAAGGCGCGCCAGGCACCAATACTCGCTGTCGCGCGATTCGGACACCTTAACTTTCTTGAGCAGTGTGTCGCCCAACTCTGTTCTTGTACCCGTGGGCAGATGCTCCAAGCTCGAAGCCATGCGCCACATTTCGCGCAGCAAGCTATTGTTAAGGCGCGGTGGCTTGCCGCCTTTCACGATCAAGTTCATTGAAACGCGCTGATACAGATCCACCTGCTGGTTGCGGTTCAAACCTCCGGCGATGCGGCCCCAGAAAATCCACCACTCGCACTGATTTTGAACTTGGTTGGAAAACGTCAGTCCTTGCGCATACACGCGCCGGGCCTGCTCAACCCGCAGTTCGTCACCGGGAAATCCGAAACCTGGCCGCAGACAAAGGCCACCCAGGTTTAACCAGCGCGCCTCATGCGATGCGGATTTCTTTCGTCCCTCTGACAGTTCCAGGAACAAGTCCCCTAGCCGCCGAATTGCGGCCAACGGCCAGGAGGAGCGTCCAAGCGCTAACGTTGTTTCCAACTTAGCCGGCAACTCTTCAGGAGCCATGCTTCCGGTTTCACCGAACACGCCGCGCACCAGGTCGAGGGCGCGCTCCACGGACTCATCGCTTACCACGGCCGCCGCACGCTTCGGTCCCGCACCCGCTGCCTTCCCCGCCTTGCGCAATTCGAATTGCAATCGCCAGCGATGCTCGCTCTCAAGAGAATCGCACCAGGTTTCCAGGGTGCCTACTTCGGTTAACTTGGCCCCGATCTTCACCGGAATCAATCGCTCGCCCACTGGTTTTCCAAAACGAATTAATGCATTGAGAGGTGC
This sequence comes from Acidobacteriota bacterium, assembly GCA_025350695.1. Lineage (GTDB taxonomy): Bacteria > Acidobacteriota > Terriglobia > Bryobacterales > Bryobacteraceae > JANXSF01. Next base: position 42,220 of record JANXXI010000293.1, read on the forward strand.
GTGGAAATGCAAATCCCCTTCAAGGGCCGAAGCAGAAAATTCAACTACATCGCCAAGCTTATCGTCGGTCCTGGTTAGCGAACTGTACAGCCGGAACGACACCGGCTTGTTCGCCACCAGTTTCAAATTCGGAACCTTAAGGTCAAGAGTTGAGCCTTCCTCCACCCCGCGCGGAGCCAGGCACAGCGTACGAATCGTCTCGCCCGCATCGCCGACACCAAGGAAGTAGGTCCGCGGCAGCCCGCCGCGCACCAGCACGCCGGTCCCAGTTGTCCGGACATTCGAGTAATACGCCGCGCCAACAGCCACAGCCAAATCGAGGTCGTGATTCTCTAAAATGATCGGCCGCTTAGAGAACCATTTTTCCAGCACGTCGGCCACGCGATCGCGGAGAATGGCGGGAATGAAAAAGCCGCCATTGAAAAGGATGGCGTCGGGCACGGCTCGCCCGGCGCTCTCAAGGAAGGCCGCCAAGTGGCGAGTAACCGCCGGATCGGAAACGTAGGGCAAGCCCAGTTCGCGGAAAACGCTCTTTTTGTCTTCCTTCGGCCTGTCGCCCAAATCGCAAATAGGCAGGAAGCCGTCAAGGGCAAGTTCAAGCGCTTCGGCCCGTGTAATCTCCGTGCGCAACGTGCCGCCAATCAACGACGATCCGCCGCCCAGCACCGTGATCTCCACTCTCTCAAGCGAAGCATCGGCCAGCATTTTCTCTTTGGCCGACGCGCATTGCCGGCGCAACCCGCTGCGTTGGCGAACGGAAAGTTGGGCGCCCAACTTCGCTTCCACCAGCCACGCCAGCGTCAGGTCTAGATTATCGCCGCCCAGTAGCAGATGCTTGCCGACAGCGGTGCGCGTGAAATCGACCAAGTCACCATTACGTGAGACTTTGATCAAGGTAAAGTCACTAGTGCCGCCACCGACGTCGCAGACCAACACAACCATGCCATCGAACAGACTCTTGCGGGATTGCGCCAGGTGATTAGCGATCCAGGAATAGAAAGCCGCCGCCGGCTCTTCGATTAACGTTACGTTTTCAAGGCCAGCTTCGCGCGCGGCCATCACCGTCAGTTCGCGAGCTTCGGCATCGAACGATGCTGGAACCGTAAGCACCAAATCCTGCTGCGCCAAGGGCAGATCGGGGTGAGCCTTGTCCCATTCAACACGCATGTGGGCGAGATACTTCGCCGATACTTCAACAGGTGAAAATTCGCGCGAGTCTTCCTGCACATCCCAGGGAAGTATTTTGGCCGTACGGTCAACTTCGCTATTCGATAGCCAGGATTTCGCCGAATGAATCGAGCGAGTGGGAACGAGCGCGCCCTGCTCACGGGCATAAACGCCCACGGCCGGTTCGCGATCGCCAAGGTAGAGAAAGGAGGGCAGCGTGCGGCGAGTCTCAACTTGTCCCGCAGCCACCGGTTGCGGAATTTCGAAGATGTGAATGGCGGGAAACTCGGCTTCGTCCGCTTCGCGCGGGTCGATGTAAGCCAGCGCGCTGTTCGTTGTTCCCAGGTCGATTCCGATTTTCATTGCACTCGTTCCCGCACATTAAATTCCAACTTCCAGCGCCGCCCATCCCGGGCGACACACCACAATTCCAACACGCCTGTCTCGGTAACAAGACTTTCAAGGGTAACGCGGACGACGCCTTGCGAGGGTTGCCCGGAAGCCTCTTCCATTAAAACTTCCACCGGGCTCAACTCTTCGAGCTCATCGCCAATCACTTCGATCATGGCCCCGGCCGGGTCCTTCTTTCTAGCGGCGGAAGCGAAGAACCGGAATTCGGCGGGCTCGCCGACCAGCAACCCGAATTCGCTCGAGCCTTCAATGCGAACGGAGGTCCCTTCTTCCATGCCGAATGGCGCGACCACCAACGCTTTAAGCGGAGGGCGCATGCCGGGCACGGCCGGCATTGCCGATTCCACTCCGACGTAATAGGTACGAGGCACACCGCCCCGAATTCGAATGCCACGACCCTGACGGGCTTGGCCGTAGTAAGCTGCGCCGCGCGCCACGGCGTGCATCAGATCCTCGCCCTCCAAAATCGCCGCGGGCGCGGTCGATTCCGCAGTGAGCCAGCCGTTCAGGATCTCCAGAATTCGTTCTCGGAACAAAGGAGCCCGAAATACTCCACCGTTTAGCAGCACGTGAGTGGGTGCGGCCAAACCACTGGCGGTGCGCCGAATATTGACGGCCGACGGTTGGCGCAAAAACTTCACAAGATGCCGGGGGATCGCGGCATCGGACGCATAGGGCAGACCGGCTTCAGTCAAGGCTATGCGTCGTGACCTTTCGGGCAACTCGTCGCTTCTGGTCTCAGGGAGAAAGCCGTGTAGAACCGAGTCAACTGTGTCGCGCTTTAACGAAGCCTTGATCGTGCCGCCGATCAGCCCCGTTCCACTGCCAAGAATAGTGACCGGTTCTTGTTTTGCGGAAGAACCCTCGCTCAATAGCTTTTCCTTCGCCACTCGGCAGCGTTGCCAAAGTGTGTGCAATTGCATCGAGTCGAGCTTCACATTGCGGCTCGCCAGTTCCTGCTCCACCGACCGCGCCAACGCAAGGTCGATGTTATCGCCACCCAACAAGATGTGTTCGCCCACTGCGACGCGCTCCAGTTCCAACGACCCAGCTTTGTCGGAAACCGTGATCAGCGTGAAGTCCGTAGTGCCGCCGCCAACATCAGCCACCAGGATAAGATCACCTGCATGAACACGCCCGCGCCAATCGGGATGACGCTCCAGCCACGCGTAAAATGCCGCCTGCGGTTCTTCAAGCAACACCACTTCACCGTAACCGGCGGCCTTGGCGGCTTCCAGGGTAAGATCACGCGCCACGGCATCGAACGATGCGGGGACGGTAATCAGAACTTGTTGCGAAGCCAGGGGAGCCTCAGGATGTTGCTGGTCCCAGGCATGGCGCATGTGCTCCAGAAAGCGGCGCGATGCCTCAACCGGCGAGATCTTCGCGATGCCCTCGGGCGCATTGATAGGAAGCAATGACGAGGCGCGGTCGACGCCTGCGTGAGACAGCCAACTCTTGGCTGAGGTCACCAGGCGCCCGGGGACTTCGACGCCTCGTTTTTGCGCGAACACTCCGGTGATTACGCGCGGCGCCGGGTCCCAGGGCAGGGCATTGACGCCGGACGCCATGTCCGATTCCTGTGGCAAATAGAGCGCGGAAGGCAACAAGGCCTCCTCGCCGACTTCGCCTCGATTAATGAGTTGCGAGATCGGGAACAACTCAACCGGCGTTGCCTCCTCGTCCGATGCAGGGCGTGCAAAGGCAAGACACGAGTTCGTGGTTCCTAGATCAATTCCAACGACATACTGTGCGGACAAATTAGATTACCCTTTCGAGAAACACGCGCAAACCCCAAGCCCCGGCGGCGAGGGACCCTCGTGTTCCTCCAAATATTAACGTTGCTGCGCCTGGTATTTCGCGCTATTCGATTTCTATTTCAGCTTGCGCCAAAACATTCAAATTCTGACCACCGGAAACGGAAGGCAGGTTAACTTTTTCGACTTTCCAACCCTTGTGGCGTAAGGAGCCACCTTGCGGCTTCCCTTTTGCGGGAACGTTCCCTAGAAACTTTACGCCTTCCCCGGCGAGGTCGCCTGCGGCTGTGGCGCTTGTGGTGGTCCCCTCCACGCCATCAATGATTGGACGGAGCGTGAAGTAGCGCTTCAAGGCGGTGGCCGATTGTTCGTGTACGTTGCGAACCGCAGCGCCGATCTGGTCGTCAGAATAAGCGGCGACGTCTTCCATAAGGAAGTCGACCAACCGGGCGTCGCGTTGCAAGATGCCGAGTAACTGCAGTGCTCCATCCGAGGCCCGGACCTCTTTCACCGGTGCGACCGGTTTTACGACGGTAGGCCTGACGTAGCCCAGGTCGCGAGCGTCATCCTCGGACAGCTTGCCTCTAAAGAGAATGCTGAAGGCTGCGGAAAAACGTGACAATATTGGAAATCCCCCGAAAATACAAGGATACAACGGGAAGGGGGCGCGAGGCTCTGGAACTGAGGTTGGGAGTTGCGATGCGGCACGTACTGGGAGCAGGCCCATACGAGGGCAGTTCTGAGAGTTCCTTGTGGCCACGGCCGAACCCCCATGCTACGATCCCGAATACGGTTCCGGTCTCAAAGTATGAAATTGGGAGGCAGCTAGGCCAACTCATCAAACCCCAACTCCCGCGCCAGCTTGCTAAAATCATAGCCGGGATGGCCCTGTCTCCGCTCCCGCTCGCTTCGATTGATGAAGTCCTTCAGCAACTCCTCAAGTAATGGGCGCAGTTGCTTCGATGCCGCCGCCTGACGCGGAGTGCTACCTTTGAGCGCAGGCAAGGGGATGTCCGGCCAGGTGGAATAGTGTTCTTCTAGATACTTCTGGACGATCTCCATTTGCACTTGCTCGGGAATCTTCGGCTTCTCCTTGGGCGAAGGATCCGCTTGACGCTTGCTCATCGCTTCCTCGGGAGTTTCAACCTTATCCTTCAGGTGAGCAATTTTTCCGGCAAGCACCTGCTCCAGCAACGTCTTTCCGCGATCCAAACGGCCTTCGGAGTTGCAGTCCAAGATCATGTCGCGGCCCTTTATCCGAAACATGCCGAATGAGCGCCGTCCCCTTCCCGCAGACCCCGGAACATCCAACCACGCGAACTGGATTTCTCCATCAGAATCGTCGCGCTGCAAGGCCGGATGCGCTTCGAGCACGCTCACCACCGCAGCCTTGTCCAATAGTGTATATTGCGCTTCGCAGAACGCCAGTTGCTCACCCTCGAAATTGCTGATCTTCATGTTTCCGGTGTACGCCGAAGATGTCTCGAAACCTTTCAATCGCAGCACGTGGCCATTTGCCTTAAGGAACTCTTGCCAAGTCTGTTTTTTCGTTTTGAGCAACTTCGCCCATTTAAGTAAAGGAGGAACGTGCAGCCGGTCGACCCTTAACCCGTTGCCCGAAAGGATCCAATTCCCTTCAAACGGAAGGCGCCGGACGAGCGAAAAATCGAGCTCAGTTCCCTCGTGGCTCAAAGTCACATCCTGGATGAAGAAAGTATCTCCGGAAAATGCATCTTTCGCATGAAAGCCTCGGCCTGGTTCAATCTTCAGGATTTCGAGGAGGGAAAGATGGGCTTTAGACCAGTCACCTAGCATACGCCGTTCCTCATTGTCGAAGAGGGAAGAATCGTTCCGGACACACGCCATTACCAAGCCATCGGGCAGCCGTTTGGAGGTGTAATCGTAAACCAACCAGTCCATGAAAGCATCTTTGTTTACCATTTGATCGGCGCAAGACTTAGGGAGTTCGCGAAAGCCCTCGGAAAAAATGCGATACGCCCTCTCGAATTCCACTTCGTTGATAAGGCTGTCGACCAAGTCCCTGATTTTCATTTGCAACGCTCGAATTCTTCCATCGGGATCGTACCAGACCGGGGGCCCTTCTTCTATTTCCTCTAAGTTGTCTCCATCGTGAAACTCGTCTTCATTTCCCTGTGCGAAATTCTCGAAATCATCCCACTCGTTCATGAGATCGGCACAGAATTCGTCGAGTGGCAAGTTAATCAGGCTTTCAGCTATGTTAGAGGCTTTTAGTTCGGCGCCATTTAGCAAGCCTTCCAGCACATTTTCAACCCGTCGATCCATTTTGCGGCGAATCTCACGATATGCTTTCCGCAGCCGTAGTTCCGCCAAAGGCCGGTCAGCAAGCAGCATGGCCTCGGCAATGGTGGCGAACATTTGTTCACGCGCGAAGGCTGGGGCATCCGGAACAGAATCCAGTAAGACGTCCAGAATGTCAACAGCGTACTTGACGTCGCGAAGATGCCACAGATGATCGGCCAAATCGGGCAGAAAATCGGACTCGCATTCCGCGGCATAGTCACGAATGGCCGCAACGGCTCGATCAGGGTGGCGCTTGGCCAATTGATGGAAGGCCCAGCATGCGGCGTACTCGATGTCCTCATCACCGTCGTCCTCGAGTTCCAGCATCCACGCCAGATGGCGCGCTTCGCCGATGGCCCCCAGAATTACAACCGCTATAGCCACGGCTTTTGCGTCAGGTTCCTCGAAAAAAGGGTCGGCATACGACCGCAATAATCCTTCAACCGTTGGGAGGATCTTTTCCCCGAAAGCTACGGCTTCTTCCACCAGACCTACGCAGACCAACCCTTGGGCTTGATCCAGGATTTCCTGAAACAGGTAGTGATGTTCCAACGGACCGCTGGCGGCTCGCTGACTTTCGTGTTTTTCCCGCAGTCGATCGGCGACTTCCTCAATCACCAGAGGCTGGGTGAGGTCCAGTTGCGCTTTCAACGCCGGATCATCGTCAGGTTTCGACATCAGCCACGAATCAAAATGAAGATTCGCCTTTCGAATTGCCAACTCGTAAGCGAAAAAAGCTCCGTCACCTGTGGAATTTGTTTGAGCATTCAGCCGGTCCAAAACCTCCTGCCAAGTAATAAAAAAGATTGGAAGATGAGGCAGCGCTTCCATTCCGCGGAGCACGTAGGTCTCGGCGGTTTTCGGGTTGCCGGAGGCCAAAGAATTGGCTACGGCGGCGTGAAGAAAGAATGGGTTTAAAGGCTCAAGACTTAGCGCTTGTTCCACTAGATCGAGAGCCGGCACGCTCTCGTTTTCCATGAATTTTGAAACCACCTGAGCGCGCTTGTCGAGTAAGGTCTTATCAGGGTGAAGCATATTAAGGTATCTTCCAGATTGAACTGTCTCCACAGACTAGCAAGTCTTGTTGAAAAGTGCACACGTTTCGTCCCAACCACCCCTTTGTTCTTGATTGTCACCGGGCGCGAGGCTCTGGAACTGAGGTTGGGATTTCGATCGACAGGTACTGGGAGCGGCTCTCTTAAGGCGCGAGGTATCCAATGAAAAATTTTGTAACGTTGCGAAATGCGGTCCTCACATCCAGGCAGACGGCTAGCCCAAGAGGCGAAGGTGAGCAATTCTTCCGGCAAGCACCTGCTCCAGCAACTTTTTTCCAGTTCTAAACGGCCTTCGAAACTGCACTCCAAAAGCATGTCGCGGCCCTTCATCCGAAACATGACGAATGAACGCCCCCCAAGGGTAAAGCATACTGGGATATCTTCCGGATGAACGCCGTCGCGCACACTTACGATTTGGCGGTGGAGCATCCCGAACTCGCCTCGGCACACTCCTCGCATTCCGGCCGCTGCGTTAATTCGCTTTTTCACATCATCGAGTAGGTGGAAGAGGTAGTGGAGCAAAACCGCCCGCAGCGCGGGTTGGCCAATTGACCGGCACTGCTTTCAACGCTGCGTAGGTATGGATGCGTTGAATTCGCTCTACTAGGTGACCCATGAAATGGCCCCCCTGTATCATCAGCGCGTTAAAGATTTTGCCGTCCGCGCTCAGGAGGCGAGCTACGTTAGACACATTCGACGATACAGTAGGCGCCGCCATCCCGATAATAATTGCACTGCGGGAGGTGTGCGCATCATGAGCCAACCCAATCCATTCGATGAAGCAGCGTTTAACAAGTATATGGACGAGCTCCCCGATCTGTTAACCGGTGAAAGGACCGGACCTGATGGCGTTTTCCCCGATGGCAGGTTCTACGATTATGACGATGCACTTCAGGCCACCATTGAGACCGCTCCTGACGGCAGGCGGTACATCGGGAAGTTCGAGAATGGCGACCTCGCCGGTCCGAACGGCTCCGCCAAAGGCGCCTTTTTTCATCGCCACGTGCAAAGTGGAATTTGGCATCTCTTAATCCGGATCTTATTGCCAAGGAGATCGCTCCTGAAGATCCATCCGGAGCAGCCTTTCCGGCTAATTCAATCAAGAAAGCTCAACGTATGCGGCTCGTGGGGTGGGGCGACTCTTTCGTTGCCGAGGGTATCCGTCCTGATTTGAAATTGATCGAGGCGGGTGGTCTTCGTGTGGGTAAAATCGCCCGCCCTCAACGTCACACGCGTGAAGCTTCGCGTCTCTGAAGGAGGCCACTCGGTCCCGCTCGGCGCAGTCGTCGCACGCTACCCTCGCGCCCTCGACAGCATGCCTTAACCCGCCCAAATTGACAAAGGCAAGTTAGTCTCGCTCCGTCCGTCCATCCCCATGTGGGCGGGCGGAGCCTTCGGGAAAGAGGTTGAGCAATTCCGAATCGAGCGACATCAACAGCGGAGTTAATATAGGAATGACCCAATCCATGACTACCGCTACACTCCCCATCACCACCGGCGCCGA
>JANXXI010000316.1 GCA_025350695.1 Acidobacteriota bacterium
GCCGGATGCTCGCTGCGCCATTGCTCTAATCGCTGGCTCAGCTCTAATAAATCAGGGGAAATCGGTGTCGCTTGTTGGGGCATGTCTCAACTTACGCCTCATCGTGGCGGCGAGTCACGCACTATTGCCGAAAGCTCACACCGAACCGCTGAAAAGGCCCCTTTGCCGAGGGCATCAACTACTGCTTGCTGCTCACGAGCGCCGCGACCAATTCTGCCGGGCATCCATGAGAAAAAGCGAATGGCTTGACTGGCAGGCTTTCCTGGTAGAGAGACAAGCAAGGTGTTGATGATGATAATGCGGTCCACTCGGGCGCCCAACATGGCGGCTTCCACCTCGGCCGCGTTCTCCGATAGCATGGCTGATGGTTCGCTACTTGTTCGCGTCACTCCCAGAGCGGTGAGTACAACGTCGGCATCCGAAAAAGCGTGGGTGAGTGCAGCCCGGTCCGCGAGAGACGTGACCACGACCACTCGAGAGCCCCGGGGTACATCGACGATCCGCTCTGGTTGTGAACGGACAATGGCTGTGAAGGCAATTCCATCGGCGCGACAAACCCGCAAAATGCCTTGACCGAGACCACCGGCGGCGCCGATGACGGCCACATGGTGGGGTAGTTGGTGAAGCGGTTTGTCTGCGGATGGTTCCATCGTAGTTGATAGGTTCTAGTCTCGGCTAGGAGAAGTCACAGCGCCAGGGCTGCTGCACGCGCGACGGACCACGCTGCACCAGCGTAGCCAACCGTCGTCAGGGTGAAGCTGCATGCCATGACGACGCCGAACGCGCTGGAGGGGTGTTGGTTCGTCTTTGGCTTTATCGCCAGAACGAGGAATCCAACGGGGTTCATCAGTGATCCGGTGATCATCGATAGGACGATGAAGAGTGGTGCGGACAAGCGAAAATGGGCAAACAGCAGAAAGAACACAATCAACAACCCGGACATCATCAGGTAGTCGATGTGGGCCTTCAACAGGTACTGATAGCTGGGGAAGACGGCCTTCATGAAGGATGAGGTACGAACACCTACCAGACACCACGCAAGCACTAGCGCAAGGAACATGCACAGGCTCCCGGCCAGGACCAACAAGTTGGAATAGTTGAGCATCAGCGGCTCCTTCCGTTCGAGGATACGCCGCGCACTTGCGGAGTGCGCGGCATTCTGTTTGCGCCTACGACTTCTTGCACGAACACGAAGGGCCGCACTTGCAATTGGCTCCGCACGCGCAGCCGGCTGGTTGGTTGATCGCCTTGGCGGTCTGGCAACCGCAGTTGCACGCTGCGCCTGCACAGGCGACGCACTTGCATGAATTCGACTTGTTCAACATTGTTTGAAAGCTCCTTGGTTTTGTTCGTTGACTTGCTGCCAACAACCGAAGCTTCGCATTGAACCCCTCCATCGCGATTGAACAAAGCAGCTATTGTTGTGGGATGAATCGGCTATTGTGCGGGCGCGTGCAGACTCTGTGCGGCAGGGCGCTTGGCACGCACGTCGAATGGGGACGCAAGCTCAGCAAATTCGCCGCGCATCAAGACGGACGGCGCCATGCCGACCATTTGATAGAAGGTCCGTGTCAGGTGAGCGGCATCGGCAAAATCCGCCGCGTGTGCGGCGGCCGAAATCGTGCGCTCAGATGCAATCGCGACCATGGCTCGGGTCAGCTTCCGCCACAACATGTAACGGCTAAAAGGGAGCCCGACCTGCTCTTTGAATAGGTGAGCAAAGCGGCTTGGCGACAGGAACGCCTTCTCCGCTGCGATCTCCAACGAAAGGCGGAGATCGTCGCGCTCGCGGATCACGTTCAGCACCGTCGTCACTCTCGGGTCCAGCCGTCGTGCCGGCGGTACTCCGGGGCTCAAGGCGTGAACGCAATGGCGGATGAGCTCGCCAATTTCCATGCTTTCAAAGGGTTGGTCAATGAACTTGCGAAGTTCTCGAGCGGATGAGGCCAAGCGCGGGCCGGAAACAATCGTAATGTCGCGCGCGAGCGAATTGCGGAGCCATGTTCCTTCGGCGGATTCGGGATCGACGAACAACATCGCACCCATCGCACTATTGCAATTGAACGAATGGGCCGCGTCTGGCCGCACAATGACGCCGGCACCGTTGCGCCACTCCTCATCCTTCCCGCAAATGGCTACTTCCCCGTCAACCGCAACGACGATTTGGATCGCATGGTGCGCATGGGTAGGCACAACGCCATCCGCGCGAGCGATGAGAAGGAATCCACCTTCCCAAAGGTACCAGCGGGGTTCGCTCAACCAGCGGTACGCACCGTGGTTCGACGTCTCGGTCACAATGATCCTCGCTCTCACTGTAGCCGATTCGTTCAAGAACTTCAGGGGAAGCGTTCAATCTTCAAAACGGCGTTCCGGAATATCTTGGGTCATGACCAACACCAAACACACAAATCGACTTCAACTCGGCTCCGGAATCGTAGTGTTCTTGCTCGCCGCAACAATGGTTTCGGCGGCTGACCATCGCAACCTGGCCGCGACGATGATGTTCCGCGGTAGTAGCGGTGCCAAGAAACCCGCCGCTAGCGAATTCGGCCTCGGTCCGCGCATTTCGGCAAGCGGCCGCTACGTCGCGACACTCGCGGCGGAACGGCAGTTGCGGCCAAGGCAGATGCAGACGGTCCGCGTGACGGTGATCGACGGTAGCGGCCAGCCGGTCGACGGCGCGACGCTGACGATCAACGGCGGAATGCCGCAGCACGGACATGGCCTGCCGACCCGCCCGCGAGTTACCCGGAGTCTCGGCGGTGGCACGTATGAGATCGAAGGCGTTCGCTTCAACATGGGCGGCTGGTGGGAATTCAAGATCGCCGTTTCGTTTGAAGGTGATACCGATATCGTCACCTTCAATCTCGGACTTTAAGTAAAGGAGCCGCACCATGACCTCGAAGCTATTCCTTTTCACACCCGGACTGGTCGTGCTATCGGCGATCACCGGCTTCGCCCTCTCGAATTCGAACCAGTGGTCGGAGGCGGAACTGGCCACACTGCAATCGCTTTCTCTCAGTGAGCTCGAACCATTGGCGGTAGATCCGACGAATGCGGCTGCCGACGATACCCGCGCGGCGGCACTCGGCGAGAAACTGTTCTTTGACGCGCGACTGAGCGCGAACGGTGCCGTCGCCCGCGCTACCTGTCACCAGCGCGACAAGGCGTTTCGGGACAGTATTCCGCTTGGGCGCGGCGTCGGCAAGACCGCGAAACGGACGATGCCGATTGCAGCGACCGCCCGAGCGCCGTTCCTGTTTTGGGATGGCCGGAAGGACAGCCAGTGGGCGCAGGCACTTGGGCCTCTGGAGAGCGCAGTCGAACATGGGGGCACGCGCGCACAGTACGCACATGCAATCGCCGATCATTACCGGACGGAGTATGAGTCCGTATTCGAACCGCTGCCCGACCTCTCTGCCGTTCCTTCGTCGGCGGGGCCGGCGGGCAACGAGGCTGCAGTCGCGGCCTGGACTCGGCTGAGCAACGTGCAGCGGATTGCTGTGACGCGTGTCTTCGTGAATATCGGAAAGGCGATCGCCGCATACGAGCGCCGGATCGAGTTCGGGCCGTCGCGCTTTGACCAGTATGTAGCCGCCGTTACCTCGGGGCAGCCAGGCCACGGCATCCTCTCTGGCGAAGAAATCGCTGGCCTGCGGCTGTTCATCGGTCGGGCAAACTGCACACAATGCCACAACGGTCCGCTGTTCACCAATAACGAGTTTCACAACACCGGCGTGCCTCCTCGGCCGGGGATGCCGACCGACGACGGCAGGCTTAGCGGCGCGACCGCTGTGTTGCACGACGAATTCAGTTGCCGGAGTCAATGGAGCGACTCCCGTGAGCGCTGCCCTGAATTGGAGTTCCTTGTGTCGCGTGATCACGCGCTGAATCGCGCCTACAAGGTGCCCTCGCTGCGGAACGTGGCCGAGCGCGCTCCCTACATGGACGCAGGACAGGTCGCTACTCTCGCCGCCGTGCTCGATCACTACAATCGGGCGCCTGCCGCAGCGGCTGGCCACAGCGAACTGTGGCCGCTCGGACTGAAGGCACGCGATCTGCATCAGATCGAGGCATTCTTGCGGACGCTGAACGGGCCTATAGTGGTGAACGGACACAATTCTACGGAGGCGGTGCGATGAACCTGACTGTCGGTCTCGCCGTCCGCAACGGCAAAGTTGCCCTCAGGTTTATCCAGTTGAAGGTACCGCCGGTGGCGCTAGCGGGGGTCACGGCTGCGCTCATGTGGCTCGCTTCATGGGCGACGCCCGCCTTCAATTTTCCGTTTCCAGCAAACCTTGCGTTCGCGCTGGGTCTCGCGCTGATCGGTTGTCTTATGTGTCTTACGGGCGTTGTGTCGTTCAGAAGGGCGAAGACCACAGTCAACCCGATGAAGCTGGATTCTACTTCGTCTCTCGTGGTTTCGGGAATCTACAAATACTCTCGCAATCCCATGTACTTGGGCTTCCTGCTGATTCTGCTTGGCTGGGCGCTGTTTCTATCGAATGTGTTGGCGCTGGTCTGTCTCCCGGCGTTTGTTCTGTATATGAATCGCTTTCAGATCTCACCGGAAGAACGAGCGCTTGCCTCCTTGTTCGCAGATGACTACGCTCAGTACAGCACAAGGGTGCGGCGATGGCTTTAGAAGCTCTGCAACTCGCTCGAAGCGAAAGGAGAGGACCATGGAATACCTGATTGGGGCAGTCCTGGCAGCAGGGGTGTGCGTTTTCGCCCTGTTGAGCGGACTTGATCGCGCGCCTTCTATCCGACGCTGGTGATTGTCGTTGCCCACTACTACATTCTATTTGCGGCCATGGGGAGTTCCACGTCGGCCCTCGTTTCGGAATCCCTGATCGCTTGCGCCTTTCTCGCGCTCGCGGTGGCAGGTTTCAAGAAGAACGTGTGGCTGACTGCGGGCACCCTCGCAGGACACGGAATCTTCGACTTCTTCCACCACCTCATCGTTCAGAACCCCGGTGTCCCGGTGTGGTGGCCCGGCTTCTGTCTTTCATTCGACGTCATCGCGGGCGCGTTCCTCGCTCTGCTGCTTCTGCGACGCCGCAGGTTATCATCGATCTCGCGTGGAGGCCCACAGCATAGTGAGTAAGTCGCGGAATACCGACGCCATTGTGTCGGATCAAATCTACACATGCGGACCTTCATCGATCTCTCCTCGCCAGTCAGGGGCGACACAAACGAGTGGCTTTGTCCGGCGGCAGCAGGAGTTGTCACTCTTGCCATGAAGTCACTGACAGTGTGCGTTTCAGGGCGAATACCCAAACTCGGCAGGAAGCTCGATCCCGCTGGTCGATGCTTGTGGGACTTTTGTGGGGCAACCGCGTCAAAATCGTCCAAACTTGCCGAAGCAGCAGCAAAGGAGTACGAGCAACAACCACTTTAAGGATCAATAGCTTAGAGTACGGCCAAACTGCCGAAAACTAGGCTTTTTCGATTCTGGTTCTCGTCTCGCAACGGCAACCCTCCCGATCTTGAAACAAATCGGAACGACACCAGCACGAGTCCGCGTCCCAGAGTTCGCACCCTCTATTAACCCTCCATTCGACCAGCTTGAGAAATTGGCCCTCGTTTTCTTAGCGTTTTCCATACCCTGAATCAACGCCGTGCGCATTTATGTCATTGAAAACAAAACATGGTCCATTTTCCCAAGCTGGACGTCGCCGGTTCGACCCCGGTCTCCCGCTCCATAAAATCAATCAGTTACAGAGCCCTGGAAATCCCACCAACGGTTTTCACTCCATTTCACTCCATTAAGCGGCTAGGATGCTCTCTTCGAGTTGCTTCGCTGCTTCGGCCCGCGTGGAGAGCGCGGCCTTGGTATAAACATCCAACGCGACCCCAATCCCGTGGCCTCGCTGGTCGGCGGAAACCTTCGGATCGATCCCGGCTTGGTGTCCAAGACTGGCATGTGTCCGTCGTAGCGCATGAAAATTTGCCCAGCCTAGCGGGCCATTGAAAACTGCCGCACAGCCGCGCTTGGTGGACACGCCTCAAGGTGCAGCCAGTGTGGGGAAACTCGCGTTTGGTACAACTCCTGCCGCAACCGCCACTGCCCGCAATGCCAATCCATGGCGCGAGCGCAGTG
>JANXXI010000317.1 GCA_025350695.1 Acidobacteriota bacterium
TTTCCATCAACCCTTTGATGTACGCGCCTTCTCCCTTGGTGTGCCCGCGATCCATCATTATACTTCCTTTACTTGATTCAGCTGGTGGCGCCAGCTTATGACCTCCCTTTGCAAGACTCAATGCATAAACAGGTAACTCCCTCGTCCCAGATCGCAGCACAAGACCGAACCGGTCCAGCCTCAATTTGATCGCGCGGCGTATAAGGTTTGACCGGCACTTCCTGTGTGTCCGGTGTGAAACTCAAGTCGAACCGATCGGACCGCACCCAACCTGGTCCGCCTATAAACTGGAAGTCGCGGAGTTCGTAGGCAAAAGTCAAAAGCTGGATGGTTGCCGCGTTCGTGGCTCGCATTCCTCCTTGGGGTCCGGGCCCAATACTGGAACTCTGGCTGCCCGTTTTGGACGGATGAATTGAGGCCACTTCATAGGTGGACTGTGGAACCCGAGGCGTCAGTGCCTGCGCAGGGGAAAGTCCGATTGTTACGATCAGGCCGCCTACAAATAAGACCAGTCTCCTGCTAACTACGCTTTGATGAGAAGTCCCTTGCTTCATCCCGATTTCCTCTCTGTTAGGAGGTTACGAACGCGGGAGCGCGATCGTTTACTCTTTCCGTTGCATTTTCTACTTTGCCGAGATAGCAGCCGGGGGCTGCGTAGAGCCTCGCTTAATTGCAATTCCGCCTTAGTTTTCATTGGGTTTTGAAACGCTATCCACAACCAAGACTTCAACCGGACCTTTCGTCGATTCCAGGCGTAACCCAAGCTGCTCTTGTACCGCTGTGAAAATGGAAGGTCCGCTGGTACCAACCCCAACATTGCCATCAGGCGGTGGAGGGCCTCCGGGACCGCCGCCACCCTGGCCTGGTTCCGGGGTCCACTCAAGCTCGATATCGAATGCACCAGACAAACCGGTCTTGTTGATCACCTTGCGGCCTAGCTGTTGCGAAAGCTGCGCCACCAAGAGGTCCATCGGCATGCCCTTGCCATTCAACTGGCCACGGCCCATTCGTATCATCGGCCCCGGCGCCTCACTGGCTTTCAGCTTCGATCCATTCTTACCCACCACGAGCGCGTAGACCGGCATTTCTTTTGTCTCGATGTGAGACTTCAATTGAAACCGCTCTTCGACGAGTGCTTTCAAGTACGGACGAAGTTGATCCGGCGGCAAGCGTTCGGGCATCCCTTCACTTTTGGCTTCAAGATCGTAGCGCTCCGCGCTGGCCCATCCAGGCAACCCTATGATCTGAAAATCCCGCATCCCGAAGGCTTGTCCGGTCAGCATGCGTAGCGACATGCCCGTTGCCGTGAAACGGCCTCCTGGTTGGATCGAAATTCTTACCCGGTTATCACTGGCGGCGTTCGGTTTGATCGAAGCCACGTCGAAGGATTGAGCAAAGGCGCCCGTTAAGGAAAGCAGAAGCGTGAGAAGGGTACTCTTGGTCATTATTCCTAGATACCGCCAGATTGCAAAAAGTTCCCATTCGCAGAGCTTTTCAATCTGTACCATGCCGACTCAATCGGAACTCCAAATGCCGCCGAACATCCGGCCATTCCCTGGCGAGGATACTGTAGATAAATGTGTCCCTTACTGTCCCATCCCGGCGCGCGGCATGGTGTCGTATCACACCATCTCTTTTCGCTCCTAAGGCTTCTATAGCCCGTTGCGAGGCGAAGTTGAAGTTGTCCGTACGCAGGCCAACAACCCTGCAGCCGAGCGTGTCGAACGCATGCTCCAGCAATAGCAGCTTGCACACTGTGTTCACTTTACTACGCTGCCAACTCTTCGCGTAAAAAGTATAGCCAATCTCAACGCGATCGATTGCCGGCACAATATCGTGATAACGGGTGCAGCCAATGATCGCCCCGCTGTTTAATTCGCGAACCGCCCAGGGCAGCATATGCCCAGCCTGTTGACCTGCCAATGCTTGTGCGATGTATTCGGGGGCCCGGCCCGGTGCCGGTACCGATGTGAACCATAGGTTCCAAAGCGCTCCATCGGCCGCAGCCGCTTCCAAGCCTTGCTCATGCGCGGCGGTTAACGGCTCCAGCCGGATTCCGTGTCGTTCAAGAATAAGGGGAAGCGGGTTTATCATTGCAGAACTACAGCTTCACGCCGGTCGTGACCCACTTGCTAGTCTTCGCCGACTTGATCACCGCATCACAAACTTTCTGAGTTTGCAAAGCATTACGGAAGTCCGGCTGCACCGGCTTGCCGCTTTCCACCCCCGCCACAAAATCGGCCAGAGCGTTCAGAAAAGTATGCTCATACCCGATGCAAGTTCCGGGCACCCAGTAATGCTTCATATAAGGATGCTCCGGATTGGTCGTGTGAATCTTGCGCCAGCCGGTCAGGTGCGACTCGATCTTCTTACCCGATTGCTTCTGCATGTACTCGAAGTACTGCAAATATTCCGGCTCTTCCAGATCGAAGTACACGCTGCCATCGGCCCCGTTCAGCTCAAAGGTGTTGAAGTTCTTTCGTCCCCGAGCATAACGGGTTGATTCGAATGTGCCCATCGATCCATTGGCGAACTCGGCTAGGAACATACAAGCATCGTCGATGCCCACCGATTCCATCTTGCCCGATACTTGATGCTTGCGCTTTTTGACGAACGTTTCGGTCTTGGCCACCACGCGGGTGATTGCCCCGTTGATCCACATGGCGGTATCGATGGAATGCGCCAACAAATCACCGGTCACGCCCGAACCGGCAACCTTCGAATCCAAGCGCCACAACCCTGCTCCGCCTTGCGGAACATCTTCAGCGATGGTCCAATCCTGCAAGTAGGTAGCGCGATAGTGGAACGGCCGCCCAATGCGCCCTTCGTCCACAATTTGCTTGGCAAGCGCGATGGCCGGCACTCGGCGATAGTTGAACCAAACCATGTTTGGAACCTTCGCCTTTTCCACGGCCTTCACCATCAACTCTGCCTGCTTCACGTCCATGGCGAGGGGCTTTTCGCAGAGCACCATCTTGCCTGCTTTTGCCGCCGCAATGGCGATTTCAAAGTGCGTGTCGT
The DNA here is from genome assembly GCA_025350695.1 of Acidobacteriota bacterium. Taxonomy (GTDB): domain Bacteria; phylum Acidobacteriota; class Terriglobia; order Bryobacterales; family Bryobacteraceae; genus JANXSF01. Next base: position 3,022 of record JANXXI010000317.1, read on the forward strand.
TGGGAGAGCCGATGTCGATCAGGTCGATATCGGGAGCATTCACTACCTTGCGCCAATCGGTCTCCACGCGTTCATAGCCCCAGATGTCAGCGAATGCTTGCGCCTTCTTGGGGTCGCGCGCGCAGACGGCTTTTAACACCGGGCGGTGTTTAACCGGGAAGAAATCATTCAACCGCTTATAGGCGTTGGAATGGGTCCGTCCCATGAACCCATAGCCGATCATTCCAATTCGAAGTTCTTTTGCCATTTTGTCCCTTAGTTGCCGTACTTGGCGATCAGGCCATCGAGCGCCGTCTTGCAAGTCGCAGTTGCCGCCCAGGCGTCTGGCCAGAAGCAAAGGTCGATAGTCCACCAATCGTGAGTCAGCCTTGAGGCCTTCACCAACTCCGGCATGATTTCGTCGAAGTTCAAAATCCCCAGGCCGAAGGGCGGGTGGGCCGAGGTCTCATCTTCACCCTTGGCATCCTTGTGGCACTTGTTGTCGGAATCGATCACGTGAATATGATTGATGCGGCCGTCCAACTTTTTGATGAACTCCACCTGATTGCCGTAAACTTCTTTCTCGCCTTCATGACGAGCGCCCACAACCGCCACCATCTGCCCGTGGCAAGTGTCATACATCAATCCGAAGTTTGGCTTGTTGACGGCATCATGCACGCGAATCACGTCGCTTGGTTTGTTGAACGCAAAGCCCGGTTCAAATTCCCAGGCAACATACTGTCCGCGGCTGGCGGCGATATCAGCGCAAGCCTTCCACGCTTTCACGGCGCGGTTCAGGAGCGTGTTGTAATCTACATCGCGATGAATGGTGGGAGGCTGCACCATGTCCACACGAACGCCGCCAATGCCCACGTCGCTTGCAAACTGCGAATTCTTGTCGAATTCAGAAATGTACTTCGTGTGGTCATCTGTGTTCAGCAGCTGTTCGCCCCATAGGTTGGCGGCAAGCCCGGAGAAGCCCAAGCCGTGCTCTTTCATTTGGGCTTTCAATTCCGCGCGTTGCGATTTCTCAGGCATTGCGCCGGGAAAAGAATCGTTGGGTCCGTTCGGATTACCCGGGTTTGGATGCGGCGGAAATCCACCTAGTTCGACGCCGTCGAACCCAAGACTCTTCAGTGTTTTGCACACCGTATCGAAATCAATCGGGTTGCTGCCGTAGGGGCCAATCGTATAGGCCCATGATCCAATGGAACTGCGCTTGCTCATTTAATGTGAGGCTCCCTTGAAATTAGAAACTACCGCAACCGTGCGGTCTATTGCAACAATCGCCGTAAAGTTTCGACGCCACCGGCGCGTTGGATGCCTGGAACGAAGAAATCGCGAAGGAGATCTTCGTCGGTTCCCCGATACTCTTTCGGCAGCGAGGTCTTGAGGGATGGTCCGACGGCGGCAGCGAAAGCGGCCCAAATTTGGCCAGCATCGATCCCTTGGAGATCGGCATCTTTATACCCCGCCAGTTGGAGCCAGCGCATTGCGGTGAGGATATCTTGAACGCGCCGGGCGTCGTCAGTGCGCTGGAACGTTGAATAATATTTACCAGCTTCCTCGCGCGGAGCGCGGTTGGCTGCGGTCTGATAGGCGTCAATAAGTAAGACGCTGCGGCCTTGTGCGATCAGTCTTTGCACAAAGCGTTCCTGCTCAGCAGCCGCCGATCCGGCTGGATGCACCACCAATACTGCTTTGCCCGAGCCGGGAAACCAACGGCCGGGAATGCGATCCCCGACGTCGGGGCGGGTCATCACAATCAATTCTCCGGCAGCGGTCTCGGCCTCAACTTTCTCAGGCCAAACCGCGCCGATGGTGCGGCGCAAGCGGTCGCGCAACGCTTCGGTTGTCATGCCTTCTGATTGCCCGGCAGCTTGTTCCCGCCAATTGGCGAAAATGCGCGGATAATCAATTGCGCCGTCCGGGAGTGAGCCGATAAGCAATTCGTTTAACTCAAACTTGCGAATCGTTCCTTCCTTCCAGCCACTTTGGGCACCTTGCAACTTTCGGGCAAAGAAATCGTAGACGGCTTCGCGGCTGGCCTGATTGTAGTTGTGCGGCGCGTCGATCTGAACTACTTCGACGTCGCTCTTGTGATCGTATTTTTCGTAGATACCTTGAACGCGCTTGAACTCATCCCGAGGAACATTTTTCGTCCAATCGCCGGTTGCCGACACAAGCAACATAGGCCGCGGAGCCATCAGCGAGGCGATCTCCACGTTGTAAGTATCAACACGAAGGCCGGGAGCGTTCTCACACGGCGACCCTCCCTGCATGATGGCCGATACCATGTTGACAGGCGCCGAGGCCCGAATGCGATCATCCACCGCCGTCAGAAGAAAAGTCTGCGTGCCGCCGCCGGATGCGCCTGTTGCGCCTAACTTTGTTTTGTCCACTTCGGGAAGGCTTTCGAGAAAATCGACGACGCGGATGGAGTTCCAAAGCTGCAAGCCGAGCGGCCCGAAGCTCCACAACTGTTCCGTCGGATTGCCGAAGACATGTGGAGTCTGCTTTGAGTCGGAGTAGCCCACCATGTCGTAGTTGAAGACGACGAAGCCGTGTTGGGCCAGGCTAACGGCGCGGGCTGGAATGTTGCCAAGCTCAGTCTGTTCGGCGCGGCCGTTGGTCCAGTGGCCATGTGGCGATACGATTCCGGGGAACGGACCACGTTGCCCTTTGGGCCGGTAGAGATTGCCGGCGAGAAAATACCCTGGCATGGTTTCAAGCCACACTTTGTCAACCGTGAACCCGTCGCCATCGATACGACCGGAAATGCGCGGGTTGAGCGGTGTGCGCGGCGGCATGGGGTCAAGTCCGGCTGCGAGGAGGATTTGATGGCGCAAGTCCGACTTCCGTTTTTCCCATGAAGCGAGGGGACCGGCAGGTGGCCAGGCGCGATAGACCTCGGCGGAGAAATCGGTGTTGGTTCCGTTGCTATGCAAGTTCCGAGCGTCATGCGACGGGATCTGCGCCAACAACCAATTGAAGGCCGAGAGTGTGAAAAGCAGTGTGAGAAATCTCATTGGCATAGAAATTCTATCAGGCTTGCGAGCATGGTCAACTGGGAGGACCCAAATGCGGAACCCGTAAGCCGTGTGACTGCCCACTCTTACCAGCAAGAAGGGCAGACCCAAACGCTTGTGACTAAGGCGATCACCCGAACCTCAGTCCCTCTAACTAACGAACTAAGACAAATGCTTTACTTTGTTTACCCTACAGGGAAAATATTTCTTTGGATTCACGCAAAAATCACCGATAATTGCTTGGACAGAAAGCCCAGTTTCGCTATGCTAACGAATGGGACAAGCAAGACCTAAAAGACCGCGATAAAACAAAAAGGTAACGACACAAGTGCCAGACAATCTTATGCAGGATCGGGGACTACCGGGTAGCGTTCAAATAGACATGGTCGCCAGCGACGCTCACCTGACGGTATTTAACAAGCTGGTAACGGATCTCTTAAAAGGGACGCTGACGCGCAATACTTTCCGCCCTTGGGAAATCGAAATTCTGCTCGATATCGAGGGCTGCAATCTGCGGGATGGCTCCAAGCGTGAGACTTTGCGGCGGTATCAAAAAGCGGTTCAGCGGCAGATGGAAAAGGGTGCGGCCTATCCGATGAAGCTCTCGGAGTATCTGGAAAATCCAAGGCGTGGGCAACGCACTGGTGAAGTTACTGAAGTAGCAGAGCCGGAAGCGGTCGGGGTTTAATGTCGGAGTCGTTTCTTTGGGGCCGGCTTGGAGTTCTTCGCCACTCGTAGCTGATGGGCTGTGCGAAGTGCGCCTTCAAGCACTTCCTTGCCGGCGACCGGTAAACGGATGTGGGTCATTCCCATTCTGCCCCAACCCCCCTTGATAGGTAGGAAGATTCGGGGCTCCTCAGCGAGGAAGTCGGCCTGCACTTCCGGTGTCAACACCAAGTTGCCATACCCTTCTTCGACCGAAGCAAGGGTGGCGAAAATCCTGCCTCCAACTCGGAAATCCACGGCCCCCATATGCGAGCCTTCTTCGGCTCCAGGAAGGCTGAGGGCAATGCGTCGGAAGTCGGCAGGCGTCATGAGGCGGTCTCCCGGTCAAGCGCGCGGCCAAATTTCACGACGAATTCATCAATATCCGCGCGTCCGATATTCAATGGCGGAGTGATGCGGAACACGTTGCCGTGGAGTCCACCTTTGCCCAGCAGAAGACCCTCTTCGCGGCACGCTTCGAGGATGCGTGCCGTTGCCAGATTGGCGGGTTCCTTGGTCTTTCGATCTGTCACCAATTCCACAGCTTGCATCAAACCCATGCCGCGTACGTCACCGATTATCGGGTGCCGTTCCTGCAAAGCAAGCAACTGTTGGCGTAGGTAGTCTCCTTGCGTCACGGCGTTCTCCATCAACATATTTTGCTCGATGAATTCTATCACGGCGCTGGCGGCCGTTGTGGCGATGGGTCCGCCGCCAAACGTGGAAATTGTTAAGCCCTTTAGGCCATCGGCTACCGCGGGTTTCGCCATCGTGACCGCGACTGGAAATCCGTTGCCCAACCCTTTCGCAGACGTAATGATATCGGGGACGACGCCCCAATGTTCAATGCCGAACCAGGTTCCGGTGCGGCCCCATGCGGTTTGCACTTCGTCGGCGATGAAGAGGCCTCCGTGCTGGCGTACGATGTCGGCCGTAATTTTGAAATACTCCTTGGGCGGGGTGATGAATCCGCCGATGCCTTGAATGGGCTCGGCGATGAACCCGGCCACTCGCCCGCTGGTGGAGGTTTCGATCAAGGCCTTCATGTCCGTGGCGCAGCGGACTTCGCAATCGGGATATTTAAGCCCAAAGGGGCAACGGTAACAGTAGGCATTGTGGGCATGGACAATTCCCGGTTGCGGTGGCATGGTTTGATGCCACTGTTGCTGGCCATTGAGGGCCATTCCGAGCGACCCGCGGCCGTGGTATCCATGGCGCAGCGCGATGATTTCGGTTGATCCGGTATAGCAACGCGCCGTCAGAATCGCTGCTTCATTGGCTTCACTTCCAGAGTTGGTGAAGAAGGATTTGGTTAACTGCCCACCTGGTGAGATAGCTGCTAGCTTCGACGCTAAACGCGCCTGCGGCTCGTTCACGAACAGCGTTGAGACGTGCTGCAGTTTGTCGATCTGTTCTTTCAGCCGGGCATTGACGTGATCGTTTGCGTGACCGACACTTACGGTTACGATGCCGCAGAGGAAGTCCAGATACTGTTTGCCTTCGGCGTCCCAGACGTATTGGTTCTTGGCGTGGGTCAGCAGCAGCGGTTCCGCGAAGAAGTGGAATATAGAAGGGAACAGATGTTCCTTGTGCGCGAGGATAATTTCTTGTGGGGTCAATTTTGCCTCCCTATTGCTGTCTTTCCGGGGACTTCGTCTCTCACTTTTTGAAAGGCGGAGAATTGACCGGCTATTTCTTTGTACAGTGCGGCGCCGAGCAATTTGTAGCCCTGCGAGGTGAGGTGCACATAGTCGTATTGCGCCAGGCCCGCTTGGACCCAACTCCGCATGGAGCCCTTGCCACCCATGCGTGCGCGCAAATCGAAAAACGCGGCGCCAATGCTCTTCGACGCTTGGCGCTGCGCCTCCGTCACGATGTCTATGTTGTTCATCGGCGCCCAGCCAGCGCGCGTTCTAACCCAACGGTCTGGTGGCCCGATCACCAATAAGGAGGCGGTGGGCGAGGCTTGCCGCATCCGCGCTAAAACCTTGGTGAAGGTGGCGCGGTAGTCTTCCAGCGTGAGATCGGAATTGCCGGCTTCATTGGTTCCGTAAGCCAAAACAATCAATGCCGGATTGCGGCGAGTAATGTGTGCTCGCAATAGGTCAGCATCCCAAGCTAGTTGCATGCCGGCTTGTGCTCCATTAATCCCCAGCGTCTCCCATGTGATTCCGTGATCGTTGTCGGTGGTCCAGCCGAACAGGCGCACGGGCTTCGATTCGAGGGTACGCACCTCAAAGCGATGTTCGCCGGGACCGGCCGGGATTTTTATGAACCCGGGGATTGTAGGGCCGTCGGTTTCGATGCGTTGCGCGTCGCCGCCGTCCACTGTTAGCTCGAAAGGGCCCCCGCCGGGTTGTTGTAAATAGAGAAGCTCGGCTGATTGGCATTGCGCATAAAGTTGGACGAATTGATTTGGGCGCGATGCGGTCATGGCAATGCCTGCCAGTCCGTACATGCCGTCGCCGTCACGGCCGACCAGTCCGTGGGTGTACCAGTTTAAGGATCCGAAGCTCTTGACGTCGTAGCGGCGGTAGCCATTGTAGGGGCGGCCGGCGTGGGAGAATCCTGGGCCACCGTTGCCGAAGCGGGATTGAAATAAGGTGCGAAGTTCGGCGGCCCAATCGTCTGAGGCGGTGTGGGAGTCGCCATAGTGGAGAACGTGGATGGGGGCGGCGGTCGTTGGGTTTTTCTCGGCCCGGTAGAGTCGTTCGAGGAAGGGGACCAGGGCGGCAGGATTTTCAAGGGGGAGGGGGGCGTCCAGCCAGTTGGTTACGGTTTCGCTGGCGGTGGTGCGTGGGGCTTGGGTTTGCGCGTGGGTGCGTGGGGCTGGTTTCTTGGCGGCAGGCTTCTTGCGAGTTTTGGCGGGGGATGCTGCCGCTGCTCCAAAGGCGACGCTTAGGGCCAGGGCGAACGCGAGCGCGAACGCGAACGTCAGGATAGGTTTCAATGGGGAAGTTCGGGGTGTTTTCGGAACCTCGGCAGTCGGACCAGCGGGTGCTCCGCAAACCAGGGGGTCCGCCCCGCCACGAACCTTGCACACTAGAGCATTCAGGCTCAGTGAGGTATTCAAGCTCAGTGGGGTGTGCGGGCTCAGCTTATTTTTTTTCTTCACTGCTTCCCACTTTGGAGTATTTTTCCCTGACTAAATCCATCTTGTAACGCGTGTAGCCATCGAGCAACGCCTTATACAAGAGATTGCCTACTAGCTTTGCGCCGGCTGGTTTGGGATGAATCAAATCGGCTCCCACCAAGCGCGGCTCTGATTGATACCAGCGGCCCATCGTACCCGGGCCTCCCATTGCTTCAAATGTGTTGAAGAAGGCACAGTTGTTTTCCGTGGCTACGGTCTGTTCCATCGTCACTAGTTTGGCGAGCGCTGGGACAGTTCCAATCTCACCAGTAGACATGTGTTGGCCGCGGTCCATCGGACTCATGACGAGGATGGAACTTTCCGGTACCGCTTTGCGAACGCGTTCGATCACCAGTTTCAGCTCGCGCTCAAAGGTCTTATTCACAAACGATGGATAGACGCTTTCGTTGGTTCCATAGTTGATAACCACAAGATGCGGTCCAGCACGGCGCAACTGCGCGGCCCAATGCTCTTCGCCGAACATTTTGGCCAGCAGCGAAATATAGGCTCCGTTAACTCCCAGACTGCTGTAAACCACGCCAGGATTGCTTCTGCCAAGCCTCACGCCATAGAGACGCACTCGCCCTTCCACTTGACCGATAGTGTATTCGGAAATTCCCGGGTTGACCGCATAGGCGGCGAAGCCTGGTTTGGTTGTCGCGTTACTGGTTATCACTTTGGCGATTGGAGATTTATCCCCGTACAAGACGAACGAACCGCCGCCAGGTTGATCGAGGTATGACACCTCAATCCAACTGTGAGTGTCGTCCTTGACGCGAATACTGGCGGTCGATCCGGGTTGACCGAAAAAGCTAACTCCTCCTAAACCAAATTGGCCATCCTTAATGTTTGACTTGCTTGCCGGTTCGATTTCCCACCCGGAGTCCTCCAGTTCGACGCCCTTGTGGTTGTACCATTCCCAAGGTTTTCCGATGAGCACGAAGCCGTGACCGGCGTCTCCGAACTGCTTTTGGAGCAGGGCTCTAGTATCGGACGTGATCAAGTCCGCGGTGGTTGGCGAATCGCCGTAATGGAGGATGCGTGTGATCCCTTCGCCCTGTTTTGTTTCGGAATTGAAGAGCGCCTTGTAGAAGGCCTTCATGTTGTTGGAAGGGTCTTGCAGCTTAAATAACTGGGTGGCGTTGACGTCGGTATTGGGGCGCAAGCGCAGCTGTTCGGCTTCGAGAGGCGAACCGTCGTGGGCTCTTGCGGCGAAGTCGAGGACTTTGGGGACGAAGCTCCAATCGAGAACTTTGTAGTCCTTGAAATAGGGAATGTAATCGGGAACGGTCATGAGCGCCGCCAGGGTCGCGATGGTCAGGACAACTTTGTTGGGATAGATGCTCATTTAGAACTTCGTATATATGAAGGGCGCGGCGCCGGTAGAGGCCACATACTGGATGGCGATGGCCAGCAGCATCAGGACAATGGCTTGGGTGAAAAACGGAACGCGCGCGAAGCTATCGCGCGAAAAATCGAACCACTCCTTTTTCATGTAATGTCCCGCAATGGCAATGGCAAGAACGATCCAGAGGGAAGCGGATATATTGTCGAATCCGACGGAGCCGGAGGCGATTCGCTTTAGGACCTTTTGCGAATTTTCAAACGAAGTGGAGCGGAAGAAAATCCATGCAAAGCAGACGAACTGCACCGTGAAAAACGTTGAGAGGCTCGACGGCAGTTTCTTTGGTGATCGGCCGCGGCGTGATTCCAGCCAGCGGACGAAGGCCAAAGCGAAGCCGTGCAGCAGTCCCCAGATTAAGAAGTTCCAGCTTGCGCCGTGCCAGAAGCCACCGATGGCCATGGTGAGGATCAGGTTGAAGTAGGGCCAGAATTTTGCGCGATGGCCGGGCAGAGAGAAGAACAGGTAATCGCGCAGCCAGTTGGAAAGAGAGATGTGCCAGCGACGCCAAAAGTCGGCGATGTTGATGGCGGAGTATGGGGCATTGAAGTTTTGAGGGAGCTTCAAACCTAACAACATTGCCGAGCCGATGGCTACGTCGGAATAGCCGGAGAAGTCGTAATAGAGCTGAATGGCGTAAGCGTAGACGGCGGTCAGCACTTCGGCGCCGGAATAGAGATCGGGGAAATCGAACACGCGATTCACCAGGTTTTCGGCGATGTAGTCGGCGACCAACATTTTCTTCATCAGCCCTAAGCCGATCAGGAAGAGGGCGCGACCACCGTCGGTTGGATCGAGCTTGCGCCCAGTTTTTTCCAATTGCGGAATGAGAGTGGAGACATTCGTGATGGGTCCGGCGAGCGTGGTTGGGAAGAAGCTGACGGCGGTTAGGTAGGCCAGCAGGCTTTGCGTTGGAGCGGCATCCTTGCGGTAAATATCGATGGTATAGGTTAACGATTGAAACGCGTAGAAGCTGATGCCGAGGGGAAAGGTCCAGTTCCATTTGATGGGCTCGGTAGAGGTGAGTTTGGCCCAGTTTTCAAGGAAGAATGGCATGTACTTAAAGGCGGCGAGCAGTCCCAGATTCAGCAGGACGCTTAGGGCAATCAGCAGCTTTCTGAGTTTGGGATCCGTGGCGATGTGGATTCTTGCGCCCAGGAAGAAATCGATGGTGGAGGCGATGGGGATTAACGCTAGGTAGAAGAGATCCCATTTGGCGTAGAAAAAATAGTTGGCAAGGAGGATGACTGCCAGACTCGGTATGCGATACCGCGACAGTGGCCAATAGAGCAGGAAGACGCCTGCGAGAAAAAAGAAGTAGGCCGAACTGGTCAGAAGCATTGCGGGATGAAAGCGGCTGGGGTCATTCGATTATACCGTCAAATAAAGACACTTCGGCCTCGGGTGCGTCCTTCTTCGAGAAATGAAATCAGCAAGGCTGGCTGCACTTCACTTGTTGAAACCGCCGCCCAGACGGCTTTACCTGATTTACAGGTTCAGGACCCCGGAAATCAACCCGAGCCTTAACACAAGTTTTCCGCACAACCAACCCTGCTGATTCAAGTTTTTAGAGCTACCCGAATCGATCCGAGAGCCGACTCCTTTTTAGGGGAGCGCTTGTAACGAGAGCATCCTGGCCAGGAGTTTTTCTCTCTGATTCAAGACTAGCAGGCGGGGTCAAGGGTTTCGTTTCTAAGTGATTGAAAAGTGGCTCAAAATGGCTTGTGACTCAATCGCGTCTTTTAACTCTGGCTTTGTTTTGCTCGCCGAGCAGCGTCAGGGGAATCACGTAATGGGCAGAGCGGGACTAGGTTCCAGTACTTCCTTCTCTGATGCGGTTTTAACCGCAATGGTACATTGGCAGACGATGAGATCCCTCGCTCTTCTATTCATTGTGTTCCCGCTTGCCGGCGCGGAATCGGTTCTTTGGTACAACCAGCCCGCCTCGAAATGGGTGGAGGCGTTGCCTGTGGGCAACGGCCGTCTGGCAGGCATGGTTTTTGGCGGCGTGCGCGCTGAGCAGATTCAGTTGAACGAAGACACGGTTTGGGCTGGGGAAAAGAGGAACAGAATGAACCCTGCCGCGCCGGAGGCTATAAAGGAAGTTCGCCGTCTGTTGATGGCCGGCAAGGCCCAGGAAGCAGAGGCCCTTGCTGAAAAGTCGATCATCTCCAAACCCATGCGGATGCCTCCGTATCAACCGTTGGGGGACATCAAACTGAGGTTTCCCGAGCCCTGTAACGCGAAGGACTATCGCCGGGAACTGGATTTGGATACGGGTATCGTCAAAGTCACTTTTAAGTGCGGCAACGTGACGCACACTCGCGAAGTGTTTGCTTCGGCAGTTCACAACGCGTTGATAGTTCGTCTGAGTGCGGACAAGCCGGGGTCGATTTCTGTCGCGGCCTCAATCACCCGTGAGAAGGGGGCGGTGACACGTCGAATAAATGGGGGATCCTTGGTGATGGAAGGGCAAGCCATTCCTTATGGCGACCGCTATGCGCAGGAGCGGTTAACCGGAGTGTGGTTCGTTGCGAATTTTCAAGCCGTGGTTGAAGGTGGTTCATCCGCAGCTACTTTAAACGAGGTGACGATGTCAAACGTTACGGCGGTTACGTTTATCTTGACCGCAGCCACCAATTACAAAATTGACAACCCGCAAGCGTTGACCCTGAAGCGGAACGCGGCGGTAGTGGGAATACCTTTTAAGGAGTTGCGCGACGCGCACGTGACGGATCATCAAAAGCTGATGGGGCGGGTAAAATTCGATCTGGCCGGGCCCTCAAAAGCGGATCTTCCTACTGATGAACGATTGGCGCTGATGCAGAAGGGTGGGGAAGACAATGGACTTCTGCAGCTTTACTTTCAATATGGGCGCTATTTGCTGATTGCTTCCAGCCGCCCTGCAAGCTTACCGGCGAATCTGCAAGGGAAATGGAATGACCAACTTTCCCCTCCCTGGGAAAGCAAGTACACCATTAACATCAATACCGAGATGAACTATTGGCCGGCGGAATCCACCAATTTGGCCGAGTTACATGAGCCGCTGTTTGATCTGGTCGATAAAGTTCGCATTGAGGGCCGGGAGACGGCCAAGCGGATGTATAACGCACGCGGGTTTGTGGCGCATCACAATACGGATGGCTGGGGCCACACTACTCCGATTGATGGGGTTGGCTCGGGAGTTTGGGCAATGGGTGGGGCATGGCTTTCGCTTCACTTGTGGGAACATTACGACTATTCGCGCGACACGGTCTTTCTTCGCGAGCGGGGATACCCGGTGATGAAAGAAGCGTCGGAGTTTCTGCTGGATTATTTGATGGATGACGGCAAGGGGCATTTGATTACGGGTCCTTCGATTTCGCCGGAGAACCGCTACAAGCTTGCTGACGGAACCATTGCAAAGTTGGTAATGGGACCGTATATGGATACGGAAATTGTTCATGAATTGTTGACCCGCACCGCGGAAGCCGCCCGCATCTTGAAGGTTGACGATGCTTTCCGATTGGAAGTAGAAAAATCGTTGAAGAAACTGCCGCCGCTGAAGATCGGATCGAAGGGCCAGTTGTTGGAATGGATGGAAGAGTATGACGAACCGGATCCTGGTCATCGGCACATCTCACACCTGTTCGCCCTGCACCCGGGCACATGGATCAGCATGCGAGGTACGCCGGCGCTGGCGAAGGCGGCGCGCGTGAGCCTGGAAAACCGCCTGGCCAATGGCGGCGGACACACGGGTTGGAGCCGGGCTTGGATCATCAACTTCTGGGCGCGTTTGGAAGATGGGGATAAGGCCTATGAAAACGTTGTAGCGCTGCTGGCCAAGTCGACTCATCCCAATATGTTTGACAACCATCCGCCATTTCAAATCGATGGGAATTTTGGCGGGACGGCGGGCATGGCGGAAATGCTGATGCAAAGCCATGCTGGGGAATTGAGTTTGCTTCCGGCGTTACCGAAAGCCTGGCCGAACGGTAGCATTAGTGGCCTGCGGGCGCGAGGAGCTGTTGAGGTGGATCTAACTTGGCAGCCTGGGGGGTGCGTGGCCACGCTGCGGGCTGCGAAGGGCGGCAAGCATGTGATCCGCGTGCCAGAAGGTGAGAAGGTTTTGGCGGTGACTGTTGGCGGCAAGCGGGTTCCAGCGGCCACCTGGAAACCTGGGTCGCGTGAATTGACGGTGCTGGCAGGGAAGTCGTACCAGGTCAGCTTCGGAAAATAAGGTTCTTCGATGTAAAACCCGGTAACCGAATTGATTGACTTTGTCCTAATACCCCGAGTATGATCGCATGAGGTAGTTATCGCTAACGATGCTATCTTGAAACGTTCATTCGGGGTTCTTTCTATGTTTAAAATCCTACAGGGCCTAAGTCTTGCCCTACTCAACGCCTCACTGGCGATGGCTCAAATGACCATCACCGGCACCATTTCCGGAACCATCATGGATCCAAGCCGTCAGGTCGTGCCTGGTATTCCTGTTGCACTTGTCAGCGGGCTGACGGGCGAAACGCGTTCCGCGACCACCAACGAACTTGGCGGATTTACCTTCACGGCCGTTTCGCCTGGTAGCTATTCCATGAAAGTGGAAGCGCCGGGGTTCAAATCGTTTCGCCAGACCAATTTAGTTCTGAGCGCGAATGAGCGCCTGTCACTGGGCGATGTTCTCTTAAGCATCGGCGCGGTGACGGATACAATCACGGTGGAAGCGCAGGGGGCAACCGTGCAAGCTTCCAGTTCGGAAAGATCCGCCAGTTTAACGTCTGAGCAGTTGACTAGCTTGCAGGCTCGTGGACGCGACGTGAACTCGTTGTTCCGTCTTCTTCCGGGTGTGCAGTATGCGGCGGATGGCGATTCAGTTGGTGGCAGCTTCGGCACCGGGTCTTCGAATATGGGCGGGACCACCAGCGGCATGAATACACTTTCCGTGGACGGCGTCGTCAGCAACGACAACGGTTCGCCCAACGTATTTTCTTCGGTGACGACGATGGACGCCATCGGCGAAGTAAAGGTTATTCTGAATAGCTATCAAGCCGAATATGCCGGGAACGGTGGCGCGGTGGTGCAGGTTGTGACCAAGTCAGGCGGTAAGGAATATCATGGCACCGGTTATTGGTACAAGCGGCACGAAATGTGGAATGCTAACGATTTCTTCAGCAACCGCAATTCCGTGCAGAGGCCAATCTATCGTTACAACACATTGGGCTTTACGCTCGGTGGACCTATCTATATACCTGGCAAGTGGAATACTAGCAAAGACAAACTGTTCGGTTTTTATAATCTTGAGCAGTGGGGTATTAAGTATCCGGGTAGCCTGCAGCGCGTCACGACTCCGACTGCCCTTGAGCGCGCCGGTGACTTTTCGCAGACTCTTGATGTCAGCGGGAAGCTGATTCCGATCAAGGATCCCACTACTGGCCTGCAATTCCCGAACAACATCATTCCGGCCAGCCGCATCAACAAGAATGGGGTGGCTTTAATGAACTTGGAACCACTGCCCAATTTCTTCGACCGCAGCATCTCCGGCGGCAATTACAACTACAAGTTTCAAGAACTGCTGAACAATCCCAAACGCAGTCAACTGTTTAAGTTCGACTATGTGCCCACTTCGGCGGATCGCCTGTTCGTCCGCGGCAAAACGTGGCTGTCTGAACAGGAAGGCCACTCAGTCGCAGGCGGAGCATCAGCCTGGGGTCTGTTTGCCCAATGCTATTGCTTCACGGAATCTGGCTTGGGTGTTGGTTACACTCACGTGTTCTCGCCCACCGTGGTTAATGAATTGACCAGCGGTGTGCGGCATAATCATGAAGCATGGCACCCTGTAGATCCGATCAGCCGGGTATTGCGTTCTTCGATCGGCTTCACGGCGGGGCAGTATTATCCTTCGGCGAATGTACAAGGGATTATCCCGCGATTCTCGTTCGGCGGCGTGCCCAGCAGCGCGGACGCGACTTTTGACGACCGCTTCCTTACAGGCGGCACGGACTTTACGTTCACGTTGAGCGACAACGTGAGTATCACCAAAGGCACGCACCTGTTCAAGGTTGGTTTCGATTACAACCGCATTCGTGAATACGAAGGCGAGCGGAGCACATTCAGCGGTAATTTTGCTTTCGCCCGCGATACGAATAATCCGAATGATTCCAACTACGCCTACTCGAACGCTGTGCTGGGCAACTTCCAGCAATATACGGAATCCACCAACCGCTTTGGCGCGAATGAACGGCAGACGTTTGTGGAATGGTTTGTGCAGGACAGCTGGAAAGTGCGGCGTAACCTGACCATCGATTACGGCATGCGCTTCAGCTGGTCTAACCAGATGTATCCACACAAGGATGGGGAACAGTCGGTGCTGGCGCTTGGCCGGTACAACATCAAGGATGCTCCTATCTTCTTTGCCCCTGGCTTTGACGCAAACCGCAACCGCGTTGCCATCGACCCTCGTAACGGAACTGTTTACCCAGTAGCGTATATCGGAGCATTTGTACCTAACACTGGTAAGCCAGCCAACGGCAGCGTGCTTTCCGGAGACGCGAACTATGCCCACGGGTTCGTCAACAACCAGCCTCTGCTGTATGGACCTCGTATTGGTTTTTCGTGGGATCCATTCGGCAAGGGTAAGACAGCTATTCGCGGCGGTTCGGCCATTCTCTACAACATGCGTTTGAGCAAGTGGAGCCCAACCACCAACAATCCGCCGGCTATCTTCTCGCCGACGACTTATTACGGTAACTTGGCCACGTTTACGCAGGCCGCGAACGTGCTTTCGCCGAGCAACACGAATGCCTTCAATGTGGACAACAAGACTACCAGCACGTACAACATCACGTTTGGCATTCAGCAGGAATTGGGTCATTCCTTTTTGGCCGACGTAAGCTACGGCGCAACTCTGGGCCGCCATATTCAGCAGGGCTACAACATCAACACGGTTCCCTACGGCGCGAACTTCAATACGGCCAACCTGGACCCGACGAATGGCCGCCCGTTGCCCGTTAATTTTTTCCGCCCCTATCCGGGTTACGGAAATATAAACTTCATCGACAATGCGTTCGGCTCGAACTACCATGCCTTGCTGACGTCTCTAAATCGCCGCTTCAGCAGAGGATTGCAGATGGGCGTTTCCTACACCTACTCGAAGTTCATGGATTATTCGGGCATTCCTGTTTACCGCCCGATTCGTGTTTGGAGCTACGGCAAAAACGGCGGCGACCAGACACACAACTTTGTGGCTAACTTCACCTACGATTTGCCGAAGGTTTCCAACTATGCCAAGAACGCCGTGGTTCATCACGTGTTGGATGGTTGGCAACTGACGGGCATTGTGGCGTTAGTTAGTGGCCAGCCGAGCGGCGTTGGCTACAGCACCACGGACGGAGCTGATATCACTGGCGGCGGCGATGGTTCGCGTATTGTGGTCACGGGCCCGGCGCAACTGGATCATGGTTCGAAGACTTTCCTGCGCTGGTTCGATACTTCTAAGTTCGCGCGGCCGCAGGTTGGTTATCCGGGCAATGCTCCAAAGGACATCATCCGTGGACCTGGTTTCAGTAACGTGGATGTTTCGTTCGTGAAGAAGATACCGCTTAAGAACGAACGCCAATTCTTCGCTCTGCGCTGGGAAATGTATAACGCTTTGAACCATACGCAGTTCTCTGGCGTTGATACCACGGCGCGGTTTGATCCGGCAGGAGCTCAGGTGAATGCGACGTTCGGTCAGGTAACATCGACCCGTGCGCCTCGTATCATGCAGGCTTCGTTGCGCTTTACGTTCTAGTTTCGGGGACCGCTCCCTTACGGTCACGGCTTCGCGGGCCTGTTGGGGAGCGGTTTTCTTTCTTTAATAAACGCGTAGGACTAACAAACTTCCTTTCCCCAGTTCCACCTTACCGGAGCTTGAGTAGATCATCGTCGGCCGTTCCTTTTCACCTTTCGCAATTCTTTCGTGATACACATACATCTTCAGAGTCCGGCTGGAATTTCTCAGCCCGGGTAACATGGCTGTTGCGAGGGCGCCGCCATCTTCAATACCTGTTGAAATATGCGCGAACTTCGATCCGATAGTGGCTTTTTGAAACTCCAGGCCAATCATGGAAAAGTAACCTTGTTGGCTTGTGTCCACCCTTTGTGTTTTGGTGACTCGGCCCTCAACAATCGCTCCCTTCGGCAATATCACCTCTCCCTTGACCTTCACCGCCCGGTAGACCACGGCTTCCACAGGATCGCCGATTGCTGACTTTCCGCTGTCGACTGAGGTGCGCAGTTCAATGGTGATCAACGTCCCTGGGGGGATCTTCACTTCCGCCGGACCTTTGGCGGCTTCGGCCTCGTCCACCAGACCCTCGAAGCGGATCACGGAATCGCCGGAGTATTGGCGGCAGGCGGAGAACGTGGTGCGGTTTACCTTAACCAGATCGTCGTCCATCTTCAAGGATAAGCTAGCTTTCTTGGGAAGAAGGAAATCACCTGTGCCAATGCGGATCCGTTCATATTCGATCGATTCGCCGGCCTCCTTCAGGGGGAAGCCTTCCGGAATCTCAGTCACTATGAAGTCTAGTTTCAGGACGTCCAGGTTGACGCGATCCACCCAGAATTGCCCTTTGACGCCGGTAACGGCTTGTTGCTGGTCGATCTTCACCGCATAGGGTTTTCGGCGCGCGGGAATCTGGTAACTAACGCGGATGGTATTCCGGCCGTCCAGCATTTCCTCTGCTTGCACTTGATAGTTGACGCCAACGCTACTGAGCGCATTGCTCAAGTTGCTGGAAAAGTTACCAGTGCCGAAGGTGCCTCGCTTGGCCGCCTCATGCTCGTTGATGTCGCGGAAATTGCCTTCGCCGGGCCAAGCGAAAAGTTCGTGCTTTTCCACAACCGCCACGTCTAACCGAAGAGCGTCGGAGCGGGTTAGTTTCTTGCCGGCTTCGGCCCGGTAGCGTTCCACTAACTGCTGGCAGGTGTAGTTGGGAACGCCTTCGATGGTCTCTTTCATATGCGCGCGGATCTTGGCGATCAACTCCGCCGGAGCTTGGGCATCGGCTAAAGTTGTGCAATAGAGACTGAAGGAGAGAATGGCAATCCGCACCTCCCTATTTTGCATCATTCGGCTAGTCCGGCTGTGCTACCATGTGGCGAATGTCCACAAAAGCTACAGTTTTTAACAATGGTCCTCTTCGGTTGGAAGGCGAGTTCACGATGGTTGACGCAAACGGGAAGGCGTTTGGTTTGGGGGGGCGCACGGCTATTGGCCTTTGCCGCTGCGGACTTTCGGCGAACAAGCCTTTTTGCGACGGAACGCATAGCCGGCAGGGATTTGATTCCGTTTGTGAAGCGCGTGAATTGCCGCCACCGGCTCCGAAGCCTTAATCCTTTTGAAATGATGGAGCGGGCGACCCAGCCGTCCGCTTCTGTTTCATGTTATCGTCTCTGTGCTATCTTCTCTAGTGATGAGCGCAATTACCCGCCGAACTATACTTTCCATGGCCGCTTCGGCCGCTACCCTTTCCGCCGCTAAGAAAAAGATTCCCGTTGGGCTTGAACTGTATTCGGTCCGCAAGGAGTTGGCCAAGGACCTGATGGGCACCGTTCGAGCGGTTGCCAAGATGGGCTATGACGGGGTGGAGTTTTTTTCTCCCTACATGCAGTGGACCCCTGAGTATGCCAAAGAGGTCCGCAAGTTGCTGGACGATACCGGCATGAAGGCTCTTTCGACGCATAATTCGAACAACTCGTTCACACCGGAACTGCTGCCTAAGGCGATTGAGTTGAACAGCATCATTGGAAGCAAGTTCATCATTATGGCTAGCGCCGGGCGGGTGAATGGCTTGGATGGTTGGAAGAAGGTGGCGGAGCAATTGAACAAGGGCGCTGAGGGGATGAAGTCAGCCGGCATGCGCGCCGGGTTTCACAATCACCAACTGGAGTTTATGCCGATTGAGGGCAAGAGGCCGATGGAAGTGCTGGCCGAGAACACGGGGAAGGAGGTTGTGTTGCAACTGGACGTGGGTACCGCGATCGAGGCGGTGACCGATCCTTTGTTGTGGATCAAGCAGCATCCGGGGCGCATCGTTTCGATGCACGCCAAGGATTACAAACCTGGTGGTAGCCGCGAAGAGGGCTATCGTGTTTTGTTTGGCGAAGGCGCGGCGAAGTGGAAGGACATTTTCAAGGCTGCCGAGAAGACTGGCGGGCTTCAGTATTATCTAGTGGAGCAGGAAGGCAGCCGGTTTTCTGAGTTGGAAACGGTGGAGAAGTGTTTGGTGAACTTCCGGAAGATGCACGGGTAGCTAGCGGATCTCAACAACCCTGTCGCCGCTTTCGATCTGATTTACGATGCGGATCAGTAGCTTGTCGAATGCTCTTAGCAACGTAGCTTTACGGCAATTACCCATTCTTACCCAAACTAGTGTGGATGCTGAATTCTTCGAGAGAAACGCCACGAAGTCCTGATCTTTGGAGACAAGTGTGAATCCATGCTCAAGGGCAAAGCGTCAGATTTCGGTGTCTGAAGCATCGCTAAGACCGATATCGGAAACGTGACTGCTTTCCACCGCACGAGCGGCGAGAAACCTTGCCAGGGTTGGCGGCAATTGGTTCTCAACCAGAAATTTCACGCTGAGTGCAGAACAGCGTGGTCTGTTTGATCAGCAGCATAGTCGACGGCGGCCAGAATGTCCTCACGTTCGAGGAATGGATATCCTCGAGAAACTTGTCGAAGGAGCCGCCTGCGCAATTGAAGGACATCTTTTACGCGAATACGCATGCCGCGAATGCAGGGACGGCCACGACAGACTTCGCTGTTGAAGGTAATTCTAGAAATGCGTTCGTTGCTCATCGGCTTTCGATCACCATTTAAGTTTACAATTTGCCTGGATAATATAAAGGCGGGCCCGAAGGCCCGCCCATCTAAGACATTAAACAGTTTGGATTAGAAAGCGTACTTCAATCCGAACTGAATGTTGCGAGGTGCGCCGATCTGGCCACCGATTGCGCCGAACGCCGCCGGGGTTGTGATGTCACGGCCCGGAGCGCCGAAGCTGACGTAGTTCAGCACATTGAACAGCTCAGCCCTGAACTCGATTTTTTGGCGCTCGCTGATGTTGAAGCGCTTTCCGATTGAAGTATCCAGGTTGAAGAAGCCCGGGGCACGCTCCGTGCCTACACCTGCGCTGCCAAACTCGCCCAGGGCGGGTACGCCGTAAGCACAAGTGCCGTTATTGACGCCTGCGGTACAGAAGGTGGTTGCTGTTACGTCGCCAAACCAACGGTCTACTGTACGGACCGAAGGCTCCGCCAAGTTCTGGTAGCGATTAGCGCGTGCATTCCCGCGCGGGGAGCGACCGGAGTTCGTATTCTGCGTCGCAGCGAAGATGGTCACAGGGAAGCCACCGCGCTTAGCAAGATTGTAGTTGACGTTCCATCCACCAAACACCGCATCCAATAGTTTAGGACCGTTTGCTCCAAACTTCTGACCCTTGCCGTAAGGCAGATTCAGAACACCGGCTGTGGTGAAGTTGTGGCGGACATCGAAACAGGCTGGGCCGTAATTGCCACGGCGATTGTAGGCATCCTGCCAGTAGGCCCCTTCAGCATTGACGCCACCGCAGCCATAGTAGCCTAGGCCGTCGGTATTGGTTTTTGAGTAGGTGTACTGGAATAGCATCTCAAATCCAGCGGTCATCTGGCGGCGTCCGCTTACTTGCAGAGCGTTATACCAACTGGTGCCGCTTGATTCGGTCAGTGCGATGTTGCCGACGTTCGGCAGCACAGTCGCCAGCGGACGGCGGTCATTGATGGGAGCCCACGAGGCGTACGGACCCACGCCAGGCAGCGGGTTGTTTCCTTCATGGGGAATTACCAGATGCGTTCCGCGTTGGCCAACATAAGCAGCCGTGATGCTGGTGGCTTTGTCCAGTTGGCGTTCAATGGCGAAGTTGAACTGGTTGGTCATCTGCGGACGGAGGTTCAAGTCCCACGCACGGCCTTGGTAGAAGGGAGCCGCCGTAGGGCTGCTGCGCGGGCTGGTCAGGTCGCCGCGGGCAATTACATCGGTGAAGCCGGTTGCAATCCTGCCAGGAAGTGTACTGTCATACGTAACGTTCGATTCGGTGAAGAAGGGCGGATTCAACGTCAATCTTAAGTTGGCTCCGGTACCTTCGAGGAAGTTCGACAGGCGATAGGCCGCGCGAATGACGGTCTTCTTGTCGAGCGTATAGGCGATGCCCAAGTTCGGATTAAACTGCTTTTTGTATGCCTTGTACAGCCCATCTCCATACTCGCCGCCCGGATAGATTAGCTTGCCGGTGAAGGTGTTTATATTCACTTGGCGGTTGGCAACTTCGTTCAGAGGCGACATGTATTCCCAGCTTATGCCGTAGTTGAACGTCAAGTTGCGACGGATCTTCCAACTATCTTGAGCGAATATGATGTTGCGCCATTGACGATGGCCCCAGGGACCGCTCACCGCGCCGCGGCCTTTGCTGGCCAGCGTATCAAGCAGGAAGTCTCCGATATCGACTCCCGTGTAAGCGCCGTTATAGCTGAAGGACCCGAGTGCGCCGTTGTTGCCCGCGTAGTAGCGGTTCTGGCGAGCGCGGAGAATGTTTACGCCGACCTTCAAAAGATGGGCGCCTGATTGGTAGGTGTTGTTGGACTGGAGTTGAAATTTGTTATCGCGCGTGTTGGCAATGGTGGCCGCTGAACCTGCGCCACTCAAGCTGCCGCCCAAATTGAAGGACGACAAGCCGGGAATGAACTGGCCGCCGGGAATTCCGAATTTCGAGTTACCGTCGGCTCCAAGTTGGCCCGACCAATCGATTACTTTGTCATCAATGCCTACCAGCGAATAGGAAAAGCGATTGTCGGACACAAGCTTAGCTGACCAGGTTCGCGTCCAGTCTGCGACAGCGGAATAGGTGGGACCAAAGTTGCCGCCGGTCATGAAGATTGGAAGAGCAGCCTGTGATCCAAAGGTTTCGTATTCACCTTTGGAGTAGCGGAACATCAAAGAGTCTTTGTCGCCAACGCGGTAGTCGAGTTTCAAGTCTCCCTGCTTATTGGTTAGGAAGTTACGAGTTCCTCCGATGTAGTTGCTGCCAACGCCGAGCGTACCAGTGCCGG
>JANXXI010000318.1 GCA_025350695.1 Acidobacteriota bacterium
CTCGGGTCGGTGGCCGTTGGCTACTTAACGATTTGGAGCGCGGAGGTTCACGGAAAACGGCCGATCTGGCAGTGGATCATTCTGCCGTGGGGCTCCATCGTGTTGGTGATGATCGGCGCGGCATTGTTCCTCTTAGAAGGAACAATCTGCTTAGTATTCGCGCTACCCCTTCTGATGCTTTTCGCTACTGTCGGCGGTGTATTGGCTGGTGTGGTCAGGCAAAAGACTCGCGCGGGCCTCCCCACCCATCTCTGCCTAATCGCTCTTCCCCTCATCCTGCCGCAGGTCGAAATACACTTCGCGGCGCCGACGCAAATCCGATCCGTGCACAATGAAATCAGGATCTCTGCACCGGCGTCGATCGTTTGGAGAAATATCGGGCGTGTGAGCCAGATTCACTCCGACGAACTAGCAGATACCTGGACACACCGAATTGGTTTCCCAATGCCTGTCGAAGCGACCCTTTCGCAGGAGGGAGTTGGTGGAGTGCGAAATGCCATCTGGGAGCGAGGCCTAAGGTTCACTGAGGTTGTGACAACTTGGATGCCAAACCAACGACTGGGTTTTACGATCAAGGCCGATACGGAAAACATTCCACCTACTACCCTTGACAGGCATGCTTCAATTGGCGGTCCGTACTTCGACGTTTTGAATGGTGACTACCAGATCGAAGATGTTTCGAGCGGTGTTATACTGCTGCATTTCACTAGCCGTGAGAGGCTATCAACGAATTTCAACAGCTACGCGGGGCTCTGGACCGACGCAGTGATGAGATCCGTTCAGGTCTCAATTCTGGAAGTGATAAAACGGCGCAGCGAGGCCGAGGTTGCGGGCTTTGCTCCTGAAACTCTCCGATAGAACCCGATATGTCGCGCAGTGTAGAGTTTATCAGCACATTCCCCGCGTACCCACAGGAAGATCCAATTTCCGCAAAGGGTAAGTTTCGGGACGAAAAGCGCAACCAATAAAAACAGGCCTTGCAACGTCCCGTTTTGTTGTCCCATAATGCAGGCATGAAATACGGCTATGCCCGCGTCTCGACGGATGACCAGAATACCGCCATGCAACTCACCGCCTTGAAGCGGGCCGGGTGCAAGAAGATATTCAAGGACGAAGGATTATCTGGCGCGACCGCCAAGCGCCCCGCGTTGACCCGTTGTCTCAAAGCCCTGCAGAAAGGCGACACGCTCATTGTGTGGAAGCTCGACCGGCTGGGCCGGTCTTTGCGCGACCTGATAACCATGCTGGATGATCTTCGCGAGCGCGGTGTGAAATTCCATTCCCTCACCGAAGCTATAGACAGCGTGACGCCGACAGGCCGCGCCATGTGGCAGATGATTGGCGTCCTGGCCGAGCTGGAGCGAAGCCTGATCGTAGAGCGCACGCAGGCCGGAATGAAGGAAGCGCGGCGGCGCGGCGTGCAATTTGGCCGGAAGAAGAAACTCACGCCGGCGCAAATCGCCAAGGCCCGGAAATTGATTGATGCCGGCGAACGCGTGGAAGACGTGGCGGCGCTGTGGAATGTGGGCAGGACGACGCTTTACCGAGCGCTCGCCGACTAACGTTTGTGTCGGTGTTCTTGACGATGACTTTGGCGCCGGTGATGGCCGAGGAGGTGGCGTCGTTAAACGTGGCCTAAAATCATGCCGCGGGTTTCTTGGGCGGTGGATGTCGCGGCGAACAGCAGTATGACTGCGGCGAGTTGTTTGAGCATGTGGCCTCCTTCGATTAGATGAACGAATTTATATCATGTTTTAGGGTTGAGGGTTGGTCGATGCTTAAGGCGTCGTTCCCCTATGGGAGGAGTGTGCGCATGCAGTAACACCACCTAACCGCCAGCATTCCGCAACGAATCGAACTCATGGGAAACTCGCGATGAGAACGGCTGGCCACCGTTCTATGGCAGGGGGCCAATGAATGTAGGTGGCTCAAGTAGCGCTAGGAGAACAAACCAATGAACCGGGTTAGTATAGGGTAGTTGATCCGTCATAGGTGTTCCATTCATTGCGAAACTACGCTGTTGGCGTGGCCTCTTGCTACTTGAGCCAAGGCAAATATAACCCCAATGTTCTTCGGTTTCAACAAAGAAAACACCTTACTTGGTACTAATCGTCGAAACTGGTACTATCGCCCATGCATTCGCTGAAATCCCTTATTTCGGCGCCATCCGTAACGCGCCGTCTAATCGTATTACTTCTCCGTTCAACATCACGTTGTCGAAAATGTGCCCAACCAGCTTCGCGAATTCTTCGGGGCGGCCAAGGCGGGCGGGGAACGGAATCGTTTCGCCAAGCGCTACGCGGGCCGGTTCGGGAAGACCAGCCAGCAGCGGCGTATCGAACAACCCCGGGGCAATTGCCACAACCCGAATACCCAAGCGTGAAAGGTCGCGCGCAATGGGCAGCGTCATACCGGCGATTCCAGCTTTCGACGCGGCGTAAGCGCTTTGGCCTATTTGACCGTCGAAGGCTGCGATCGAAGCCGTGTTGATGATCACCCCGCGTTCCCCGTCACCATTCGGTTCGTTCTTCGACATAGCCCACGCCGCAAGCCGGACAACGTTATATGTTCCGATCAAATTGATTCGAATCACTCGTTCAAAAGCCGCCAAATCTGCCGGTCCCTCCTTGCCGGTCACCCGCGCGGCAATCGCCACTCCGGCGCAACTTACCGATCCGTGAATCGGGCCCGCGGCGTCGATTGCCGCTTGTACATCCGTCGCCGAAGTGACGTCGGCCTTGTAGAATTGGCCTCCCAATTCCATCGCCAAACCTTCTCCGGCTTCATTCAGATCGAGCAGGATTGGATGGCCTCCCGCCTTCGCAATCATCCGCGCCGTTGCTGCTCCCAGGCCGGAGGCTGCGCCCGTAACCAAAATCGCTTTGCCGTTGAGATCCATATGCTGGCATTATAAGTGTTCGATGGATTGGTTTCCGTTATGGCTTAGTTTGAAAGTGGCGTTGCTTGCCACGGCTATCTCCACTGTGCTCGGTTTGGCCGTTGCATGGTGGCTCGCGCGCGGCGACTTTCGGGGGCGCGAATTGGTCGACGCATTGGTGACATTGCCTCTGGTGCTGCCGCCCACGGTGCTTGGGTATTACTTGCTGATTGTCATTGGGCGCAATAGCACCTTCGGCGCGATGTATGAAAGCATCACCGGAGGTCCCCTCGTTTTTACCTGGCAGGGCGCTGTGGTGGCAGCCGTTTTACACTCGCTGCCGCTGTTGGTGAAGTCGGCGCGGGCAGCGCTCGAAGCGATTGATCACAGCTACGAACGCGCCGCCCGCAGCCTGGGCGCGCCGGAATGGAAGGTGTTTTTGCGCATCAGCCTACCGCTCGCGCGCTTGCCAATTATCGCCGCCGTGACGCTGGCCTTTGCACGGGCGCTTGGCGATTTCGGCGTTACGTTGATGGTGGCCGGGAATATTCCGGGTAAGACGCAAACCGTCGCGGTGGCCATCTACGATGCCGTGGAATCAGGGGATGGAGACACGGCCCGGGCGCTGGTTCTGGCGGTTTCGCTCCTCGCATTGGGGATTGTTTGGGTCGCCAATAAGTTGAACTCGAAGGCAAGCGCATTATGATTGACGCCCGCATTCAGAAAGAATTTGCCGGCGGCAAGGAACGCGCCTCATTTAAGCTGGACGTTCAGTTTCGAGCAGCGCGCGGAGTCACCGTTTTGTTTGGCGCAAGCGGTGCGGGGAAGTCGTTGACGCTCGACGCTATCGCCGGCTTTGCCAAACCCGGCGATGGGCGCATTATGTTGAACGACCGGATCTTGTTTGATGCCACAGCCAACGTGAATTTGCCGCCGCGCCAGCGTGGGTGTGGTTATGTCTTCCAGAACCATGCCTTGTTCCCCCACATGACCCTGCGCGACAACATCTACTTCGCCGCCGCCCATCTGCCTCACGTGGAACGCCGCCGCCGAGTCTCAGAAGCTCTGGAGCGATTTCAGTTGAACGATGTGGCCGGACGCAAACCTGGGGAATTGTCCGGCGGGCAGAAGCAGCGCGGATCGATCGCGCGGGCCTTGTCCGCCGAACCCGGGGCCTTGTTGCTCGATGAGCCTTCAAGGGGGCTCGACGCTCCTTTACGGCGCGAACTCTACGAAGTGCTGCGCGAAGTGCGCGCCGAGTACGATGCGCCGATTCTCCTCGTCACTCACGATCTTGCCGAGTGCCTGGAATTGGCCGATCAAGTTCTGATCTACCGCGACGGGCGCATTGTGCAAGCCGGCGAGGGCAAGGCTATTTTGGATGCGCCAACAAGCGTCGACGTGGCTCACCTGCTGGGTATCTTCAATTTGTTGTCGGTGGAGATCTTGTCCCTTGACCCTAGCCGTAATCGAAGCCGTGTGCAGTGGAATGGCACTCCGATTGAAGGACCCTACATTTCGGCGCACTTCTTGGGCGATCGGGTCACGTTATGTGTGCGGCCGGCCGATTTGAAGGCTATCCCGCGGCCTCCCAAGCTGGGGCCGAATCAAGTAGGTGTTAACTTGCGTCGCGTGGTAAACACCGCCGAAGGCGTGCGGCTGGATTTTGAAGGGGTGTCGGTCGAGATGCCGCAATCGGAATATGCGGCGAAAGCGGATAATGGAAACTGGGCGGTGGAATTTCCTCCGCATGCAATGCGAGCCTTATAATGCCACTGAAAACTTTCGACGAATATGTAACCTTGGCCGAAGCCGCGCACGGCCATATGTGCGCGGGACAGATCCTTGGGTTGCGCCTTGCCATCCACGGAATGGAACTGTTGGGTATCGACGATCCAACCGGTAAGGACCGCAAGCGTCTCGTAAGCTTTGTTGAGATTGATCGCTGCGCCACGGATGCGGTTACGGTAGTCACCGGTTGCCGCATGGGCAAGCGCGCCTTGAAGTTTCGCGATTTCGGAAAAGTGGCCGTCACGTTCTGCGATCTGGAAAGCGACCGCGCCGTGCGAGTGGT
Source organism: Acidobacteriota bacterium (assembly GCA_025350695.1). Taxonomy (GTDB): domain Bacteria; phylum Acidobacteriota; class Terriglobia; order Bryobacterales; family Bryobacteraceae; genus JANXSF01. Next base: position 4,953 of record JANXXI010000318.1, read on the forward strand.
CGCCAAGGATTCGTCCAAACAGCGGGCCAAGGAAGTGTATCCGGAAATTGAGGACAAAAACCAGCAGCAGATGAAGGCGTATCGCGACCTGCCAGCGGTCGAAATGTTTGAGCATGCCTGGGTTCGAGTGAAACTAGCGCCCGAGGAAATGCCAGGATTTAAGGGCGCCAAGGTGAGTTGCGCCCAGTGTGGCGAAGGCATCAATTTTAAACGTGAAGTGGAAGTGGACGGACGGACTCTGTGCAAAGCCTGCGCGGGCGAACGCTACTACGAAGTGTTGTAATTCGGTGTTACGGTGCTACATCACGGATAGCCAATCGGCGGGGGGCATTGAACCAATGATTCAGGCTGTGCGACGCGCCGTGGCGGACCAGGTGGATTGGATTCAGCTTCGCGAAAAGCATCTTGCCGCCCGGGGCCTCTCTGAATTGGCCCGAGCAGTAGTCGCGATCGCCCACAGCGGCCCGACCAAGGTATTGATCAATTCACGCATTGATGTCGCCATAGCTTGTGGCGCCGATGGGGTTCACCTTCCAAGCGATTCTTTGCCCGTTGAAACAGTGCGGTCCCTTAGCCCGCTCGGTTGGCTCATTGGCGTATCGGTCCACACTCTTGAACAGGCGCTATCCGCCGAAAAAGCTGGAGCGAGCTACGTACTTTTCAGCCCTGTTTTTGAGAGTATTTCCAAGAAAAGTTACGGATCTAGTCAGGGACTTGAAACGTTAAAATGGGTTTGTAATCAGATGACCATTCCAGTGCTGGCTTTGGGCGGCGTAACAAAAGGAAATTCGCTGAGTTGCGTGGAGGCGGGTGCGGCTGGGGTGGCGGGGATTTCGCTATTTCAAAGGAGCGAACCATGATCCGTTTCGCGACCCTACTATTGGCCGTTCCGTTGCTGGCGCAAGAGGGCGAATGGCGCACGATGGAATGGGATGGCCGCGAAGTTCGAGGCCAGGTGGTCAATGGCGATTTTATCGTGGAAGGCGATATTGTCCTTGGCGCCATTGAGCGGCTGAGCTTTGAGACTTTAGCCCGCAAGGCTCCAATTCCTAAATCGTCAATTACTCCATTCGACAGCCGCCGATGGCCCGGCGGCGTGATCCCCTATGTTATTGATGACAACCTGCCGAACCAAGGACGTATCGAGGGGGCTGTTGCCCACTGGAATGAAAAGACCAGCCTCAAATTAGTCCCGCGCACTACGGAAACTGATTATGTTCGCTTCCGCCAAAACAATGGAGGATCATGCAGCTCAAACATTGGGAGGATTATCGGGCAGCAAATAATCAACCTCCCCGATAGTTGTTCGCAAGGATCGATCATCCACGAGATTGGCCACACCGTTGGATTCTGGCATACACAATCGCGGCAAGACCGTGACGCGCATGTGAAGGTTCGTTTGGAGAATATTGGATCCATTTATTGGGATCAGTTCACCCAGCAATTTAACGGCGGCGTTGACATTGGCCCTTATCCCTACGACTCGATTATGCATTACGGCGCCGCGGGAGACGCGAAAGGGGCGCTGGTCGCCATCGAGACTCTTCCACCGGGCATTCCTCTTGGCCAACGGGTCGGCCTGTCGGCCAGCGACATTGACACCGCGCAACGTATGTACGGCCGTCCCGTGCAATGTTGTGTAATCGCAACTAACCCCGATGGTTTGGATGTCATCGTCGATGACGTTAGAGTAACGGCGCCCGCTTCATTCAAATGGTCCGAAGGATCAACACACACAATCCGGGCTGATCCCTCGACATTCAACGGAGGCCGAAATCAATTCTCACGTTGGAGTGACTACGGCGCCCAGACCCATACTATTAATGCGTCGAACGACGTCACTGTTTATACGGCCCACTTCTCCGTGCAGAGCAAAGACTCATTGACTTCCGGAGCGGGCGGCAAAATTGTCGTGTCGCCTCCCTATCCAGATGGCTACTATCCCGTGGGCGGCCAAGTTTCCGTTCAGCCGATACCCGACAACGGCTTCTCGCAGCTCAATTGGAGCGGCTTGGGATTGTTCTCCATACTCGGGGATGCGCCCAATCCCCTAGTGGCGATTCTTGGCGCCACTACTACGAACTATCAGGCCAGATTCACAAACCTTCCAGTGACTCGCATTGAAAGTAACCCAACGGGATTGCAGGTCAACGTCGATGCTAGTGCGCGAACTGCTCCTCGGGTATTCACCTGGACAGCGGGATCAAGCCATACATTGAAGATCGATCAAAACGTCCAAACACTCGATTTGGGCGGATTAGAGGCTACTTTCGACAGTTGGAGCATCGGCAACGCGCCAACGCAAACAGTGACGGCGACTGCCGGTGGACAAACAATTACCGCCAATTTTCGTGTACGTTATCGCGTGACACTGAGTTCCGGAATTGGAGGCACGGCGCGGATCAGCGGAGGAACTAGTGGTGCGTTTTTTGCTTCCGGCTCTCAAGTGCAATTAATCGCCACGCCCAGTGCGGGCTATGTTTTCACCGGCTGGAGCGGCGATGCTATTGGTTCTGATTCCAACCTCAGCTTGATGGTCAACAAAGAGTTGGTGATCACCGCAGGTTTCGCGCAGCCGAATTTCTTGACCTCGGCGGGCGTCGTGAACGGCGCTAGTTTCGTATCCGGCGCGGTTGCTCCGGGGCAGATCATCACACTGTTTGGATATCAGATTGGTCCGGCTGCTCTAACTACTGCAAGATTGAATGCCCAGGGCTTCATTGACACGACCTTAGACAACACCCAAGTCTTGTTTGACGGACGCGCGGCTCCGCTTGTGTACGTAAGCGCGAACCAGATTAGCGCCATCGTTCCTTATGGCGTGGCCGGACGCTCAGCCACCTTGGTGCAAGTCAACAACAACGGAAAACTGACCAATTCATTGGGGCTTGTCGTGGGTACCGCAGCGCCGGCGTTATTCACCGCGGCGTCGAGTGGACGTGGACCGGCGGCTATCTTGAATCAGAATGGCAGCTTCAATTCAGCATCGAATCCAGCAGCGCGCGGATCAATCATTGTGCTGTTCGGGACCGGTGAAGGCGCGACAACGCCAGCCGGTGTTGACGGCAAACTGACGGCTGCGCCATTGCCCAAACCCACGCAATCAATAGTGGTGCGGATCGGTGATCAAGTCGCAAACCTTGATTATGCAGGTGGCGCTCCGGGGCTTGTCGCCGGCCTGTTACAGATCAATGCCCGGGTGCCGGATAACCTTGCTTCCGGTGAGGTCCCGATAACCCTACAAATTGGAAGCGTGTCCAGTCCACGGTCGGCGACGGTGTTCATAAGATAGATGGCAAAACAAAGAGTTCTGATCGCTGGGGGCGGTATCGTGGGCTTGGCGACCGCCTACAAACTTGCGCTGGCGCGGCCCGGTGTTACGCCGGTTGTGCTGGAGAAAGAAGCGGGGGTTGGCCAGCATCAAACGGGCCATAACAGCGGCGTGTTGCATGCTGGTCTGTACTATAGGCCGGGTTCGAACAAGGCGCGGCTAGCCGTGACGGGCATCCGCGAAATGGTTCAGTTTTGCCAGGAAAACGACATCCCTCACGACATTTGCGGAAAGCTTGTCGTTGCCGCCGATGAGAGCGAACTCGGGCGGCTGGAAGAGTTGTACGAGCGCGGCGCGGCTAACGGCTTGAAGGGTTTGAAAAAGATGGGGCCGGAGGAGATGCGCCAAATTGAACCCAACGTGGGTGGGGTCCGCGCAGTGCGGGTTCCCGAAGAGGGCATTGTTGATTACGCTCGCGTTTGCGCGGTGATGGTGGACAAGATTCGCGCTTTGGGCGGACAGATCCGCACCAACGCACGAGTGGAGAAATTGCTGCGTCGCGATGGTGGTTGGGTGGCGGAAACCACGGCGGGTGAATTTTCCGGCGACTTTCTGATCAACTGCGCGGGGCTGCATTGCGACCGCGTCAGTGAACTGGCGGGGGAGACGAGGTCTGCTCGCATCGTGCCTTTCCGTGGCGAGTATTACGTCATCAGGCCCGAGCGGCAGAACTTAGTGCGCCATCTAATTTACCCCGTGCCCGATCCAAAGTTTCCGTTCCTCGGAGTACACTTTACCCGTTTGATTCATGGCGGAGTTGAGGCAGGGCCGAACGCGGTATTGGCATTGCGGCGCGAGGGTTATAAGAAGACCGATTTCAATTTGCGGGATTCGCTGGACGCTCTGCTGTTTCCGGGCTTGTGGCGCTTTCTGGCGCGATACCCTTCCATGTGTTGGTGGGAGATTCGGCGGTCGTTCAGCCGTCAAATGTTTTGTGAATCGCTGCAAAGGTTAGTGCCGGCGATTCAACCCGAGGATCTTTCGCCAGGGGGCGCGGGGGTGAGGGCGCAGGCGTTGACTCCGAGCGGGGAACTGGTGCAGGACTTCCTATTCGTGGAGAGCGAACGGGCATTGCATGTTCTGAATGCGCCTAGCCCGGGGGCGACTGCGTCTCTGGCTATAGGGTCGGAGATTGCCGCGAAAGTAAGGTTCTGAGTTAGTTACTTGAGCATTACGGATAACTGGCTGGTGAGTTGCAGCACGGCGGGACCCATGGTGACCAACAGCACGGACGGGAAGATGAGGAAGAATACGGGGAAGACCAGTTTCACGCCGACTTTGCGCGCCGCTTCACGCGCTTGTTGACGCATGCGAATGCGAAGGAACTTCACGTGGCTTCGCAGCGCCGGGGCCATGCCCGTGCCAAAGCGATCGCAATCGACCAGGACCTGGGAAAGCCGTTTGAGCTCCGGTTCACTGTTGCGCAAGGCCAGATTTTGAAAGGCTTCGGTACGCCCAACGGAAGCGTTCAGCTCCATTTGAACCCATGCGAATTCCTGGGCGATTTCCGGGAAGCCTTGCTGTAATTCCCGGCCCGCTTCGATGAGAGCGCTGTCCATCGATTGGCCCGCCTCGATGCTGAGGATCAGCAGGTCGAGGGCGGCGGGAAGACCCGAACGAAGATGGTTGGCCCTCTTGTGGGCCATCCACTCCAAACCTCTTTCGGGGAGCATATAACCGATACCGGCCATGCCGATGATCAGCGCTTCCACTAACTGAAAATCGAGCGAGTAGCCGATGATGCCACTGACCAAAGCAAAAGCCCCCGCCGATGCCGCCTTGATTCCTCCAAACGTATTCACGTCATCGGGATTGTGATAGCCGGCATACTCCAGTTGCTTTTCAATGCGGCTTAGTTTCTTGGCTTTTTGAGGGATGGCCTGGCCAACACGGGTTACCGTTTCCCGCAGCAACTCTTTAGCAAGTTCGGTATCTGAAGGCACGGGTTGATTGGAGACATCCGAAGCGGCTTGCGGCTCCAAGCGGGAATAATACCAAACACCCGCCAGAACCACTCCCAGCAGAACGCAGATGAAAAACGCGGCGGAGATGAGTATGGAGATCATGGATGAATTCCCTTCAACATTGTCAAATCTTGATGGAGACGATCTTCTTAATTACCAGGTGGCCCAGCAACAAGAATATTCCGGCCGTGGTGATCAACATCGGTCCCAGCGGATGGTATAGCAGGACATCCAGGTAGCCGGGGCTGGTGTAATACATTGTGGCGGCGATAAGAATCGGAAGCAGCGTCAAGATCAAGCCCGTGAGCCGCCCGTGAGCGGAAATGGCCTGCACGTCGCCGCGCAGGGAGATGGAATCGCGAATTGTTTCGGCCAGCCTTTCGAGTACTTCAGTGAGTCGTCCACCGGTGCGATTTTGCAGCAGGACGGCGGCGGTGAACAAGCGAATTTCGAGAAGGGGAATGCGTTGGGCAAGACCCGTCAATGCCTGATCCCAACTGGATCCCAACTTGTATTCATCGAACGTGCGGCGCAGTTCGGCCCGCAGGGGTTGCGGGGCCTCGTTCGATAAGATCTCCAGTGCTCCGGAGAGTGCATGTCCGGCTCGAAGCGCGCGCGCCATGGAATCGAGGGCGTCGGGAAATTGTTGTTCGAACTGGTGAAACCTGCGCTTGCGCCTCCCAACAATGAACATGTAAGGCAAGGCTGCGCCAGAGCCGAACGCCAGCAGGGAAAATCCAGCAGGAAGCCAGGGGATCTCAATCACGAATGCAGCAAAAAAAACGCCACATAACAGCATGGTTGCCGTAACGCGGCCGACGGTGACTTTCAATCCTGATTGAACGATCCGCCCACGCAGGGATTCGACGACATCGAGGTGTTTTAGCAGCGTTCCCCAAATGGAAATGGTGCTCAGGGATTCTTCCCGTAGCAGGAAAGGAAGTTCAGGAATGCCGGCCGTTTGCCGCGCGGCGGCGGCGCCGCCGGTTGCCGTGCGATTCTGCCATAACGAGACAAAGATCACAGCCAAGCTGGAGGCCAGAAAGACGCCGATAAATACGAAAAGCGCGGGGATAGCGGTCATTGGCGATTCGTTAGCCTAGGGCTTGGTGTTCATGGCGAGGTTCTGATTGGAACCCCAAAGCGGGGTGACAATGACCACTGGTTCCAGATTTTCCTTGTTCTTCCATCTGCCGTTGAATAGTTTTTCAAACAGCGCGGGGGCATTAGCTTTATCGGCCCAACCGGTGATGGCGAAACTACCTGCTCCTCCTTCCAAATTCAAGTCAGCGGCCATCCGGCGACTTTCGACTTCCGATCCATGGGGCAGGCTTACTTCCGGCTGAACCCGCAAACGCAGGCTCTTGCCATTGGCCGCCGGCTGCAAATTAACGAACATGCCGCAGGCAATTCCCTCAACCTGATTCCAAACGCTTCCTGGTTTGGCGAAAACCGGACGGTCATTGACCGATACGTAGTTCGATGTGGCAAGGAGTTCGGCCTGCTTTGCTTCCGTTAACTGGTTCAAAATTTTGTTGGCGTTGCTGCCTTGACGGAACGAGGTAACGGCAAGCCTGCCTGGTGTTGGCGATCCGGTGAGTCCCGCGCGCAGCGCTTCAAGACCCTTGTCACTTAGGCCGAGCACTCTAATTTGGAAATCGATCCGATTTTGCGTTTGAGCCGTTGCTTGATTCGCCGCGCCGGTTGCGGTTGCCACACTAGGGTAACCAACTTTCTGTTGCTGCTGACTTTGGCCGGAACCGGAGCTTAAATTCAAATCTTCGAGAGCGCGGTTCAATTCAATGCCCGGCCGGCGGGTGGCTTCCTGGTCGTTAGGATTGCGAAGCACCAATCGCAACTTGGCGGTAGCGTCGGCCAGCGCCGCGCGATCTGATTCCGCCGGGGTTACGAGCAGGGTCAACACGCTAACCAATGTGCCAGGAGTATTGGCCGTGGGCGCACTGATCGACAACACTTCCACATTTTCAAGAATTGTGCGCAGCGAATTGGCTGCCGATACGAGTTGAATATCTACCCGATGGCCTGGCCTTAGAAAGGGCATCAGCCCTGATGATTCCTGAATGCGAACCGACACGGCGCGCATGCCTGTGGGAACCAGCTGCGAGGCGCCGGAGGAACTTGCCGACACTTTCGATTCCGTCAGTGGTTCGTTCTGGCTGACATTGGACATCAACGGTTTACCAATGATTTGGCTGGGATTGGTGAATGCGCCCTTAAGCGGTTCAGCACCGGCCCAGCGGGAAACCTTTATATCGGACTCCTCCAGCTGCTTGCCTCTGGGCAAGTCCTTGGTGGCCACCAGTACGTTCTGGTTGGACATGCGGGTGGTGGCGCTCTTCAGTTCGCCAACGAATAAGCCGTAGAATACACCGGTAGTGATGATAGCCACCACAAATGCAATTCCAAGGAGGGGGACGAGTCTTCGTTTGAGTTCGGGCATATAGCTGCATCCTTAGTAGATCACGGGGATGAATAGGACCAAATCAGGGATCAGCCCTAGTACATGCTTAGTAAATGCCTTAGACGCGCGCTGGTACGGGGGGGAATCAACATCGGACGAGCGCCCAACGGGTATGGCGCGAATTCCCTGCTTCGCTTCTGTTTCCTGTACCTGAACAGGCTGGCCAGGGGGTCTGCCCCACTTTGTGCGCAGTGCTGCTGGTGGCCATTTCAAATTGTCAAAGATCATACGAATCGGGTGCTTTTTCAGTTTGGCGCCGGTGCTTCGCCTTTGCGGGTTGCCCTCCGCACCGGGCGGCGCTAGGGGAAAGGGGCGTTTGCTTCGAGCTGGGCAAATGGCTGGAGCACTACGGCGGCGTCGACAGGTGTGGATATGGGTTGCGGTTTTGGTTCGTCGCGCAGGCTGCGAACCATTTGATCGAAGAGGGCGGCCAATACTTCCTGTTGCGGCAGCGGATCACACTTTCTAATTTCGATGTTGATTTGATTGCGGCAGATTTCTGGGGCATGTTCGGCGGGGATGATTACCGGGCGACCGAGTTGCTGGTAGAGCACGGGGCCTTTGTGGTCGGTTTGGCGGAGGCGGGCTTGGAAGAGGCCGCGTGAGAGTTCCGTGATTATGTTTCGTTTGAAATCGGTGATGGTTCCGAATACTTGGAAGGCTAGGACGCGGTTGTAGAGCGCCATCGAGCCGGCTTCGTTGCGGTTGACGGGGAAGGGGAGCATGGCGCAGTGGGCGGGGTCGATTAATTGACGAATGGCCTCGGCGGCTTCGTCGCGGAGTTCACCGGTTAGGATGAGTGGCGGACAGTTTGTGTCGGGGCGGAGGGCTAGTTCGAGCCACTGGCCGAGGGCTTTGGCGGGGTCTGGACAGATCCCCTTCTGATCGGGGGCGGGAAGGCCGAAGGCGGCGCGGAGGTAGTCGTGGAGCTCTTTCTGGGACTCGGTGGGATGCGGGAGCGGATGGTTGGCGGCGGGGCGGAAGAAGCGGCTGCCCGGATTATCATCGGGGGCTGGTTGGGCCTTAACCGTCCATTGTTTGCCGGTTATGTGGACCGTGGCTTCGCCCAGGTCGATTTCGTAGCCTTCCTTGGTGGCGGCTGTGCGGAGGTTGGTTGACTCGACAGCTTCGCGGGGTTGGGACTGGGCGGTTTCGTCGAGCGTTCGGAGGACGGTGTTATAGGTGATGGGGGCGGGGAAATTCTGGAAGTTGAATTTGGCGATGCACCATGTGAAGAAGTCCTCGGACCATAGGGGGACTGCCACCATTTTCTGGTTCAAACCGGGCAGTTGGGCGTAGGTTTGGCGGGCTGGTGTGATCCAGAGTTTGGCCTGTTGGGCTACGGCCAGGAGCGTGTTGTATGCGTTGGATGGCATGATTTATCCCGATTCAAGAGTAGCGCGCGGGGCAAGGGAATCGGCTTGGCGGGGGCAGCGGGGGGGGTGGGGATTTGCCGTGGATTGAGAGGGATAGAGGGAATTTAGAATTTTGAAATGAGTTGTGAATCGCGGTTTCGTCGGCGAAAAGTATCCTGTTTTTAACGGTAGTCCTCTACATCGGCCTTTGCTGTTATGGAATTGGCCGGTGATAGAATGACCTGAATCATAGAATTCTCTAATGGGAAAAATTGTTCTCGACACTCCAAATTTTATGATATCTGGAGTCTTGCCACCCTTTGTGGGTGGAACTCCAGATGCCGCTGTGATGTAACACCCAAGATGACGCAGACGCATCTGCCATGGTGGAGCGATTTCCCGTCCCCCAGGGGCACCTGTCCGGTATCGTTTGACAAATAGGCCGATTTAGTTATCAATTTGAGGTAGAGATGAAAAAATTCGCGAAGTCAATAATCATGACGGGAGTCGTTCTTAGCATGGCCTTTGGTTAGCGCCGGTATGAGCATGAGGCGTTTTACGCGACTTACAAATGCTTTCTTAAAGAAAATTGAAAATCATGCAGCCGCGATTGCACTACACTTTATGCATTACAATTTTGTCCGCATCCACCAAACGTTAAAAGTAACTCCTGCGATGGCAGCAGGGGTAACTAATAAACTCTGGGAGATATCTGATATCGTCGCACCGTTAGGTTAAGGTCAAATGATTAATATCACGGCCTGACCATAGGCGCATCCCTTTGTGATATGCTTATCGGCTTCGCATTTTGCATGCCCAGAAAAGCATTGAGCCCGGAGAGAAAGGTGAGTGGTAGAAAAAAACTGCTCGGCTTGAGCTTGTCGGATGTAGTGAAGTCATTGCGAGAGAACGGACTCAAGGTTACGCTTGATTTCCCCAAAGGAAAAATCAGGGATAAGTTGCGGTTGCATGTTGCGTGTAGATCACCACTGGCCCCTGAGTCCTATCAACTCAGCGTACTCCGAAATGGGCCAGCGATTGATACGGTGGACTATCACCCTACATCCTATGTTGACGACAAAGGGGTCCGTACTAAAGGGTGGCATCGAGATGAACGAATCAATGGCAAGACAGTTAGAAATTTAACGCTCCAGGTGTCAAGACGTCCAACCGACATGCTAAATGGAACTGGTGAAATAAGTTCCGGAGATTTTGGAGATTTGGAAACACCCGATGGAGATACTGCGTTTGTACTGAGCACTAATGGCTAACGGAAAGGAAATCGCCAGGGAGCCAGGCGCCACTTGGGAACCGCGCAGCTTTCAGGCGACGGGCAAGCAGGGTCCGCAAACTTCCATCTACGCGACCTGAAACAACAAATCAAAACAATTCAGCCCCGGCTAATTTGGTGTTGGGCAAAGATGTGGTCCGAAAAGCAAGCCTGCACTTTGCCGAACTAAAATGTTGGCGTTGGGAAACAAAGACAGCACCAAAATGGGATTGGATCCATGCTAAAAAGAATGTTAAATTACGAGCCTGACACCGGGGCTTGTGTGACAAAATAAACAGGGGACGAAAGATCTTCCATAGCAGTCATGCCAGTTACCTTTTTCGGATTCGGAACCACATACATCGGCGAGCGTGATTTCGGCACCGATCGTTCATTTGTCACAACGGAATTTATAGCTGCGGCGCTGTTACCTTTATGTCCGATCCGAAGTGTTCGAGTGGTAGAAGGCAAGTACATAGCGGAGCACTCGATCTTTTGGCGATCCGATTACAGGGAATACTTAATCCTGGCGCAAGGAAAAATTAATATCCGACAAGCTGCGTGCGTGTATAGTTACACAGCCCTGCACATTACTTATTTCATTGCACTTGCATACGTCCGTCCGAAGTGGATGTTGGAAGAATTCGCCTTTGTAAATCCGAATTGGATTTTGCAGTCTGCAATGTTTGTCCTCCCGGCCATCATACCAATCGCTTTGCGAAGAAAGGCGAAAAGGCATGCGACCGCGCATATCTCTACTCTCTGCCCTTGTGGCTCGGGATCAGAGTTCAAGGCATGCTGCTTTGCGAAATGGGCAGCCCTCAATGAACGTGAGCGGAATAAACACAAGACATTCATTGGACTTGAATAGGCTATTGAGGCTGTCCCTGCGTTTGGCTTTCTTGGTTTGACGTCACGTTCCAAGGACCCGAACCTGACGACAGTATCAAGGCTCAATTCAAGAAATTCTTCTTCGACGATATTTCGCACGTTCAGCGGCCAACGAATTTGAGACGGGAGCCTATACACTCTCGATAGCGCAATAGTCCTCACGGCACCCATGAACTAAAGTGGACGGGAAGTGGGAACTGCTACTTGAAAACCAGGGGAAGGCGAAGATTACGTTGTCGAATGACCTTAGTTAAGGTGCTTGACGTTCGACTGATCGAGGCGCCTGCCGAATTATAGGAACCTGAGACGCGGCCCAAGGTGAAATAACATAAAAACCTGCTTAGAACCCATCCTATGGGTCCGTAATACTTGCAGTCACGACTTGCGTAGAGGAGTCTTCGTTTCTTGTTCAGAAACGCTGTGATCACCAGGTATTCCAGATCATCTTGCCACTCCAAGTTTCTGAACCAGATTCGCCGCGTTTTGGGATCGTCCAAAAGCGCCAAGCCTGCTCGCCTGTAGTGGCCTTATATGCAGCGAGAAAGCCGCGGAGTGGTCTATCGCCACCAGCTATACCAGCGATCACCAAATCATTTACTACCAAGGGAGCGGCTGTCGCGGTGAAAGGCCCCTCGCTCTCCGGCATGACCACTTCCCACATCACTGCACCGGTGAGGCGGTTCAGGCAGACCAGGCTAGCATCATCGGTGGTGTAGAAAATGCGATCTCCAAGAATAGCGACACCGCGATTGGGGTTATTGACTGCTTGTCCTTTCCCGCGAGGCCGTGCGAAACACCAAACTTCGTGTCCTGTTCGAGCGTCGAGAGCACAAACTCGATTTGGCCCGGTGACATACATCACGCCATCGCTTACAAGCGGAGTCGTCTCGAGTGATCCAGTAGGAAGCGTATAACTCCACTGAAGCTGCAGCCGATCAACATTTTTCGCGTTGATCTGATCAAGTGAACTGTGTCGGTTCCCTCCCGGAGTTCCGTTGTAGCCTGGCCATTCCCCTGGTTTCGGATGAAGGACCTGATCAATTGCTGCAAGTTGGCACTTTATCCTGTCCGCCGAGGATTGGACCAGGTGTAACACCACCCAATCTACTAAGGTATGCCAGCAGGTTGCGGCGCTCCTCTGCGGACGATTTAAGTGCCGGCATCAGTGATACCTTTTCGCGCACCACTTGGTCGTATTCCGTATCCAAAAGAAATCGGAATTGGCCGTCTAGCGTCTGGAGTTGCAAATCATGTTTTCCCCGGCTTCGAGCAAATCCTCGGAGTTTCGACCCATCCCGTAAATTGACGTTGACAACCTTCCATTGGTCTTGAGGGCACCAAGCGAAAAAAGGACAATTCGATGATGACCCCGCTTTTTCGCCTGGGGAATCCAAAGACTGCTCCAAATCCTTCAAAGAGAGTTGGCGGCCGATTGCTGATAGATCGGGTCCATTGACTTTGCCTCGTCCCGCCACCATATGACAAGTCGCACATTGGCCTTTTTCGAAGAAGAATCGCTCGCCTTGTTTTGCATCACCCACTGTCGGGAAATCGAATACTGGAGCATTCAAGAAACGTATCCATTGTGCAAGTGATTGCAACTGGGCCTCTGGCAGAGCGAAGGGTGGCATGCCTCCCTCGGTACCATTTCGGACCACTTCTTGGATCTCCTTTTCGGATCGGTTTTGCAGCGACCTGCTCATAACTAAAGATGGACCGCGCTCAGTTCCCTTTGCTCCTTCTCCATGGCAGACTACGCAGCTCTTTTCGAAATGTTGCTCAGCAGTAGTCCAGTTCATCGGAGGGGGGGATCTGACCGATGGCGTGGATGGAGAAGCAAAGCATTCCTGCAACCGCCGCGGCGCTTACAAAAGTGGACGCTATATATTCTTCCTTTGCTGCTGTAGAAGTGATCACCCATAGACGAGACGGGAAATGCATTTTTCTATCCTAAAACCGGATCCTTGCGCTTAACACGATGTACCTTGGATCACGCGCTGATGTGTATCGTCCGAAACTGGCATTGGTTTGCGCACCCGTCGCATAGGCAAACGATGCGCCAGCATTGGGATTGTTGAAATTCACATGGTTGAATGCGTTATATAATTCGGTTCGGAATTGAAGCACGCGGGTCTCGTTGCCTAGCCGGAAATCTTTGAAAAACGAGATATCAAAGTTATTGATGCCAGGCCCGTAGAAAAAATTTCGTGCGGAATTGCCGATGCCGAAAGCGGATTGAGCTGGCAATGCAAAGGCATTTGGATTTAACGGAGATATGGTCTTATCCGTCTGCGCATCGGTTCGCACAGGGTCACCAATGATCTGGATTCGGGTGACCAAAGGACTCGGACTACCAGTGACATTGTAGCCGGCAGGTGCTCCGGTTATAGCGAATGTGACAGGCGTTGGATTTCCGGAAAGAAAAGTTGCGATCCCTGTGATCTGCCAACCATCGAGTACCTGTTTGGTGATCACATTTCTCCACAAGGAACTGGCATCGGGAAGCCGATAGGTCCAATTCGTTGTCAGGACATGGCGGCGATCATTGCTGTCAGGGCTATAAGTGAAGCGATTATCAACGTAGGCAGACGGAACATAACTCATCACCTTCGACCACGTCCAACTGCCACCGAACTGCAAACGCTTTCCGAAGCGCTTGTTCAATTGCGTTTGCATGGAATTGTAGTTGGAACTGTTGCTGTACTGACCGTAGTTGATGCCCGCATACCCCAACCTTGGCCGCAAGAAATTAGCTTGAAACGGCTGGCCTGTGGTTGCATCGAGAGTAGCCGGATTCAATTGTCCATTCGCCAACCTTGTAGTACCGTAGGGCACATCATTGATTGGAAGGAGGGTGTACCGGTTTCTTGTCGTGTTTCCAACATAGGCAATGTCAAGGACAATGCCCATGCCGACGTTCCGCTGAACGCCAAAACTGTAGTTATAGGTTGTGGGCAGTTTATAATCGCGCTGACCGGAATCAACACTCTGTGGCGTAACATATGCCGGTGCTGTCAACAGTTGTGGGATTGTTGTACTGAAAACAACTGGTGTCGAAGTAAGCGGCGGATTACTAATATAAATACAGCAGGAATTGCTCCCCGATGTAGCGCCTGTCCCGCCCCCGCGATCATAGAATGCGCCGAAGCCGCCGCGAATCGCCATCTTGCCATCTCCGAAAACATCGTAGCCAAAACCAATTCTTGGACCAATTCCGATGGAAGGGTTATTAGCAAATTGAGTGTCATAGATCCGCATACCCTGGAACGGGGTACCGGTGTTTGGAGCAAACGCGCCTACTAAAACAGGTGAGAGAATTTCCCCGGTAACCGGATTCAGACCGGCAGCTGGATTCGCGCCCGTCGGTCCGGTACAGGGCCGCGCACTGGTGCGGCATGTGGGTTGGATAAGCTGCGGATTTAGGCTTTGCTTGTAGAGCGCGCTATCAAATGCAGCGAGTGGAGTGTTGGCGCTGTAAGAAGGGGGCGTCCACTGAAACCTAGCGCCAACATCAAGAGTCAAGCGTCGCGTTACTCGCCAATTATCTTGTGCGTACCATTCAAAGCCGGTGTAGCGTGAGTGTCGGACAGGCCTCCTGCTTGACTCTGCGTAGGACTGCAAAACACCCAACACGGCATTCGAATACCCGAACCCAGTGTCGAGAGGATTTAGGTTGGTTGAGCCAAAATTCATCAGCCCGTTGTAGTTCGCGTTTTCCGGCGAGTTTCTGCTGTTATGTTCGTAATAGAAGCCAAACTTTGTGTTGTGCTTTCCCCGGATCCAAGAGAGATTTTCCGAGATGTTTTGCACTGTATCTGTGCCGAAAAACGGAAAGCGTGTCTCAAAAGTGAACGAAGCCGGACTGTTGATGATTCCGCCGCCAGAACCTGCGCCAAATGTGGTGCTTGGCAGCAGGTCCAGTGGATTTGCCTGCGGATAAAGTTGAGGGAGGACCGTCGCCCCCAGACCCGTTCCCGCTCGGGTGTTCTTCGCCAACTCCGCTTTGTCTGGAATGCTGACCTGCTGGTATGCGCGGTTGATTCCATAAGTGACTTCATTTACCAGATTAGGGCTAAATGTGTGGATGACGGTTCCGACGATGCCACCTGTCTGAATGCTGTACTCAGTATTTAGCTGCGGCCAAGTCGTCGCTGCGCCCAAACCATTACCGTACCCTGCCGTATTGCGATATCCGTTCAGCAACCGGAAATAGAACAAAGTCCTGGGGGCGACGTTGTAATCTACTCGAAGAATCTTATCTGTAAGCGGTTGGTTCTGGATGAACTGATTCAACGCATTGAACTGACGAGTGCCGCTTGAATCCACGGCATTGGGAAGTGGAAATAAACTCAGCAGCTTTTGCCCTACAGGGTTGATTCGCGACGCTGGGACTATGGCGCCTGGAAACGGCGTCTGTGTTGTGGGATCCCTTACAACAACCGGCTGGCCGTTGTTGCCGAAAACACTTTGTGAGAAATCGCCGCTACGCTCCAATTGTGTTGGATATGTGACTCGCTGCAAGGCTGTAAAAACATTTCTCTTGAGAATGTCTTGTGACCAGAAAAAGAAAATTCTGTTACTTTTGCGGTTGAAAGGTGTTCCGGGAATGAACAGAGGACCACCCACGGTGTACCCAAAATTGTCATAACGATAAACCGGACTGCGCGCCTTACCATCAGCTCCGAGATTCAGCCTGCCAGAATTATTAAAGAAATTATTTGCGTTGAGCGCTTCATTCCGCTTGTAGTAATAGACGGAGCCATGAAAATCATGCGTCCCATTCTTTATCACAACGTTGACCATACCGCCAGCACGTGCGCCGTATTCAGCCTGGTAGTTCGTGAGTAGAACCTTGACTTCACCGATGGCATCGACGCTGGGTTGGTACTGAGTGTTGCCAGTGGCTCCGGAATCCTGAGAGACGACGCCGTCTATTGTGACCAGCACTTGACCGTTAAGCCCTCCGTTCACAGTTGCCATGCCTCCACCCGGGGCGTCACGCGTGACCACGTCAACCACTCCCGGCAGAAGCTTAAGCAGGCCGATGTAGTCGCGACCGCGAAGAGGAGTGTTTTCTATTTGACTGGCACTGATCAGACCGGCGCGTTCGGAACTGGCTGTTTGAACTCGGGCTTGGTCGCCTTGAACGGTTACAGTCGAAGCAACGTCGCCAAGCTGAAGTTTGATCGGGCTTAGCGAAACGCGTTCGTTGGCGCTTACCTCAATGGCTTTCTCCTCGTGCGGACGAAAACCAGGCTGGACAACTCGTACAGAATAATTACCGCGCAGCAATTCCACAAAGACGAATCCGCCAGTTGAGTCGGTTTGCATCTCTCTTACCTGCTTGGTAAGGTCGTTGGTCAGTTGGACTGTGCAAGCGACGATGGGCCGCCCGCTCGTGTCGTCCACATGTCCGGAGATTTGACCGGATAAGCCTTGGCCAGCAACCCTGTTTAGGGTGCAGAGAATGAGGGCCATCAAGACAAGCTTTACGTTTCGCATATAATTCGTCCTTAGGTTCTATGGAGCACTCATGCCAATATCTGTTTCACAACGTTGCCATAAACATCGGTCAATCGGAAATCGCGGCCATTGTAACGATAGGTGAGCTTTTGGTGGTCGAGTCCTAAAAGGTGAAGGATCGTCGCGTGCAGATCATGGACATGTACCTTGTCGTTCACGGCCTTGTAGCCATACTCGTCAGTTTCACCGAACACCATACCCTGCTTAACTCCTGCCCCGGCCATAAACATGGTCCAGCAATGTGGGTTGTGATTGCGGCCAGCATCGGCAACGCCGCTAGTTCCGTCCATTACGTGATCATACGGAGTGCGCCCAAATTCGCCGGACCAAATAACGAGAGTGTCGTCCAGCAAGCCACGTGCCTTGAGATCGGTCAGCAATCCGGCCAGAGGTTTGTCGATCCCCTTCGTGCTCTTGCGCATTCCCGTTGCGATCTTGGTGTGGTGATCCCACCCATTGTCAGTTACCTGAATGAAGCGAACTCCGGCTTCGGCCATGCGACGGGCCATCAAACATTTCCGGCCGAAATTGTCGGTTGCGTCATCCCCGATGCCATAGAGTTCGCGGGTAGCTTCCGATTCTTTTGAAACATCGAATACTTCCGGCGCTTGTGCCTGCATCCGGTACGCAAGTTCGTAAGATTGAATCAACCCTTCTACGTTCGGATCGGTTCCTGACTCTTCTAAATCCATGCGATTGCGGGCCTGGATCAGATCCAGATGCTGCCGCTGTAAGTCGGCTGGAAGTGATGGGTCGCCCATGTGTCCGATTTTGGAATTCTTAACTGGCGTTCTGGCGTCGCCGATACGTGTGCCCTGATAAATGGCAGGTAGAAACACGTTGGAGTAATGCAGCGGACTGCCATCATCCCCATAGAGCATCGGGCTGATCACCATGTAGCCAGGAAGATTTTTGTTCTCTGTCCCTAATCCATAAGTGATCCAGGAACCCATCGACGGTCGAACGAATTGTATGGATCCGGTTTGAAACAAGCGGATGGCTGCCGGGTGGACTGGGCTATCGGAAACCATGCCGCGGAGAAAGCATAGCTCATCCACTTTCTTTGACAAATGCGGCATAAGATCGGAAACCCACATTCCATTTTGGCCAATCTGCTTGAAGTCAGAAATAGGAGGCAGCAGCCGAGCCTTATTTATGGTTGAGGGGTCGATGGAGTCGCCGATGTTGAAAGGAATCTGTTCTCCGCCTTCTTTTTTAAGGCGGGGCTTGCAGTCGAAAAGATCGGATTGAGAAACTCCACCCTGCATCCAAAGGAAAATCACCCGCTTGGCCTTGGCAGGAAAGTGCGGCTTTTTGGGAGCTAGCGGGTCCAGGCTAGCAGGACCTGCAATGCCTTGTTCGCTAGCCGCCAGTGCTGCAAAAGCAAGAGAACCAAAGCCGCCCCCCAAGGAGCGTAAAAATCCTCGGCGATCATGGGGTAGGGAATTAATGGGATGTTTCATGTTCTTTAGTCCTTATTGCTACCTGCGGTATAAGAATTCACTAGAGGCGAAGATCGCATGACAATACCGCGCCCATACCTCAACATCAAGATCGACAGTTTGCACGCTTTGCTTGCTTGCCTGTTTTTCATAAGCGGCGCGGAAATCCGAAACGAACTGCCTGGCTTGATCGAAATCCCTTTGCGAGGAGGGCCGGTTAAGCGTTTCGAGAATAATTTTCGATACACGGTTCTGATCGTTTAACCCACGTGTTGATTCCGCCATGCGCCGCGACTCGTCCTTCAGAAATGGAGAGTTCATCAGGTAAAGCATCTGGGTCGGTACAGTAGTCGAGGATCGATCACCAACAATCTGGTCTGGGTCTTTGAAATCGAACAAATTGAGAATGTCGATATCGTCCATCTGGCTGTTGCGCATGATTGGCTGGTAGACGGTTCTTCGATATTTCACTTCGGGAGTGATCCGCGAATCGTCTTCCAGGAAAAAGGGCGCGATGGTATGAATGTTTTGAGCTGTCAATGGCAGGGTTGGCCCACCGCTCTTGATATCGAGGTGTCCGCTTGCTTGCAACACAACGTCGCGAATGGCTTCCGCTTCAAGGCGACGCCGGTTGGATCGCCACAATAGTTGATTTTCCGCATCGATTTCGTCGTTCTGCGGATTGGGTTTGCTTGCCAGTTGATAGACGCGGCTAAGAGCGATCTCACGGATCAACTTTTTCGTTGACCAACCTTGTTCCACAAAGCGCGTCGCCAAGAAATCCAACAGTTCAGGATGAGTAGGCAGTTCGCCACGGGTGCCAAAGTTTTCTGTTGAGGCGACGATGCCACGTCCATACATGTGATGCCAAACACGGTTGACGTATACGCGGGCTGTAAGTGGATGGGTTGGTTCAGTTAGCCACTCAGCAAGTTCCTTACGGCCACTGGCGCCCTTCCTGATTTCCGGCAACGGCTTTCCATTACTAATCGCGCTGGGAAGACCTCGCGGCACAAATTCTCCCAATTGGTGGGCATCACCCCGGAACGCTATTCGGGCATCCTCTGGATATTCCATTTCTTCAGCTGCATAAACTTCTGGCTGTTTTGGCCTCATGTATTTTGTGAAAGGCAGAATCTGGCGATCACCTGCGAACTCCGTTTTCTTTTTCAGCAAAGCCAGTTCGGCTTGAGCCTCTTTGAGGGCAACAGGATCGTTCTTAAGCTCTTTGATGCGCTTGTTGACTGCTTCCTGTTCTTTCTTGAAAACCTTATCCGCGGCTTCCACTTCAGCGACGTGTTTCTCCCAAGCGGCCAGGGCCTCAGCATGCTCACGGGCGCTTGTTGTTGTTTCCGGAAGTCGAACCAGATTGACACCGCCTTCCAGATTGGTCCGGGAAGTGGTTTTGGTACTCATGAAAATGCCTGCCATCGCGTAGTAATCTTTGTTGGTAATCGGGTCGAACTTGTGATCGTGGCAGCGAGCGCAGCCCATCGTCAGGCCCATTACCGTTCGTCCAATCAAATCTACTTGAAGGTCCACAACGTCGACGCGCATTTGCTCCCTATCGAGTGAAAACCAAGCCCATGGGCCAAGTACCAGGAAGCCTGTGGCGGCAAGGGCATCCTCAGACGGCTCCCCCTCCTTATCCTTGGGCTTCCTTGCTGTCGGTCCTGCGATCTGTTCCCGAAGAAACTGATTGTACGGTTTGTCTGTTGCATAAGAGCGAATCACATAATCGCGATAGCGCCAGGCGCTGGGGAGCGGAATGCGTCTGCCCACACCGGTAGTATCGGCCCAATAGGTGACGTCGAGCCAATGCCGGCCCCAACGTTCGCCATACGCCGGAGAAGCCAGAAGCCTGTCGACAACAGTCTCAAGAGCCTTCGGAGAATTGTCTTCCACGAACTGTGAGATTTCGTTTGCAGTGGGCAGCAACCCGGTCAAGTCAAGAGTAAGTCGACGGAGCAGCGTGTGCTTGTCGGCGTCGATTGCCGGTGAGAGTTTCTTTTCCTCAAGTTTCGACAAAATGAACCGGTCGATATCAGTGCGCGGCCACTGTGCGTTTTTAATGGCTGGTGGCGATGGTTGCTTCACTGGCTTCAGTGACCAGTGACCCGCCGCGCCAGTACTTGCAACTTTGGGTGAACCAGCAGGCCAAACAGCTCCATCACGCACCCACTTTTCCAATGCGGCAATTTCCGCTTCGGGCAGTTTGGCTGCAGGCGGCATTTTCAGCTTGCCATCGTAGCGAACGGCCTTTACCAGCGAACTGGCGGAAGGATCTCCGGCCACCACGGCGCCGGATGCGTGCATTCCTTCGCTTGTGGTGAACTGCTTGTTCCCCATCTGGACTTTCTCGCCATGACAAGTGGAACAGCGGGCAAGTAGAACCGGGCGAACCTTAGATTCAAAAAAGTCTATTTGTGCCGCGGGTTGCGCCCGACTTAGCTCGACAACGCTGAGAAATATAGCCAAGCGAACTTTTGGGACCAACCGGTCAATCATGTGAGCATCATATTTCATATTTCCGACGAAGTCTACTTACTTGCGTTCAGCCCGCCAGCCCTGCAAGACCGGCAGATACCGAACGTGCTGCCGTTACCGATGATATTTGTGCAACGGTTGGTAATGCTGGCCAGTTCCTCTACCGAAAGCGTGGATTGACGCATTGGAATTTCCGTTGTTGCGAAGGTCGAGCCTTGTGCATGAACCGTTGTCCCGAAGCCCAAGGCGCCATTGGCGATTAGCGGGTTGGCGGCATTCTGTCCTGCTGTCGCCGCGCTATTGGTGCATGCCGTTCCTGTGAAGGTGGCCCCACTGCCCGTGGGAACTACTTTCACAACTACAGAGTTGGGCCGCGCGCCGGTGAGTGTGTTGGAGATGAGATCCTGGCTGACCGAAAGGGAGGCTAGTCCGTTTGGCGTCACCAGACAAGAGCAGCAGGAAACCAGTTGTTCGTCCGGTGAAAAAGTATAGACATTCATGCAAAGATTCCCAACTGCCCCGCCAAATCCTGGACCAGTCAAGGATGCTCCATTCGTTCCAGTGTTGGTGAGGTTGATTACCCCGTCTCCCGCAGTAAGGTTCGAAGCATATGAGATCAGGAAATTGCCGCCTACCGTGATCGAAGCTGTCGCGGTATTCCCGGTTACTAGGCCAGACGAAACGACTCCGGTGGTGTTCACCTGCTCGCCGGGCGCTATGCCGGTTACATTCACCGTAACAGTGCAGGATGCGTTAGACCCAAGTGTGCCATTAGAAAGCGAAACTAATGCCGGGGGTCCTGAGGAGGCAATCGCCACCCCACCACAACTGTTGGCCAAGCCGCTAGGACTAGCTATGCCAAGCCCAGCGGGTAGTGGATCGGAAAATGCAACCGCTGCAATGCCAATCGCGTTAGGGTTGTTGATAGTGAGCGTAAGTTGAGTAATGCCACGGAGAGGAATAACAGACGTGGCGAAAGACTTAGAGATAGAGGGCGGGATTATGACCGCAATCGAAGCTGTCGCGGAATTTCCAGTCCCGGCGCTCGATGTAATGGCGCTTGTGACATTTGTCTGCAAACCAAGCGCCACGCCCCTTAGATTCACAGTAACCGTGCACGATGCGTTAGCAGCAATCACGCCGCTGGAAAGAGAGAGTGACGCGGGCGGCCCTGTGGCGGCCACCGCCACCCCACCACAAGTGCTAGCCAATCCACTGGGAGTCGCTATGGCGAGACCCGCTGGTAGCGGATCGGAGAACTGAACCGCTGAAATGGCGTCCCCGTTTGGATTAGTGACGGTTACTGTAAGCGAGGTAACTCCATTGATCGCAATCGCCGTAGTGCCGAACGTCTTGGAGATACTCGGGGGAACAGAAATCATCGCGGTCAGAGAGGCAGTGTTGTGTGAGCTTTCGGCAATAGTGCGTGACTCGCCGCCACGATGAGGCGTAAGTTGAGACATGCCCCAACAAGCGACACCGATTTCCCCTGATTTATTAGAGCTGAGCCAGCGATTAGAGCAATGGCGCAGCGAGCATCCGGC
>JANXXI010000322.1 GCA_025350695.1 Acidobacteriota bacterium
ATTCCATATGTCAAAACACAAACTTGATCCAATTGCGAAACTGCGTGGACTTGTGATAGATAAATAGCCGTTGAATCCAGCACAGGTTTTTCCTCCCTTTCAAACCATTTTCCTAGCCTCAACTTTCCAAATCACCAACGAATCAAAAATTCCTCCGCCGCCACAACCCCCATCCCCTCAATAGTTTCCAGCCATCCGCCGCCCCAACTCCCCGCCATCTCCCGTTCCCCATGCTCTACGCTTTGAATGGGAAATGACTGACCTACTACAACTCGCCGCCGACCGCCTCCAGCTATTCCTGTCACCCGCTGGCCAATCCTACGCCACACTCCCGTCAGGCGCCGCCACCCCAATTTTCTCCGAGGATTTTTTCACTTACCTCGTCGCCCTCGGCGACTCTCAACAAATCGACACACCCTTCGGCACGCCCCTGGCGAATCTCCTCCGCAAGCTCGACGCCCAAGCCCACGGCTCAAATCGCATCCAACCCGTGTCGCTTCGCTCATTTCAGCAAGACCCGCAAACCCTCCTCATCGATCTCCAAGAAAATCTCGATGCCGTCGAACTCACCCGCAAAGGCTGGAGCCTCACCAACAACTTCGACACCCCATTTCTCCGCCCAACGCAAAACATTCCACTCCCCGCTCCGGAGCCACCCCAACACGATCTGACGACGTACCTAACCGGCCTGTTCGATATCGCGGTCGAGCCGGCCCAGCAACTGTCCAATTGGCTCGCCCAAGCCTTTATGCCCGATGCCCGGCCGCCCATCCTGGTCATCACTGGCGAGGCCCGCGACGAAGCCGCATCCAAGCTGCGCATGCTGCTCGACCCGGTCCCGCAACCTCTATTTCCATTCCCGGCAACCATCAACCAGCTAGGCCAATTGGCGCTAACCAATCGGGTGCTGGCATTCGCCGCTTACAACAAGCTCACCGAAACAAGAAAGGCCAGCCTCAACCGCCTAAGAAAAGGAATGCCGGTGCGCTTGAAGGAAACAAACCAACGCCGCCCCCAAATTTTCACGAATATCGCTCGGCCCATAATCGTTGCCGCCGAAAGCTCCGAACAAATCAGCAACCATCAGCTAACGGTGGAGATTAACCAAGCCAATCAAGGCGATCATCCAAAGTTGTTGGGAGCGCTGCTGAATCTGGTGGCGGAAGCATTCGAAAAACCCAAGCAGTCGCCAATCGAAACCAACTGGAAATCGATCTTGCCGGAATCGCAAGAAACCGTCCCACAGGCCGATCCTCCAGGCCCATGAAGAAAAGAGGCCAAGCTCCGGCCACCAAGTGGAGCACAACGCAACCTACTCGTAAGATCTTTCACAACTGAATAAAAACACTGCGGACGTGCGCCCAAACTTGGCTTACCGAGCCCCAAGCGTAAGCGACCGCAACTTGAAGTCGAAGCAGCTACCCTGAAGCTGCCCTTTGAGTCGTGGTAAAAGCACTAAAAGCCCACCGGTCTGCCGCATAATCGAAGGATGGCTTCTTTTGTTCCCACTTTGTTGGCTGCCGGTGTGGGCGTGCTCCTCGGCATCTATCGCGGCTTATGGGGATGGGAGATGCTCAGCGTCTCGGAGCGGACGGCAATCTGTGGGGCACTGGGTTTAATTGGCATAGGCACTGGATTTAGGTTGAAGGTTAATTGGCTTTTAGCGCCAGTATCCTTGATTCTCCTTTTGGCAACCTACTTCACACTTCTGGAACCGCGGTTCCACATGTACTTTGGGACGAATGGCCTGACTTGTCTGGCGCGGTCCTTGCCGGCTTCGCTCGCAACAGCCGCGATGCTCTTGTTGCTCATTAATTTTGGACGATGGAATGGATCGGCATGTTCAGTTGCGCTTCTGGCCGCTTGCTCGGCGATCTTGGCGCAAACGCTCTACTGCACTATTGTTGAATCGCGGCACACGGCGTACTTTCATGCCGGGCAGATTGCATTCTGGTCCCTACCCGTTTTGCTGCGCTCCCTATTTCGATAACCCGACGGTGCGTAGCATGAACGCGTATTCAAAGGCTACTTCCTGGAATTTGTCATAGCGTCCGGACTTGCCAAAGTGCCCGCCGCCCATATTGGTTTTAAGCAATAGTAGATTTTTGCCGGTGTTCATAGTGCGTAGCTTGGCCACCCATTTGGCCGGCTCCCAATACTGCACCCGAGGGTCGTTCAATCCGGCGGTGACAAGCATGTTGGGATATGCTTTCGGTTCGACGTTGTCGTAGGGCGAATAGGACTTGATGTAACGGTAATATTTTTTCTCGTTCGGATTGCCCCACTCTTCATACTCACCTACGGTTAAAGGCAGCGAAGCATCGAGCATGGTGCTGACAACATCGACGAAGGGCACCATGGCCACGACCGCATGGAACAGATCGGGGCGCATGTTTACGACCGCGCCCATCAGCAAGCCACCAGCGCTGCCACCCTGAATCACCAGTTTGTTTGAGGAGGTGTACTTGTGCTCCACCAAATATTCCCCACAGGCAATGAAATCGATGAACGTATTTTTCTTCAACAGAAGCTTGCCGTCATCGTGCCAGGGTTCGCCCATCTCCGCGCCGCCGCGAATATGAGCGATGGCATACACGAATCCTCGATCGAGCAGGCTCAGGCGAGTTGAACTAAATTCGGCATCCCGGCTGTAGCCGTAGGCTCCGTACCCATACAGCAGAGCCGGAGACTTTCCATCGCGCTTCACGCCCTTCTTATATGCGAGGGAAATTGGCGTCTTAGTTCCGTCAGGCGCTGTCGCAAAGACTCTCTCTGTTTTTTACTTGTCTGGATGATAGCCGCCACGGACGCGATCCTGCTTCTTTAATTCGCGCCGCTTCGTGTTCATCTGATAGTCAAAGACAGAAGCTGGAGTCACCATGGAACTGTACACAAACCGCAAGAGATTCGATTCGAAATTCGGATTCGGTTCAATTTTTACGCCATAAGCCGGCTCCGGAAATCTCACTTTGTGATTCTTCGCACTCTTGCAGTTATGAATGAGGATCTGCGTCAATCCATTCTCTTTGGCCTCAATTGCCAAATGGCCCGCGAACTCATCCATTCCCTCCAAGCAAACGGCTGGATCATGCGGCAGAATCTCTTTCCAGTTTCCCTTGGACAGATGATCCACCGGCGTTGAAACCAGGCGAAAATTTCGCCCTTTGTCGTTGATGCGGATATAGAAAAGCCCCGACCGATGCACCACCGAATATTCAATATCCTGGTGACGGGGTGCGACGACGCGCAATTTATCTGAAGTTCCTCCGTCGGCCAAGTACCGAACCTCGGAGGTCACCATACTGTGAATATGGATGAAGAGGAACTCGTGATCCTTGCTGGTCTCCACTGCGATCGTGAATCGCTCGTCTGGCTCTTCCCAAATAAGCACATCGTTTTCAGTCGGCGTGCCAACAACGTGCTTCCAAACGCGGTATGGCCTCAGCGCGGCATCTACTTTCGTGTAGAACAGGCAGCGGTTATCTTTAGACCAGGCCATGGAATAATAAGCGCCTTCAATTTTGTCGGAAAGCAGTTTGCCGGTGACGAGATCTTTAATGCGGATCGTGAACAGTTCGTCGCCCTTGGTGTCGGTTGAATAGGCAAGCAACCGTTGATCGGGCGAAAGTTCAAAGTCTCCCAGCCGCATGTACTTCCTTCCGCGCGCCAGTTCGTTGAGGTCCAAAATTACATGTTCGGTTGCACGTAGGCTGCCCGCTTTTCGACAGTAGATCTCGTACTGGAAGCCCTTGCGCTGCTTAACGTAATAAAAGTTTTCGCCAATCTTCACCGGGGCCGATTCGTCATCTTCGACGATGCGCCGCACCATCTCCCGATTCAACTTGGCCGCTAAGTCACCGTAGGGCTTCATTACCTTGGCGGTGTAGTCGTTTTCAGCGTTGAGATAGCGGATTACTTCGGGGCTGGTTTTTTCTTTGAGCCAAAAATAATTATCGGTCCAAGTTTCTCCATGGACAGAAATTTTGTGTGGCCGTTTAGCGGCAATTGGCGGAAGCAAAGTTTTCATCGGAGACAGTAATCCTATTGTAAATGAGGTGAAAGATGGAATTGAATTCAGGACTAGAACAAGAAATCGAAGTCGGCCGTGAATCGTCGTCCGCGATGGCCAAAGAAATATCCGCGCGCTGGATCAGCCACGTTATGGTGCACCTGCTCTGGATTGAAATGGTTGGTCAGGTTAAAACCACTGATCGAGATCCGGACGGAATATTGCGGATTGACTTTGAAGTCCTTGGAAAAACGAGAGTCCAGCGAGAAGAACATTGGATAGCGGGTTGTGTTGGGCACGCCAACATAGCGCTGGGCGGCGTCCACTTGAAGATAGGGAAACCCGCTGCGAGCCTCGATCAATGGCGCGATTTGAAATTTATGCGGGAGTCGAACCACACCCCATGCCAGAAACCGGTTGGGCATATCCGTGCCCAGAATTCCATATTGATTGTCGCGGATGATGGGGTTTGGAGTGGTTCCAAGGTAACGGCCGAAATCGTTCAAATCGCCCCGCGCTTTGCTGTAAGTGTAGGAGAAAAACATCTCCCGGTCGGCGCGCAGCTTCAATTGAGCAACAAGGTCGAACTGAGCGTACTTCGCAGAGCCCGTGTCTTCTAAAAGGTAGGCGCCCTGATTGGTGGCCGGATCGCGGGGTACGCGGTTCACAAGGAGAAGATTGTCGGAAATATTACGCAGGTATGTTGCACGAAATTTCAGCCGTTCACCAACGGGCTGCTCCAGCTGCACGCTGTAAACCAGGCTACGCGGCGAGAAATTTCCATCTTCCGGCACTTGCGAAATGAACGGCCGCCGCACGGTGCTCTGTCCTAGAGTATTCAAGTATAACGTCGGTCCCTCAAGCAGCTTTCCGCTATCATCGTAAGTTGTTTCGAGCCTGCCTGGGTAACGATTGAAGGCGTAAACGTTCAATGGAACGCGATCGTAGAAATAGCCCACTCCGCTGCGTAATACCGTTCGCGTCTTATTGGCTATGGTCCAGGATAAACCGGCGCGAGGAGCCCCACGCAGCGCTCGTGAAAGCTGCTGAGACTCCGTCCTGATTCCCAGATCGATGGCAACGCGCGAATTCAGGATCCAATGATCCTGCACAAACAAGGACTCCTCAATGTCGGATACTTCAAAATCCCGCAACCTTGGAAATTGGACGTTGATTAACGTGCGCCCCGCCAAATTCACAATGTTGATTGGGCGCTCCTCAATGTCCCCGGAATGTTCGCTGCTTGCGAAATAGAGGCCCGCCTTGAATTGGTGCGTCCCAAACTTGGTAAGCGGACGGAAGGAGTAGCTTGAGTTCCCGCTAATGCGCGAGGCGCTACGCCTTTGATCGGCGAAATAATATCCAGTGTTGCCGACTGGCGAAATCTGCAGCCCCCCCGGTCCACGGCCCCAAACTGCGCCATCGAAGTACGTCGTGGAGAAGCGATTTTCCAAGAGTCCGCCACGAACTGTCAACCGGTCTGTGACTGTGCCGGTCATATTGCGTGATCTTGAGTCCGGGGCGACGGGACGTGGATTGAAATAATCCAGAGTAAGCGCGTCGCTGCGCTGCGGAGCGGCGTGAACTGTGGCCGTTAACAGGTGGCGGCTGGAGGCGATCCAATCGAATTGAGTGAAGCTGTTCACGCCTTGCGATTTTTTCTGATTGTCAGGGAAGGGAAGAGTGTAGACAGCCGTCTTCTTGATCTGATATTCAAGGCCTTGGGAAACAAACAGTTTTCCGGGAATCAATGGGCCTTCAAAGTTGACGCGAGGGGTGGCGGTCTTAAGCCCTCGAAGATGATAGCTGCGGATTCGAAATTCCGGCAACGGATCATTCAGTTCCCACTTCCACTTGTCTCCGCCGCGCTTGGTCTCAACCGAAACAAGGCCCGCGGTGAATCGGCCGAACTCAGCAAGGTAGGCCGTCTGATATACGTTCAGGACTTCCACACTGTCGATGGGGACCGTCAATCCAAATTGCCCGGTGGCCGGATCCGTTACGTCCGCTGAGTTGACAATCAACGCGCTGCGGCTCTCTGGGCTGGAGGATAAAATCAAAGCGCCACCCGGCTCACGGAGCACGCCCGGAGTTAGCGGCAATGCGTCGGCGACGGTGGACGGGCGGGTAGGCAGTTCTTTGGCTTTGCCCGGAGGGAAACTGTTGGGCTTGGATGCGCTTTCCTCCACCTCAAGAACTGTGCCCCGAACCTCGACGCGATCGGTGCGAGTAAGCGTCGGAATCATTGTAAGTTCTACGGTAATGGTACTGTCTTCAAAACCGACGCTGGTCTTTTGAATGGACTGAAAGCGATCTTTCTTGGCTGCCAAATTGTAGGAGCCGGGGCGAAGATTAAGGAACGCAATCGATCCTAACTCGTCCGTTTCCGCTGCGCCTACCGTGCGATCTTCGTCCGAGATGACGACGCGCACGCCCGAGAGGCCTATTCCGTTTTCGTCGAGAGCGCGGACTCTGATGCCGACGCGCGAAGCTTGAGCCCAGAGACAAGCGAGCAACAATTGGACTGCCAGTAAGTAAGGTAATCTTGCCAACGGTTCAACATTAAGGATAACCCGGATCGGGCGGAAAGCCTATCACTGGGAAGACTTCGGAACCTTCGTCCCACTAGAACCTACGTTAGCTTTAACTTACACACCACACCTACATCATCGCAGTACCACATCCAGTTTCCGTTAATCGTCATCCCATGGGGCAGCGGGTCGCGATCCGTCAATTGAATCTTGTCGTTCACTTCACCGGTCTCCGGATCATAGCGGCTGAAGGAATTGTCATTTGAATCGGCACACCACAGCCACTTACCCTGCCATCCTAATCCGTGTGGCCGATCTCCGGCCGTTGCAAACTGCTGTTCGATTTTGAACCCGTCGGGATTGACCTTGTAAATCGTCTTCGCCGGCGGCACGGCAATCCAGAGCCGGCCGTCGCGCCACTCAAGTCCATGCGCCCCGGTCGACACGCGTTTGGCGGGGGGACCACTCGACGCAACTCTTGGCTTTTCTGGCGGAGCGAGCGGACTCTTCCGCGGGTTCGCCCAATCTACCGGACCCGACCCAGGGCACGCATACTTCGCCAGTGTCTTGCCTGTATTCACATCGGCCCGAATAATTTCGCAAGAATATGTGGACGCAAGCCACAGGGCTTCGCCATCAAACGTGATCCCGCTGCCGGCCTTCGATTCTGTTTCGAGCTTACGTACAACGCGACCATGCTTGTAATCCACAAGGTATGCCCGATTGTCCCCTTGATCCAAAATCCACAGGCCCTCTTTTACGGCCTGCAATCCATTTGGCTTCTGCCCAGGCGAACGAAATACGGTTTCCACTTTCGCCCCGCGAGCACGCACGGTCTTTCCAAGGCAGGGAAGGGCCAGGCCAAGGCTGAGGAATGTTCTTCTGGTGGTCATCGAAAAGGAGTATATCTAATTTTGAAGTCCGGTTCTTGACGGGTCCCTCGTGATAAACTTGAAAGCTCACCGACATGATGCGGGCCGCCAAAGTTTTGAGCAAGATGAAGCTTGCAAAGGCCGGGGTTTCCTCGGAACGGTTAGCTGTCCCATCGTGGGCGCAAACCGTTGGGAAAACTATTGCCCGTCACACCCGTGCTGTTGGAATCTTTGAAGGGACATTGGTAGTCGATGTAGAAGACGCCATTTGGGAAAAGAACCTTCGCCTGCTTCAGCCGCAAATTATGGAAAAGCTGACGGCTACTCTTGGCCCGGGTAAAGTAAGAAGCATCCGTTTCAAAATTGCCATTCCTAAGAGGGCTCCCCAGCGCGAAGATAATCTTGTCTCCGCCGACGAAGCCGATTCCATTCAGGATCCCATCCTGCGCCGCATTTATATCCAATCCCGTAAGAGGGCAACTGCTTGATCACAGAAGAAAGAGTTCGTTACGTCGCCGGATTGGCGAATCTAACACTCAGTGACCGCGAAATTCATCGGATGGCCGCCGATTTGAGCGGGATCCTGGTACACATCGACAAGCTAAACGAGATCGACACCGAAGGTGTGGAGCCCATGGCCCAAGTCCTCTTTGACAATGAGGAAACGGCCACACTGCGCGCCGATGTGGAGCGGCCCTCACTTTCAAATGCCGATGCGGTAGCCAATGCCGCCATTACCAGCGGCGGATACTTCAAAGTTCCCAAAGTGATTGAACGCTAAACATGGACGTACGTTCTCTAACCATTGACCAAATCCGCGCGGGCTTAGCATCGAAGCAATTCTCCGCCGCCGAAATCACTACTTCGGCCCTTGAGTTTGCCCAGGCCGAAAATGCAAAAACCAACGCCTACCTTCACTTTTGCCCGGAACGCGCCTTGGCGTCTGCCGCCAAGATCGACGAACTTGTAGCGAAGGGTGAACCTTTGCCACTGCTGGCTGGTGTGCCGATTGGGGTCAAAGACGTAATTGTCACCAAGGGCGTCCGCACCACTTGCGCCTCTAAGATTCTGGAAAAGTATGTTCCTCCGTACAACGCAACGGCGGTGGACCGGCTTGAAGCGGCTGGCGGCATCATTCTGGGTAAGACCACTTGCGACGAGTTCGCCATGGGCTCGTCGAATGAAAACTCGGCGTTCGGGCCGGTTCGTAATCCTGCTGCGCTGGATCGGGTTCCGGGTGGATCCTCTGGCGGTTCGGCGGCGGTTGTTGCCCAAGGCACCGCGGTGGTTTCGCTTGGTTCCGACACGGGCGGCTCCATTCGTCAGCCAGCCAGTTTTTGCGGTGTAGTGGGCGTGACGCCTACCTATGGCCGAGTGTCACGCTATGGGTTGGTGGCATTCGCCAGTTCGCTCGATCACATTGGCCCGTTTAGCCGCAACGTTGCCGATTCCGCCACTCTTCTCAAAGCCATTGCCGGCCGCGACCCGATGGATGCTACATCGGCATTCGCGCCCGTGCCTGACTACAACGCTACGATCGGTCAGTCGATCAAAGGCCTTCGCCTTGGGCTGCCCAAGGAATACTTCGTTGGCATGACCAGCGAAACGGCGGATAAGGTGAACAAAGGTATTAAGCTGCTCGAATCGCTTGGGTGCGCGGTTCAGGAAGTCAACCTGCCTCACACCGAATACGCCATTGCCACTTACTATATTATTTGCACGGCAGAGGTGAGTTCCAATCTGGCGCGTTTCGATGGCGTGCGCTATACAGCGCGTTCTGAAAAATCGGACACGCTTTCGGCAATGTACTCGAATTCGCGCGGTGAAAATTTTGGAGCTGAAGCGAAGCGCCGCATCATGCTCGGCACCTATGTTCTGAGCCACGGCTACTACGAAGCCTATTACATCAAGGCTCAGAAAGTGCGTAATTTGATTACTAAGGATTTCGCGGCCGCTTTTGAAAAAGTGGATGCCCTTATCAGCCCTGTCTCGCCATTTCCGGCCTTCAAGCTTGGAGAAAAGGTAGATGACCCAGTGGCCATGTACCTTTCCGATATCTATACCATCACGGGTGACTTGGCGGGCATCCCTTGTATGAGTGTTCCATGCGGGAACACTCAGGACGGCCTGCCTATCGGCATGCAGATTTTGACGAAACATTTTGGCGAGGAAACGATGTTCCGCCTTGCCCAAGCATTTGAAACAGCCGGTGGATTCGCCGGCTGAAGACGTATTAAAGGAGACTATTCATGGCATTTGAACTTCCAGCTCTTCCCTACGCTGTATCGGCGCTCGAGCCGTTCATCGATACGATGACGATGCAGATTCATCATGGTAAGCACCACAACGCTTACGTAACCAATCTCAACAACGCCTTGGCTAACCATGCTGAGTTGCAAGGCAAGTCGCTGCATCAGTTGCTTGAAAATAATCTGGCGATTGTGCCGGACGCGATCAAGGGACCTGTTCGCAACAACGGCGGTGGCCACGCAAACCATTCCATGTTTTGGCAACAGATGGCCCCCAACACTACCGGCAAGATGCCAGAGCCTGTTGGTTCGTTGGCGGAAGCCATCCATGGTAAGTTTGGTGGTTTTGACAAGTTTCGCGAGGCATTCAAAGCGGCCGCGATCGGCCGGTTCGGTTCCGGTTGGGCTTGGGTTGTGAAGAATGCCGATCATTCCATCGACATCACCAGCACGGCCAACCAGGACACTCCGATCATGGAAGGCAAGGTTCCGGTTCTTGGTCTTGATGTTTGGGAACATGCCTACTATTTGAAGTATCAGAATCTGCGCCCGGGCTATGTGGACAATTGGTGGAACGTAGTCAATTGGGCTGATGCGGAAGCTCGCTTCCACGGCAAGTAGCATCGTAAGTATCGGCGAACCTCGGGCCATCGGTCCGGGGTTCCTTCTGGACAATTGACTCAAATGTTTTGGCGCACACTTTTTCTCACCGCTGCAATTGCCCTGTTGGCGACCTCGAAAGATCGCATTTGGCATTCTATTAAGGATCCCAATATTTCCCTGTTGTTTATTGTGGTTGGTCTGGTGTTGGTTTATGCAGAGTGCCTATTGCCGGGATCGGCAATTTTCGCCAGCATTGGCGGCGTATTTCTTCTGGTTGGCATTTTTGGTTTTTCCATGCAGCTACTAAGCTACCGGCACTTGCTTATGTTGATGTGCGGCGCAATGTTGATTTGCATGGAGGCGCTGTGGCCTATGTTTGGAACAGCGGCACTGGCCGGGGTTGTACTGGTCAATTGCGGGGGAGTCATGCTTTGCGCCGGGATGAAGCTAAACTGGACGGGCCCGATTCTTACATCGATTTCGGGATTAACGTTTCTTCTTCTCAGATTTGCGTCAATTGCCTGGAGCAACAAACACCTGGCGATTTCCGCCATAAGGTGAAAGGTAGTTGTCAAGACCGCAGTTGAGGAGCTATCCTCGACAATGTCGCGGTATTATGATTTTGTAAGGTGAAGGTGAAGCATGGCTCATAACGATGAAGGTGAATTCGAATTAGTTATAGGTAACCGCCAATTGTTGCTGGTCTTTGGAGTTTTGTTGGTCCTGTTGGGAGTCCTGTTTACGATGGGATATCTAATAGGTAAGAACAACCCAAGCAAAGAGGCCATCACTGCTTTCAATAACCGGCAGGTCCCCATTATCGGCGGATCCGCCTCAGGTTCTTCCGGAAGTCCAATCATTGTAGATCCTGGCAAACAGAATGATGAGAAACCTCCTTCCCGATCCGCGACGGAGCTATACGAACGCGCCACCACAAAGGACGCGCCCAAAGAAGTCGTGAAGGAAGCTCCGCTGCCCGAGGTTCCCAAGGTTCCCAAAGATGTTGAGAAGAAGAAAGAAGAGCCTAAGAAAGAGGCTAAGAAAGAACCGCCTCCGCCTGAACCTAAAATGGCTGAGCCTCCAAAGCCTAGGCCCGTGGCAACTGGTTCGGTTTCGACTCCCGGCCCCGGAACTTACATGCAGGTGGTTGCCGTCGATTTGGAAGGCGCCAATTCGTGGGTAGGTACGCTACGCGGCAAGTCGTTTAGCGCTGTGGTTGCTCCTGGTCCCAATGACAAACTCTTTCGTGTTCTGATCGGCCCAATCAAAGACAAGGAAGCTCTTGCGCAGACCAAAATCGAGCTGGAAAAGCTAGGCGTGAAAGGCGCCTTCGTGAAGAAATACTAACTGTGGCGGACGCCTCTCAGACTCTTGTTCAGATCGCGGATGTGGCCCGTCCGCGCTTGCCGGAGTGGCTTCGCAAACCGGAAACGCATAACGAATCTGTACATATCCTAAAGCGGGAATTGCGGCAGCGGCAGTTGCATACGGTTTGTGAATCGGCCCGATGTCCTAACATCCATGAGTGCTTCCACCGCGGGGCAGCCACGTTCATGATCCTCGGCAATATTTGTACACGCGGTTGTGGTTTTTGTTCGGTACCCAAGGGCAATCCTTCGAAGCAGGATTTCGGGCTTGATCCGCATGAACCGGCGAACGTAGCCAACATGGCCCAGCAAATGAAGCTGCGCTACGTTGTGATTACCAGTGTGAACCGTGATGAGCTTGTTGATGGCGGTTCCCATCACTGGGCCGAGACCGTCACTGAGGTGAAACGGGCACTGCCTGCGACCCGTGTAGAAGTATTGACGCCCGATTTCAATGGCGACATGACTGCCGTGGCTCGAGTGCTTGATGCCGGTCCCCACGTCTATAACCACAACATGGAAACGGTTCGTCGCCTATACCGCAAGGTACGGCCGCAGGCCGATTACCAACAATCGCTCGACGTCCTGTCGTTTGCCCGTAAGCATCGGCCAGAAGCACTGGTGAAATCAGGCTTGATGGTCGGCCTGGGCGAGACTCAGGATGAAGTCAAGCAGCTACTGCGGGATATTCGATCGGCAGGCGCGCACATCGCAACTATCGGCCAATATCTGCAACCGTCGCGCCGCAACCTTCCGGTGAAACGCTACGTCACACCCGCGGAGTTCGATGAACTCCGGGTCTTCGGTCTTTCCATCGGCTTCGAGATGGTCTTCAGCGGCCCTTTTGTGCGGTCTTCTTACATGGCGGATTTAGTGGAAGAGGAAGCCAGCGGAAAACTTCCTGTCGCGTGAACTACCTTCTCGCTCTTTTAACGGGCATACTGCTGGTTGTCATCTATCCAGGATTCAATTGGTATTGGCTGGCTCCTTTTGCGATTGCTCCGCTACTCCATGCTTTGGGCCGTGAGGCTCGAGCGAAGCATCGCTTCCTTCTCGGATACGTTGCTGGTTGGATCCATTCGCTCGGCGTCTATTATTGGTTTATGCCGGTGCTGGCCGTACATGGCGACATGGGGGAGTGGGGCGGCTTGGGCACTCTGCTGGTCTACTGTTTTGTTTGGGCCTTTCACTATGGTTTATTCTCTCTGGTTGCCGCAACTTTGATTCCTTCGCGCTTGGCTGTCCTCTTGATTCCTGGATTGTGGATCGGCATGGAGTGGTCGCAATTGCCGACGACGCAGTTTTCGTGGCTGCTTCTGGGGAACGCCGGTGCGGACATGCCGCTTCCCATGCGGATTGCTCCATGGCTTGGTGTATACGGGTTGTCGTTTGTCTTTGCCTTGACCTCAACCGCCGTTGCATTGCGCCGCCGCAGTGGGATAGTGGCCGTCGGCGGCATCGTGTTGGTGGAACTGTTGCTGCCCGCCTTGCCGGTTCCTTCCGTCCCCAAAGAGTCGATCATCGCCATTCAACCGAATATTGACCCTGAGACCGCCCATTGGACTTGGGATTCGGTACAGGCTCTTGAGCGGCGCATGTCCAAACTCAGCTTAGAGGCAGCTCTCGCGGCCGGTGAGTCGAAGCCGGCAATGGTGATCTGGCCTGAACTTCCCGCCCCGGTTTATTACGAAGAGGACGCCACGGTACGAGAGCAGTTGACCACAGTGGCCACTGCGGGTAATGTGCCCATCGTGATGGGGACCGTCACGCATGACCCGAAGGGCGCCCCTCTCAACTCCGCCGTGTTCATCGACAACAGAGGCAAGCAAGTGGGCCGCTACGACAAGATGCATTTGGTCCCGTTTGGCGAGTATGTGCCTTGGGTGTTTTGGTGGGTCAACAAAGTAAGCGGCGAAACGGGAATGTTCTCGCCAGGCAAAGATCTCACGGACTTCAAGGTGAATGGCCACCAGGCCGGCATTTTCATCTGCTATGAATCAGCCTTGCCGGGCCACGTCCGGGAGTTCGCGGCGCATGGCTCTGAGGTTCTTGCGATGTTGACCAACGATGGATATTTCTTCCAGACAGCCGCCCGCGAACAACATCTGTTGCTGGCCCGCATGCGGGCGGCGGAGAATAATCGTTGGCTGCTGCGGGTCACCAACAATGGGCATACCGTGTCGATTGATCCAGCCGGTCGAATCGTCAAGCGGATCCCAGAACGGGTTGAGGCATCGACACGTCTACCGTTTTCGTGGATCAAGGAAACAACGTTCTACACGAGGAACGGGGATTGGTTCGCCTCGATCAGCTTTCTTGTTTCGCTGCTAGCTGCTGCGATTCGCGCATACCAGTCCTTCGCCGCCAAGTACGTTTGAGCGTGCGCGGCGACGGTCGCACCGATCGGATCGCCGTAGCCTCCGCCCATCGTTACAACCATCGGGACGCCTAATCGTTCCGCGACGGCAAATATCTTTTGGTCTCGGCGCGCCAGGCCGTCCATGGTTAAATTCAGTTTGCCCAACTTGTCCTCTAGCAGCCCGTGGTTTTTGGAATTTTTCAGGAGACACTCGCGCGAACGCGCAGAGAACAGGTATATGTTGAGGCGTTTCATTTTTCGCGAAAGTTACTCG
>JANXXI010000373.1 GCA_025350695.1 Acidobacteriota bacterium
TGCACCAGAACCATGACGCTCCCCCCAAACGTGGGCAGATCCACCATGCGTTTTTGATCGACCACTTGACCAAGGGAGGCGCTGGCAGTTTCCAGCAGCGGGGTTTCTTCTTTCACTTCGATGGATTCGCTGGTTTCGCCAACTTGCAGTTCAATATTGACGTCGACGCGGTCACTGATCCGCATTTCAATACCGTCGCGGATGGACTTGCGGAATCCTGGAGCTTGGGCCGAAAGCGTATATTTCCCAGTAAGCAAATAGGGAAGTACGTAATTACCGGAGTCGTTGGTGCGTGCTGAAGCGGTGACGCCAGTAGCAACGTTCGTGGCTCTAACTTCAACGCCGGCAATGACGGCGCCGGTAGAGTCGGTGACGCGGCCTTGTATGGCTCCACGAGTCTCTTGGGTATGACCGACAGCCGCGCCTATCAAAGTGAAGAGAGTGAGCTTTATGAAATTGGGACAGTGAAGCATCATTTTCCTAACCTCCTATTACCAATGAGCTTACAACATCTGGTAATCGTTAGGCCGACGCTTCGTCCAACTTCCGAAATCCTCATCATTATCGTAGGATTCCGAATACCCAAGAAACTCCCAAGTTCAGTAAACGGATTCCGGAACTGGAGCAGGCGTCCTTAGGGCCGCCCTCCCACGACGCGTCGGACTTACTGATTCAACCCAGGGGAATAAGCGATTTCTTCGGGCATACGACACTCGTACTAGACACTAGCCCCGCAAATTTCCATAAAGTATTTTTAGAAAGCTGACGATGGCACACTGAATTCAAAAATTCTTGGAGTTACCTTGGCCGACTGCTGTATGCGCGTTGATCGGGATATGGGGACGAGCCGTTGGGGCTGGCTGAACCATGCTGCGCGCGCGGCAAGCCGGCTTTCGGGAAACGACCAGGTAATAAAACAAAAAGATAGAACCGTGGCGGCGATGGATTCGAACGGGAGGCGTAAAAGTGGCTAGTGAGTCAGTCGTAAAAACCAGTGTGTTGCTGAGAGAGGTGGTCGCAGCCGCCAAACTTGGACAAAAAACCACAGCGCGGAGTCTGTTGAAAGAGATTCACGAACGAGAACCTCTGAACGAGCAAGCTTTAATGTGGTCGGCCGCTTTAGCCGAAAATTCCGACGAGGCAATGCGCCATTTGGAGCGCGTGCTGGAGATTAATCCCAAGAATACACAAGCTCTGAACGTTCTGGCCGTGCATCGCCTCAATCGCCCAAGACGGGAACCCGTTGTTCCGGTCTCCAATTCGCCAGTACAGTCCAAACCGGTCGTAGCCGCCACGGCCGCACACGATTCGAGCCACGCCCCAGCCGGGCGGGCCGAAACGGCGGGGTTAAACGGGCACTCCCAGCCTATTGATGACATGGGACCGCGGCTCGTCCGATTATCCGAAGTTGTCCGCAAGCAGGATTGGCAGTGCGCCTTTTGTAAGTCGGATTCGGAAATCCCGTTAGACCGCTGCGGAGTTTGTGGCGGAATTCAAATTCTGGAAGACCTGGGAGCATACTCGTCAAACCGCGGATTGAATGAGACGGTGCTCGAAGATGCCGTGCAGCGTTTACGACGGGAATTGGCGGCCGAGGAGAGTTTGAGCGGGCACGTTAATCTGGCCAAAGCG
The DNA here is from genome assembly GCA_025350695.1 of Acidobacteriota bacterium. Classification (GTDB taxonomy): domain Bacteria; phylum Acidobacteriota; class Terriglobia; order Bryobacterales; family Bryobacteraceae; genus JANXSF01. Next base: position 1,633 of record JANXXI010000373.1, read on the forward strand.
CTGCTGAACTTGAACCGGTCGGCTGAAGCCTTGAGTCACCTGAATAAGGCCAATGAGATGAACCCGGGCGATGGCGGACTGAAATTGGCCGCGAGAACGCTGGAAAGCCGGACGCTTGTATTGGCGGTTGACGATAGCTCCACGGTGCGTAAAGTGGTGAACCTGACTCTTGAACGGAACGGTTACCGGGTAATGACGGCTGCCGACGGCATGGAAGCTTTGGCGCTGCTGAATGATCAAACGCCTCACCTGATCCTGCTAGATATTACCATGCCACGCATGGATGGTTACCAGGTCTGCAAGGTGATCAAACAGAACCCTTATACAAAGGGCATTCCGGTCTTGATGTTATCGGGCAACGACGGTTTCTTCGACAAGATGAAAGGAAAGTTGGCCGGTGCTACTGATTACTTGACCAAACCATTTAAGGAAGAAGCGTTGCTTGCCGCCTTGAAGAAACACGTCAAGCCGAGGAAGGAAGCGGGAAAGTAGTCCTGCCGGAAACGGCTCTGGCCCGCCGGAAAGATTTAACTGTTTGGATGTGGAGCTGAGAATAGATGTCAAAAACGATATTGCTTGTCGACGATAGTCCGAATCAAATGAAACTGATGCAAGCCGCCCTTGCCGGGTTGGACTACAACATTATCACCGCCGAGGACGGAGACCAAGCGATTGTCCAAGCAATGCAGCATCGTCCGGATCTTGTACTGCTCGATGTCGTGCTTCCAAAAAAGAACGGTTTTCAAGTGTGCCGGCAACTCAAAACAACCGTTGAAACCAGCGGCGCGAAAGTGATTCTGGTCAGCAGCAAGAATCAGCCGAGTGACCGCTTCTGGGGCATGAAGCAGGGAGCCGACGAATACCTCACCAAGCCATTTGAAGCCCAGGACCTGCTGGCCACAGTCCAGCGTTCATTGTAAAGGACAGCTTATGCCGGAACAGCAGAGCGAACTCAACCAAACATCCCAGCCCAACACCCAGCAGGACGCTGTGTCAGGCCTTCTCTCTTTATTGCTTGACCAGTGGGAAGAGCAGGAAATTGACACGGTCTGTGAGGATATCCCAGACCAAGCCGCCGCGGCGGACGAGGATTCCACTGGACCGGAAATCGCCAATCTTAGCGTTAGCTTGGAAGGCCTTGCCGAGGGAGAGGAACTGCAAACTGAGCCCAACGCATTCCGCGGCGAAATAACTCTCCCTGAGATTTCGCAGGAAGTAGTTCAACCATTGGCCCCAGCCGAGGGTATAACCAACCAGACGGTGAATCTTGACGCCATCCTGTTCGAATGCTTCGATCTAATCCCGATAGAAGGCGAACATGCTTCGGGAATAGAGGCCGAGGTGGAGGAAGTCTGCACCGAGGAAGTCGCCGAGTTGGCCCACGGGGACGTGAGGCTGGGTGAACCGCCTGAAGATTTAGAGACATGGTACAGTTCTCCTCCAAGTAGTCATGCTCTCGTGGAGGAAGTCGAAACTGTTGGCGAACTTGAACCGGAGATAAACTGCAGCGAACTCCCCGAACCCGTGATCGAATTCGAGATGACCACTGACACTCTGCTGGTAGCAGGTTCCGAGGCGCCGCAGCAGGAAACTGTTGTCAAGGTGCACCAAACACCCGCGCTGGCAGAGCAAACAGCGCTCGAACAGCCGAGTACCCTTCCTCTGGAACCATCTCGCAACCTGGGCGCTGATGAAGAATCATTGGACGCGATCGAAGAGACCGAATTAGACGAAGCTGATTTGCGGACTCTTTTTGACAGCCTGATGAGCGAGTCAACTGAATTCGATGAAATCACCGCCGAACCGAACTTGCCCGTTGAAGTTGAAACCGAACCAGACGAGATCGCCTTCGACACGGCCGACCCGCTCCCGACCGAATTAGCGGAACCTGGGGAGCCGTATGAGCCGATCAGCGCGGAATTGGATGCGAGTCTTCTTGGTTTACTCCTGGGCGGAATATCCGCCATCGAACAAACACACGAGGAACCGGCATCAGAGCCCGAGACTCAGCCGGTAGTAGTGGAGCAGCCAGTCGCCAAGGCTGAACCACCTGCTTCCGAGGGCCCAACTGAGCGTTTCGTGGTGTTCCGAATAGGCGAAGCTTCGTACGCGGTTCCGCTGCAGCGGGTGGTGGAAACCGACCAGATGCCACGAGTCACTTTTGTTCCGGGGCTTCCCTCTTCGTTGCGCGGAATCTCCAACCTCAGAGGCGACATTATCCCAATCATTGATTTACGGCACGTGCTGGGGCTGGGAGATACGGAGATTACGGTAGTCAACCGTTTGCTTGTTGTGAGGGCCACGGGCGAGTCGAGCGTCGGACTAATCGTGGACGGGTTAGCAGGACTTGGCGCATTTTGGGTGGACCGGTCGCCGAGAGAGCAAGGGCCGGATCAAACCGGGAAAACCGAAGTGGTGAACCCTCAGTTGCTCAACGGTTGCGGCCAACACAAGGGACAGCCAGTTGAAGTCATCGATTTAGACAAAGTATTGTTAGCAACCGAATTACAAGAATTATCAGCCTGAACCAACTAGGGAAATGCGGCTTCCGCCGTAAACAGAGACAACGGGCAAAAGGATGGAGTGGAGAGATGTTCAGCAACTTGAAGGTGTGGCAAAAATTGAGTCTGGTGGGCGCATTACTGAGCGTACCCATTTTGACGCTAGTTTATTTGTTCATTCAGTCGCAAAATAAGCAAATAGCGACAACCACTAATGAACGGGACGGGCTGGAGTACGTAACAGCTCTTAGACCGTTACTCGAGCAAGTGCCGCAACACCGTGGCTTGGTGAATGGCGTTCTGAACGGCGAAGGAACTTTCCGGGCCCAACTACCCGCCGTTGAGAGCCGCATTGACGCCGCGATTGCTGGAGTGGATACGGTCACCAACAAGTATGGCGAACGTTTCGGCGTTTCCGAAGTGTGGAATCGCTGGAAGTTGCAATGGAAAGATATCCAGCAACGCTCAACGCAAATGACGCCCAAGGAATCGTTCGACGTCCATACGCGCCTGATTTCCGATTTGGCCGGCTTGGCGCAGATGGCCGGCGACAAGTCAGACTTGGTTCTTGACGCCGAACTGGACACTTTCTATCTGGCTGACGTTCTGCTTTCAAAGTTGCCTTTGACGGCGGAATACATTGGAGAGTTGCAAGGCTTCGGCGTGGGCATCGCAGCCAAAGGTAAGCTGACATCCGAAGACCACGCCAGAATGATGTTCCTCGTGACGCAAATCCAGGGATCCATGCAATCGCTGGATCGTAGTGTGAAATCGGCGCAACGCTATAACTCATCGCTCGAACCAAAATTGGCCGGCCTGGCCGCCAATGCGTCCGCGGCCGGAGACTCTTACCTCGCTCTGGCCAACCACGAACTGATCCGGGGCGCGGCAAGCAGCGATGCGCAAAAATACTTTAATTCAGGAACGGCGACCCTTGAAAGCTACTTCAAGTTATACGATGCGGCGGCAAAGCTACAAGGCGAAATGCTGGCCGCGCGGGTGGAACGCCTGACCAGTGATAAGTTCACGCAGCTCTCCTTTGCCATGCTGGTGCTGCTACTGGCCGCCACAGCGGTGTATTTGATCAGCCGCGGAATCACGGCACAGGTGAACGCTATTGGCCGCCTGTTCCACGAAATCGGCGTCGGAAACTTTCAGGCGCGCGTTGAAGTCAAATCCCAGGATGAATTAGGGGGGATGGCCCGGTCACTCAACTCAATGCTGGACAACACGCTGACGCTGATCCAAAGCCGCGATGAACGGGATAACATCCAGCAAAGCATCATGAAACTACTCGAAGAAGTAGCGGGCGTTGCTAGCGGCGATCTGACCAAGGAAGCCGAAGTTACGGCCGACGTCACTGGCGCTATTGCCGATTCCTTCAACTACATGATCGCCGAGTTACGGCAACTAATCTCCGCGGTGCAGCTGACGACGGCCGAAGTAACTAGCTCCGCTCAGCGCGTGCAACAAACGACGGAAGAGCTGGCAAAGGTATCGGAGACGCAATCGACTCAGATTCTGCAGGCATCGGCAGCCATTCAGGAGATGACGCAATCGATCCATCAAGTGTCCACCACCGCCACGGCGGCTTCTGACGTTGCCGAGCAGGCGCTCTCCAGCGCACGCCAAGGCGCGGCATCGGTGAACAAAACGATTGACGGAATGAACCAGATTCGCGGCCAAGTGCAGGAAACCGCCAAGCGCATTAAGCGTCTGGGTGAATCGTCACAGGAAATCGGAGAAATCGTGCAGCTGATTGGCGACATTGCGGATCGTACGTCGATCCTCGCTCTAAATGCGTCGATTCAAGCTGCGATGGCCGGAGAGTCAGGCAAGGGCTTCGCCGTAGTTGCCGAAGAAGTGGAAGGACTGGCGGAGCGCGCGGCTGAATCCGCTAAGAAGATTACCAACTTAATCAAATCGGTGCAAACCGACACGAACGAGGCCATCAGCGCGATGGAGGAAACAACGCGCGAAGTTGTGGGCGGTTCGCAACTAGCCAACGAAGCAGGACAGAAGCTAGCGGATATTGGCGTGGTATCGCAACAAATCGCGGAACTGGTGCAATCCATCTCGCGGTCGGCGCAACAACAAGCCTCGAACTCCGAAAACGTGTCCCGCAACGTAACCAACATTTCGCAAGTTACGCTTGAAACCGCGCAGGGGGCCCGCCGCTCCGCCGCCGCTATCCGCGGACTGGCGTCCCTTGCCGGAGAACTGAACCAATCCGTCAGCCGCTTCCGGTTGCCGGACGAGTCGCGGCATCCGGTGGGAGTTTAGGACAGTAGGTTGGCGTCAGATGGACAGCAGTTCTTTCCGTTGGCGATTGGTTCGTCACGGAAGGCTCATCAATAGGCTCTGCGGTTTGTCCGGCAGGGTGAGAATACCGGTCGAAGAGAAGCGAGGCAGGTTGTGGATCAGGAAATCATGCAAGGGTTTTTCGAGGAGGCAGTGGGATATCTGCCGGCCATGGAGCAAGAGTTGCGGCAAATGGCAGGTCTGGAGAACCCCACGGGCCAGTTGAATGAACTGCACCGGCTGGCGCACAGCCTGCGTGGCGCCTGCAATATGGCTGGGCTCATTGCCGTAGGAGCAATGGCCCAAAACGCCGAGGAATTTCTCGATCAAGTGATCGCCGGGGAAGCATCTTGGGACGAAGAAAGCCTCCAATTGCTATTAGAATGCGTGGGACAGATTCAAGAAGCATTCGCCGAACTCCCTTCCGACTTAAGCCAACCTCGCCCGGAAAAAGTGGAGGTCCTGAACTTTGACGAGGACAGTTCGGCTGACTTGCCGCCTGAACTGGTTGATGGATTTATTGAAGAGGCTGAAGGACATTTAGACAACATTGGCCGCAGGCTGCGGGAACTGGAGCACCAAAGCGACGTAAAGCCGGTAATGCTGGAAATACGGCGCAGCGTTCATACGATCAAAGGCGCCGCGGGCATGGTCGGCTTCCTGTCGATCAACAAGCTAACCCATCGCATGGAAGATCTGCTCGATCATCTGTACGAAGGCTCCATGGAATTCAATCCGGGTATTCAGCGGCTGCTGCTGGCAACCCATGATCTGGTTAGTGATCTGATAGCCACGCGAGGTGAGGTCGGGGAACGGCGCGTTGCCTTTGAACAGCTTTTCAATCAATTCGGAGCGGCATTAAGAGGCCAGGCGCTGGAAGGCGAGCCCGTCGCCAAAGCGGAACGAACCGAAGTAGAAGCAGAGAAGGAAGTCGCGGCTGCTCCAGCAGAGGCGGGCGATCCGTCGAAGTATGTCCGTGTGCCTCTTGACCGGCTGGATAGTTTGGTTCGCCTAGTGGGAGAACTCTTCGTTAGCCGGTCTACGTTCGAGCGTCATTTGGCAAGCTATGTCAAGGAAGTGGACGAGCTTAGCCTTAGCATGGAGCGTTTGAAGCGCCTAACCAGTCAACTGGAAACCGAGCACGCTATTTTTTCTCCCGGCGTGGTGAACGCGGTTAACTATTCAACCGACAAACCCGAATTCGACGCCCTTGAGTTCGACCGCTACAGCAAACTGCATTTACTATCGCGCGACTTGGCGGAAACAGCCGATGACGTGGCGTCCATTGGCGGGCAATTGCGCGGTCTAATGAACGGCTTCGATAATTATTTAGGTAAGCAGGGACGGCTTACCTCCGAAGCGCAAGACAAACTGATTCGCTTGCGGATGGTGCCGCTGTCCTCGATCTCGAACAGGCTGCATCGCACCGTGCGGGTGACCGGGCAAAAACGCGCGAAAGACGTGGAATTATTTCTGGACGGAGCGGCCACCGAGTTAGACAAGACGGTTTTGGAACAACTGGCGGGCCCAATTGAACACCTTTTGCGAAACTCCGTGGATCACGGTATTGAATCGGTTGAAGAGCGCTTGGCAAAGGGCAAAGACGCCTGTGGCCAGATTCGTTTAAGGGCCAGTTACGAAGGAACTCAGGTAGTGCTGCGTCTTACCGATGACGGACGCGGGTTCAATCAGGACAAGATTCGCAAAGCAGCCGTGCGTTTGGATATTGCGGGAGAAAAAGAAGTCAGCCTGCTGTCGCCTAAACAGTTGCACGAGCTGCTGTTTTTACCGGGCTTCACAACCGCCGAAGAGGTCACCGATATTTCCGGCCGTGGCGTTGGTCTCGATATTGTGAGGGCCAGCGTGGAAGGATTGAAGGGCTCGGTATTCGCCGATTCCCAGGCAGGAGCGGGAACTACTTTCACCATTCGATTACCGCTTACCTTGGCGATCACTAAAGTTCTCTTCGTTGAATCCCATCAACAACGCTTCGCGATTCCGATCTCCACGGTGGCTCAAACCGCCAGAGTTCCGCGGAACGTGATCGAATTTAAAGATTATCAGTTGGTGGCCAACCTGGAACGGGGAGTCCTTCCGGCTAAGCATCTCAGCGAAAGTCTCGGACTAAGGGAAATGGCAGGTAACCAGGCGGAATCGCGGCAATCGGTTGTCGTCATTAAACTGGGCGACCAGGAACATGCGTTGCTGGTGGACAAGATTCACGATGCCCGCGAGGTGATGGTTAAGCCGCTTGGGGAAATGCTCACGCGCGTCCACGGCATGGCCGGCGCAACCATTCTGGGTGATGGGGAAATCGTCTTAATCTTGAATCCGGCGGAGGTTGTCACCAATCGCTCGGAGGCCCGCATCAATGCAGTACTGAACCGGGCAGTTGCTCCCAAGGCGCCACGCAAGGCTCTTGAAGTGCTGATTGTGGACGATTCCTTGAGTGTCCGCCGCGTCATCGCCAATTTGATGAAGAATACCGGATGGAATCCAACTTTGGCGAAAGACGGCATGGACGCCCTGGAGATCCTGAGCAAGATGGCGCGGGTTCCCGACGTGATTCTAACCGACGTGGAAATGCCGCGCATGGATGGATTCGAGTTTTCCTCCAAGATCCGCGGGCAGATAGAACATGCGCACATACCGATCATCATGCTTACCTCCCGCTCAGGCGACAAACATCGAAATAAAGCCGCCTCGGTTGGCGTCAGCGAATATCTTGTGAAACCATATCTTGACGAGGTGTTGCTGGCCACTATCAAACGATGTGTGACGGCGGCAAAGCAAGCGATGGGGCACGCTGAAGTGGCGTAGAATTCTGCGAAGAGCTCTATTTAACGGGCGGGTAGGGGTGCCTCAATGTCCAATTCAGGAGCATTCCTCAGTACCCGTTTTTTTCGCCGGGGTTGGGCCTGCTGCTTAGCCCTATTGGCGTCCGATCCTTGCCCGGCTGCCTGACGGGGAATCTCCCCTTCCGTGTAAGGTCCGACGAACCGCGCCACTTCCACAATTGGCGGTTTTCCATTGCGAACAACTTTTAGTTGAACCAACACGTCCGTTGAATGACGCACATACCCGAAGGCTCCGAGCTTCAGGGCCTCGGAATCCATTTTCTCGGCAACTTCCTTTTTAGCTTCTCTAAAAAGAATTTCCCCCGAAGCAGTGCTCCAGTCCTTTACTGCATCCTTGTCCCAACGGACTCGCAATTCCTGGTTTTCTTCGCTTACTCGCAGGCCGAGGGTGGGCGGATGAGTGTCGATGTAGTATAGAGCCGCTATCCGCGCAATCATTCCAAGAAGAGCTCCAGCCACAATCATCAGGATCATCGCCCACGCTTTGCGAGGTGTACCCGAAGGCCGCAATTCCTCACGTAGAACCATTGGGGGCAAGGGGCCAGGCTGTATCCTGTCCAAGGCCATGGTTGAAGGCGCCGTTCTTTGTTCAAATGCCTGATCCGACTTGTCATACTGAGAGTGCTGTGCCGGTGCTTGCTCTGGAACCTCCGCGTGCCCTCGTTCCCTTCGATCTCTTGGAGGACCCCTTTTTTCCACGGGAAGAACAAACACTTGGTAGCTTGCGTCTTGGCGGACTTCATTCAACTCATCGCGGAAGAAGTATCCCGCATCAACCGGTTGAAACCGCGACGGCTTTACGACCAGCGCTATCTGCCAGTTCTCTGCAAAATGCGTTTCCCAAAACTTTAGTTCATGGTCCCGAATCTCAATGCCAGACCGAGTGTGCGATACAAACCAGCCCACGGGGAGCATGCCATGAAGGGCAGGATCGGCTTGATACTCATCCACCATGCGAGTAAGAGAAGCGTCGTCTTTTTCGGAAAGAATAAAGGAGGGTCCGCTTGCGTGCTCACAGGCAATAGGACGCCAAGCCTGCACCCATATGCGCGGACCTTCGTGGGCTCCGAACAAAACTCCACCGACCTCGATGCCGCCTCGCGC
>JANXXI010000375.1 GCA_025350695.1 Acidobacteriota bacterium
CGGTAAACGTTTGGACGACGTTCCGCGCCAAGTTGTACAGCGAATGCGCACCGTTTCTTGATTCGGCCACATAGTGTCTTTAAGTTTTCTGGCAGCGATGGTTGTGGCGGATGCGGGATGGTCAGCCCACAGCAGCACCATCAATGGTTTTTCCGTGGTATGATTAAATCTGTAGTTAATTGGAAGTTCAATCCGCCTCCTGTTGTTTCCCGCCAGTCTCTGGCCTGCTGATTTTCCTTCCCCCATAAAATCTTAATGAATACTTTTTCAGAACTATCCTTGTCGCCTATTTTGGCGGGCAACCTCAAGAAGCACGGGTTTGTAATTCCAACACCAGTGCAAGCTCAATCCATTCCTCCCGCGCTAGCCGGCAACGATGTTGTCGCAACGGCGCAAACCGGCACTGGCAAAACACTAGCTTTCGTTTTGCCTATGCTCCAAAAGTTTTCGTCTGTCCCCGTCCCCACCGGGATTCGGGCGGTTATCCTTTCCCCTACCCGGGAATTGGCGATCCAGATCAATGAAACTTTCAGCAAAATGGCCCACGGCACCGGCATCAAAGCAGCGGTGGTAGTTGGAGGGATGAGCGAAAACGTTCAACTCCAGGCCATTCGCAAGGGTGCTCAAGTATTGATCGCTACTCCGGGCAGAATATCGGATTTCATCAAGCGCCGCTTAGTTAAGCTGGGTGCGGTTGAATTCCTGGTCCTCGACGAAGCAGATCGCATGCTCGATATGGGATTTCTACCGACAATTGAATATGTCATGGAACAAATCCCAGAGAACCGGCAGACCCTTTTCTTCTCCGCAACCATTGAATCGTCTGTTGCTCACCTGATTGATGACTATTTGCACAAGCCCGTGAAGATCGCCATTGGCTCCGCGACCAAGCCGGCCGAGAATATCGACCTGCACGTCTACGAAGTCGATCAGGACCGTAAGCTTAGCCTTTTGACCCACTTACTGGGTGAGGATCAAGGATCGTTCCTGGTTTTCTCTCGCACGAAGCACGGGGCTGACAAACTCTCGAAAAAATTGTCTGTCGGCGGATTTAAGTCGACGATGATTCATGGAGATCGTACGCAAAGCCAGCGTAATCAAGCTCTTAAAGGTTTCCAACAGGGCGATTACCGCGTCCTGGTAGCGACCGATGTGGCTGCTCGTGGTATCCACGTGGACGGAATCGCCCACGTTGTGAACTTCGATTTGCCTCAGGTGCCTGAAGATTTCATCCATCGCGTCGGTCGAACTGGCCGTGCAGGTGCCCGTGGTACCGCCTCTACATTCGCTACTCGTAACGAACGAAAGGATATCATGGCTATCGAACGGACCTTGAAAACTAAACTTGTCCGTCAGGAAGTCACAATAATCTTAGAACGCGAAGTGAAGAAGGTCGGCGGCGCGAACGTTATCGAAATCCCGGTCCCTTTCTACGCTAAGGCCAAGGCTGGTGGCAATTTCAATCGGTTCCAAGCTCGCCGGCGCGCCGGCGGCAGATAACTAATTAGCCCTGGCTTTTTCGAAAGCCAGACTTAACTTAACACGGCGGGAATTGTGGCGGCAGGTAGCATGCCTGAACACTATTCCCGCCGTTCTTTTATTTAATTAAAGGCTCCCGCTACTGTTCTCAATCGACGCCGAAAACATACACCACGCTTCCGTTCACCATGCCCACCCGCTGCTTACCGTCGAACATGTAAGTCATGGGCGAAGTGTGGAGATTTTCGGTGAAAGGGAAGCTCCAAAGCTTGCGGCCAGTGGTGGCATCGGCCGCCGACAACGCCCCACCATCGTCTCCGAAAATCACCAACCCGCCTGCGGTCGATAGTGTTCCGGCCCACGAATCACCCGCGCCCTGCTGTGGCAACTCCCAGACGACTTTACCCGTTTCAATGTTGAAGGCCCGCACGATTTTTTGGGGCTTGTCGTCCGGATCGCGCCGTCCGCCGCCTCCCTGATACCCGCGCCCACCCTGCCACGCCGGCGTGGTTCGTTTCGTATAAACCGCGCACCGTTCCAGTGTATTCACATAGAACAAATTCGTCGCCGGATTAAAGGACGTCGAAAAGAAGTTCGCCGCCCCTTCCACAGCCGGGCAAATCAGCGCGCCTTCCGCAGTTGGAACTTGGTTGGGATTCATTACGGGCCGGCCATCCGGGGCTATCTCCTTGGCCCACGTCAGCTTCTTCACCATCGGCGACGCCATCAGCATCTTACCCGTAATCCGATCGAGCACATACAGAAATCCATTGCGATTTGCCTGCAGCAACAGCTTGCGAGGCTGCCCCCGCCATTCAGTATCCACCAACACAAGCGGCGCCACGGCATCCCAATCCCATTCGTCATGCGGAGTCGCCTGGAAATACCACTTCATCTTTCCGGTCATCACGTCGAGCGCAAGAATGGAACAAGCGTACAAGTTGTCGCCTTTACGATTGTCGCCATTAAAATCCGGGCCGGCGTTGCCAGTCGGCCAATAGACGGTCTTCGTCGACGGATCGTAACTACCGGTGAGCCAAGTGGGTGCGCCGCCGTGTTCCAAATCGATTCCATCCCAAGTCTCAGATCCAGGCTCGCCACGCGCGGGGACAGTCCACTTACGCCAGACCTCCTTTCCAGTTTGTTGATCGTAAGCGGCAAGAAATCCACGGACGCCCTCTTCTCCGCCAGCCGTACCAGCCACCACCAAGTTTTCCACCGCAAGCAGCGAGCCGGTAGCGTTATAGTTCTGCTTGTAATCCGCCATCTCGGTATCCCACAGCACCGCGCCGGTGTGGCGATTCAAAGCGACCAGATGCGCGTTGTCGGTCTGCATGAAAACACGGTCACCCGCAACCGAAACGCTACGATTATTTCCCGGGGAACGAGCATTGCCAATCAAGCCCTGCGTGGCCGGCTTCGAATACTCCCACAACTTAGCGCCAGATCCCGCGTCGAGGGCAATCACTGTGTTTGTGTTCGTTACGTACATCACACCATCAGCCACCTGCGGCGTTCCCTGCAGGCGGCCAGAGCCGGGCACGGGGTAGACCCACTTCACCGCCATGCGGTTTACGTTGGTCGTATCGATCTGCTTCAATGGCGCGTAACGATTGCCGCTCAGTTGGCCATGCATGCTCGGCCAATCGGCCTCGGAGGTCACCTCGCGATACTGTTCGCCGGATTGACGAAGCAAGTGGATGCGCTGTTCGGCATCGCGCAGTTGTAGTTCACGGCTCGTGCGATTGATCGCGAAGCCTTCAAGCTGCTTTCCATTCGTCAGACGCACGGTTTGCTTGACCGGAGCAAAGCCACGGCGGCCACGGCGAGCTTGCTGCATGGTCCGCATTTGAGCAACCAGGACGGAAACTTCGCCATCCGTCAGCTGCTTGAACGCCGGCATGCCTTTCGCCAGAATGCCGTCTTTGATGATGGCCGTAATTTCCCCGTCGTTTTTGGCGAACATGGCTGGGAAGACGGATGGGGCGTGCTCGCCGCCATTGCCGTCAGCGCCGTGGCAACCGGAGCAGCGGCTGGCGAAAGCCGCCGGGCCATTGGCAGGTTGTGCATGAAGAGCAACGGCAAGTGACGCGAGGATCAGAATTTTCATTGAAGGTTATCCAACATGAGTATATAAGACCGTCTGGGAAATTGTTGCGCTGGAACAGTGCAGGGAAATATCCTGGGAGCTTGTTGAAAAACGGGAACCGACGAAACTGACATCTTTTTTCGCCATCGCAAGCGATTGACTTTTCCAAAGGGTAACTTGCGAAAAAAGGCTGTCTGTTCCGTCAGTCCCCATTTTTCAACAAGTTCCTAGTCTCGGGATTTGAGCACACCGGGTGATCTTCATCGCGATCTGGCTGTAATGTATGAGACGCCGGCCATTGCGCTACGCCAGCAGGTGATGCGAAACCGCCGAAGAGGCAAAGCCGTTGCCGCCGAGCCAATTCTCAAACCTCTCGTTCCGAAATCGCAGCCCACCATTCGTCGCCCTTGGGCGCCATCGGTTCGTGGGCAGCTATGCCAAACGGGAATCCGGCTTTCCGCCGTGCCGGAACCAGCTCAGCCACAGGGGAACCACCCCTGGCGATAATAACCGTTTCGCCGCATTGACCAGCTCAAGCAGCGGCGAAAGCTGAGTCTTCGCCTCCTCCCCACCTGGTTCCCGTCCGGTCCGTTTCCGTCCCGCTGAAATTCCAGCGCGAAGGAATCAAGTACGACGATCTGCCCGAAGACAAAAAGCGCGAGTGGGACGACATCGAATGGGACGAAGAGGGCACGCAACGCGATTTCGTCGGCGCGGAAGAAATCAACCGTTGGCTCTTCAATAAAGACACGGTCGATAAAGTTCTAAAGCACCTCATGGAGAAAGGCCAAAAAGTGGCCGGCGGCGACAGGTTGGGAAAAACCA
>JANXXI010000376.1 GCA_025350695.1 Acidobacteriota bacterium
CGTCTAGATTCGGGAGCCCGAATCATCCCAATCTAAACAACGAGAGTTCACACCACAAACGGCTTGACCCACCCGAAAGTCGCGATATCGGTAATGAAGTGGAACTGCTCTCGACCTCGTATCTGGAGGAAGTTAGTTTCAATCCCCTTCTTATCGTGGAAGAATGGTCGGTGGCGCATTTAACGATGCTTCGGTGACGCAAATAGCTACCGGACCGAGTTATTCGATTCTCATGCCTTTGATGAGCAAACCAGTGGGAAGCCAAGCCGTGTAGAACCGGATGCGGCCTTCATCCGTTCAATGAAACATGATCTAGTTCAAGCTCTCCACGACAAAAAACCGATCCTCGCCGTAAGGGCGAAGGTTCCAGGTCAGCTTGTTAGGAAACACTATCCTAATTCCTCCATCATAGAGCGAAATCTCGGCGATCCGACCGGGTGACTGCTCGTATTTTCCGACATAGGAGGCGAGGGCCTTCGGATCAACTGTAACGGTTTGACGCGGCGAAGGGAGCGGTGTGTCTTGGAGCTGAATGATCTGCCAGCGCCCCTCTTGCCTTGTGAAAATGACTGTAATGAAGTAATTTGGTTCACGTGTGCGCAACACCGCAGTATCCCCATATAGCTGGAGGTTTTCGAAATCCAGCATGGGAATCGCAGCAGGCGGCGAACCAGATTGCGCCATTCGAAGAAGATCAGCTAGGTACCCGACACCGCCCAAGACAGTGCTGGATATACATAGTCGTTAGCAAATATCCGTTTAAGGGCCGCTTGGTCGTGTGTGCGGACCGCTTCGTTCAGTTCACCCGATAGTCGGCGCAATTCTTCCTTAGCTATCGCGATTCGTGTCGCGCCGGGAGGCGTTTGCGCTAAAGAGAAGGGCAACGTTAACGCAAGCAGAGCAGCCACAGATATCATGTTCTTCATTCGTTCCTCCAATACATCTGTCGTGAAAGCGGTTTTTAGGGTTGGTCCGTATTCTATTATGTGCCGTACGAGTACCGGAGAGTGCGTACTCCTCAAGGCGAACTGTTCCAACCGGCTCTGCTGAGCAAAAGGGGGCTCCTTGTTCCCACGAGGAGCATGGACGGATGCTATTGATTCAGGTGGGAGCAACCAGGCGAAAGGGTGGTTCCGGGAAATGGGTTCGCGTTTAGACTTCTGTGAAGTCGGACAGTGTAGAATTTATTTGTAACGGTAATCCTCTGGTAGGTTTCGGGATCGGCTTAGCTTGTAAGAGCCCGGTAAAGAGTTGTCCGGCCCACGTTCCAAAGCGCCGCTACATCCTCAACCCGCTCGCCGGCGTCGATCAGTTTTCGAGCCTTGGCGATTTGCGCCGGCGTCAGTTTTTTCTTCCGGCCAAACTGTACACCGCGCCGCCGCGCTTCTTTCATTCCGGCCTGTGTGCGCTCTACAATCAGGCTGCGCTCCAACTCGGCCAATACGCCGATCATCTGCCACATGGCGCGGCCTGTCGGTGTGGCGGTGTCTATGGCTTCGGTGAGGGAATGGAATTTCAGGTCGCGCAAGGAACGGCCCAGCCGGTCGAGCTTCCAGGCGATGAGCGTGTCGCCTTTTGCAGGGCCTTGAAGCAACGGGTCAATGCGGGACGCTTGGCGGTCGCGCCGGATAATCCTTCGTAATTGAAGATCGTCTTGCATCCTGCCTTCTTCAAGGCGGTTGGTTGCATGGCTGTATTCTGGTCGTCTGTCGAGACGCCAGCGTAACCGTATTTCATGCCCTGGGACAAGAAAACGGGACTACGCAAGCGCTGATTTCATTGATTGCGTTTACACCGCCGGATGGGCGGGGGCCTTCTTCGGCTTAATCTCTCGGCGACGGCTCCAATGCCGCCAGACCGGCCACAACAACGGGTTTGCGGTCTGGAAACTTCGCGACGATGGACAAGCTTCCCCCCATCGCCTCCACGTAACTGCGCAAGGTCGAAATCAGCAGGTCGCTACGTTGTTCGAGACGGGAAATCCCTTCTTGCCCAATGCCGAGTTTTTCAGCCATGCGCTTTTGCGTCATGCGGTGAGCCCGCCGAAGTTCGCGCAAAGACATTTCTTCGGCGATGAGCTCCGCCGCCCGTGCCTCAATCTTCTTGCGGCGAGCCGGACCCAGTTCATTGAATTTTTCATCGAGCGTCTTGGTCATACCTTCGTTCCTTTCTTTTTCAGTTCTGCCAGATGCGCCGTAAAACGGGCATCTGCTTTCGCTATGAGTTGCCGGTAAAAGCGTTTTTGGCTCCCTCCCGATTTGTCGCCCGCCACCAGTAAGATAGCTTCGCGCTTCAGATCGAACGCAAAGGCAACCCGCCAGACGCCGCTTGCGGCATCGAAGCGAAGCTCTTTCATGTTGGCGTGCCGGGAGCCCTTCAGCGTGTCCGCGCGAGGGCGGCCAAGATGAGGCCCGAGGGCTTTCAGCAACTTGGCATGAACCAAAAGCTCATCGGCCACGGCGACAGGCAGGGCATCAAACTCCGGTTCAAACTCCGCATGAAAAATAACCTGCCACGACATATCTATACTATGCCGTTAAGAACATATGTTGTCAAGAACATGTCACCGCCAGGCCTTGCCCCTAGTAGTGCAGTCGGTGCAAGGCTTTTTCGACGGGCGAGAGCAGACCCAAAACCTACCCTTTGTGAAACGTAGTACGGCGCGGCCTCCGTACTGGAAAACTTCACCCTGCGCGACATATCGTTCCTTTTCCTTTGTGCTCATCCGCGTCGTGTGCCAAGCGAACGTTCCGAGAGTCACGCGATGGCTTTGTGACGCCCTGCCAACAGAGGTTTAGGATATCCTGTGGACGTGCCGACACGACGAATGGGGATCGCTAGTATTGGGGCTATCTTCCTGGCATCACTTGCAATGCCGGTGTTTGGGTGCTCAGTGGCGATGTGCGGCGGGGGAGGCATTGAGATCGTTCCCGATGCCACCATCAAAGTAATCCATCAAGGACGTCCTCTCGCCGGAGCTAGTATCACGATATCGAGATCGGGTCCCGACGATAAGACAGTGTTCACAGGCAAAACGGACGTAAACGGAAGTCTGAACATGTCGAGGCTGACACCTGGGGAATACTGGCTGAACGTGGAATTTCTGGGCATCTCAGCCGCATATCACTGCTTCCATGTCCGCTCGCGGCCTTCTTGGCGATCAAAACGGAAGCTCAAGTACAAATGGGGCGATTGGGCAACGGCGACACTTCACCATGCTGGCGAGTTGCTCGACTCGCAACCAGGAACAGGCGACAACGCACTTCTAAATCAAATCAATCGCATCGCGGTGCCGATAGTTGGTGCGGAGGTGACGCTTCAGGATCCCCGAACCGGCGAAGTGATGCGAACAAATTCTGGTGAGGGCGGTACGTTTTCCTTTAGCGACGCTAGGCAAGTGGTTTACGTCCTACGGATTGCCGGCGGGAAGATGGGCCGCTCCTACGAGCCAACGAGTATGGTCGTCAAGCGAGCCGCGATTGCGCCGCTCGAACGCCTGCACCTTCAGCGAGTGGAGGGTTGCGGCGCGCCGTCATTATCGCTGGTTAGCCCACGGCGTTAGAAAGCCTCGGCGCCGCGCCAAAGGATAGTGCGCAGAACAGCTTAGCGGCGCCGAACGGAAATCGCTCCTGAGTAACGCCACTGTGTAGAGCGTTCCGGCATGATCCCTAAACCTACCTTTGTGGAACACGCCGCCGAAGGGGAAAACTTTTTGGGACGGAGAAAACCCCGCGCCGAGAATACCCGGACACGGGGGATGTGGTCAGTTCTGACCACCGGTCATTTTCAGGAAGACGGCGTAAATCCACGTTTGCATTTCTTCTAGGTCCTTACCTGTGTCTCCGGTGATGCCTGCACAGTCGCTATCCAAAAGGTCATTGATGCGATTGTCGATACGTTCTAACACGGCAACCAGTTCGTTGATAACCCAAGGGCTCAGTGGGTGCGTTGTGTTGGTCATGTTATGCCTCCTTCGTTTTGTTACCCCCACGGCGGGGGCAAGAAGCACGTCAAAGCCGCCGGTCAGAGCGAAGGCCGTCATAGCTTTTTGGGGAAACCGCTTTTTGCGGGGGAGCCACAAAGCGTCATTGACGGCCAAGCGGCGGCGACTAAAGTGACTTCGCCCCGTCCGTTGCCGGGGGTTCTGCGAAAGAGGAATGAACCCTCTACCCACACATTGCACAAACGACCCTTTCTGGGATTAAGACGTGTAGGGCTTTCTGGGCGGAAGCGGAATATTAACCTCGGCATAGCTGCCGGATGTGGCCGCATCCACAACGGCGACGATCCTATCGACGTCGGTCGTGAGCAAAATATCGTAACCAGCCGCCTCAGCGACGGCGCAAGGGCGGTATGATTGTGGTATGACAAAGGCGAAAATTGCGATCACTCTGCCCCGGAATCAACTGGCCAGAGTCCACCGTGAAGTCCGTGCTGGACGAGCGGATTCTGTGTCGGGCTACATTGCCCGAGCGCTGG
>JANXXI010000018.1 GCA_025350695.1 Acidobacteriota bacterium
TCATCTGGAAGGCATCAGCAAATCCGAAATCGCACGCCGGTTGCGAATCGGCCGGACCTCCGTTCGACGTATTTTGCAGTGACCTATTTCCTGCGGAAATAGGTCACTGAGGTAACTACGCAGCCTTACCGGAAGGACACGTCCCAAAAAAACAGACCGACCGTCGGAAGATGAGAGAGAGATGTTCGAATATCTTGCCCCCATATTCGTTGCATTGCGTCTCGGCTGGACGTGCGACCAATCTTGCACTCCCAGACATCGCGCCCCTCAATTTCTGCTAGTCGACGGTCGTCAGGATTGAAGTACAAATACACACATTCGAGCCCATTTCCGATTTCCTTCTCAGGCCGAATAGTCGGCTCAATGTCGTCGATCTCCTCATCCACCGCAGAGCATGCATCTGTCGCTTTCTCTTCCGGAGCAGGAGAGCCATCCTCGGGGGCGCGGGTCCAGCGCCACCAGCCGTGTCCAGGGCTGGTTACCAACCCGTCACTCTTGAGATCGTTCAATGCCCGGGTTATGGTGAAGTTGGGGTTGGGTACGACCGAGCCGCCAGCGTCTCGATGCGCTTGAACGACTCGATCAACGAGTTCGCCACTCTTCCATAAGTCTTTTTCGCTGAACAATCGTTCGATGATGCGTCGAACTACCGGTCGCACGAAAGGTGACGTTTCAGAACCCATGATCACAATCCTTCTGGAGCGGCGCCGATGCCGCTAGGAAGCCCGCCGCTGGCCCAGACCTTCTGCGATCATCGCGGTGACAAGCGTGTTCAAGCTAACGCCTTCCTGACGGGCCTTGGCGACCAGCCGCGAGTGCAGGCTTCGGGGCACACGCTGCCGCCATTGGCCGCTAGCCGCGCTCGGCTTTGGAACTGCGTCACCGTGCTTCATGCAATTCAGGATGTAAGCCTTGACTGCGTCTGAGCCGTATTTCAAGGCTTCTTCCGGGGTTTCCCCATCGGAGATGCACCCAGGCAGGTCCGGATACTCGATAGCAAATCCGCCCCCATCCGCTTCGGACATTGGACGAATCGTGAACGGATAGGAGTCAATGAGGGACTTGTCAATTTTCATGATTCTTACCTACGGTGTCGACGAATTCTACAAACAGACGGACGTACACTGGTTTGATGGGTCGGTGCGCAAAACGGAGAGACCCCCCGCGGAAGCGTGTCGGAAAATCACGTGGCTTGTTCCGTGCTGATCATGATCGATGCCCAAGCTGCGCGCGACCACCTTCAGATCCTCGATACGCCAATCGCGCGGATTCCTGCGCATTTTGGCGACCAGCTTCGGCCCCGGACACATCCAAAGGGTATCACAGGCGGTACCATCTAGAAAACTTGGACGCCAGATTCATAGATCACATAAACGGCGATTGCGGCAACGAACTGGTACGGCGCGAGGTTCCGTACCAACCTTCGCCGCAAAAACTCCCGCCGATAAATGGGCGAGTAGGCCAAATCACGCAACGGACGTACCATTCCGCATCTTTTTGGTCCGTCTTTCGTCCGGGAATATTGTGCATGTGATAGGGATTGGCTAGAAGCTGTGGAAAGTTGCTATTCCACTTTGTTCGAATATAGCCATAGTTTCAATCTCTGCAAGTTCCTTCCAGTAGGTCTTGAATTCCTTGATCCGCACCTGGCGTTGGCCGTTGTCCAGAACCAAAACGCAGGCGGTGATGGAATCCTTATGAACATCCAAGCCGCAACAGCGGCGGTACACCACTTCCATGGGGCCTCCTTGCCGCCCGGCGTGGGACGCGAAAGTAAGACTGATTATCCCTCTCGGGCTCTTCACCTTTCGGCAAAGGCTCCAATTCGTTGTTCCACACTGCGTCCCGGACCAGATTCACCAACGGGCTCGATCGCACCAAAAGAACACCCGAACTGAAAGTTCAGCATGTTGATTCACAACCCATTTTCAGAAACCATCTCCCCTCTCCTCAACAACTTGCCCGCACCGAAAAAGAGGCGCCCTTGCGCCCACATGTCAAAATGAACTCGAAAATAAAGTCGGCCACCAACACAAGAAAGGCCGCTCAATCCACTGGAAAAGTAGAGAGGAACCACATGGCGACACAAGCCCAAATCATCGCAAACACTACCAACGCGCAACATTCAACCGGCCCCACCACACCCGAGGGCAAAGCCCGCTCCGCCGCCAACTCGACCAAACTCGGCTTCCATGCCAAACACGCCGTTCTCCTCACCGACGACGACTACCAAGCCTTCGACGCCCTCTCCACCGCATTCCGTTTCGAGCTCCACCCCACCGGCCCCATCGAACGCGCCCTTCACAGCCAAATTACACTGGCCGCTTGGAACATCGAAAGGGCTAATCGCCTCGAAGCCGGCCTTGCCGCCGACGGCATCGACCCTCTCCTCTCCGATGTCCCGGAAAAAACGCTCAACCGCATTGCCACCTACCGCATGCGCGCCGAGCGTACTTTCCACAAATCTCTCAAGGAATTACAGGCCTACCAAGCGGCTCATCCGCTGGACGAACCGATTCCGCGGAACGAAGCCAAATTGGAAATGAAGAACGAACCCAAACTCGTCGAGTTCAAGTTCAAACGGCAGCCATATGTCCGACCTGAACCGAAGATCGGCCGCAACGAACCTTGCCCATGCCACTCAGGCCGAAAATTCAAAAACTGTTGTTTACGGAACGAAGCCAATTCCACGGGAACAGCCGCCGCTAAAACTGCAGCCGCGCCCCCAACTGCACCGTCCTCGGGCTTCGCGCCGCTGTAATTTGTCCGAACGCCGCGTTGGTCTGCGCCCCAGTTGCCGGGTTGAACTGAGCCGTCGTATTCACGTTGGAAAATTGCGTATGGTTGAAGGCATTGTATCCCTCCAGCCTGATGCGCAACTGAACGCGCTCCACAATGCGAAAGGTCTTCGCCAAGGAAGCGTCCCAATTATTAACGCCCGGGCCACGGAATACACTCCTCGGCGCCGTGCCGACCGTGCCAACAGGAGCAAGAGCGAAAACGCTGGTATCGAAGTAGCTCGAGAACGTGCGTTGGTCTTTCGGAAGAATCGCCTTACCCGTGATCACCGTGCGGGCTCCCAAATCCGGAGTGCCCGTCGTATCAACGGCAGTCGTCGTCGTGTAAGTCACGCCCAGCGGCTGTCCGCTCACCATGCTCACGATCCCCGAAAGCTGCCAACCCTGCAGCGCCCCTTTCAACAGGGCGTTGTGAACAGGAAGATTCGGAACGTCGTAAAGGTAATTCACTTTTACGATGTGCGTCCGATCGAAACCGGAAAGGCCGTAATACCACTGGCGCAAATTCACGATGGGGTTTACGATGTCTTGGTCCCTATCGTTGAAGTCCATCGCCTTCGACCAAGTCCACGAAGCGCCGAACTGCAAGTTCTTCGCAAACCGCCGTCGCGCGCTTACCTGCATCGAATGGTAGTTGCTGGAGGAAGCCATCTCGATCTGGTAGATCGGGCCATAACCAGGGATCGGACGCAGAAAGTTAGTGGGCAACGTCTTGCCCGGTTGGCTTGGGTCCTGGCTGGATGCTTGAAAATTCGTCCCCAGCGGAATGTTGTTAATCGCCCGCTGCCACTGCAGGTTCCGGCCTAATGAACCGGCGTAGGCAACGTCTACAATCGTGCCGCCCCATATCCGGCGCTGCACCGACAAACTGAAACTCATCGTCTTCGGAAGCTTCGTTCCCTTGGAGTCGGCGGAGTAAGTATTCGCGGACGGGAATTGGAATCCGTTCGATGCCCTCAACTGCGAGATCTGTCCGTAATAGAGCGTCGGCTGCTGCACCAGCGGCGCCTGGCGTACAAAGTAGTTCCCATACAGTTCCGTGGCGTAGCCGGTGTAGAACATGCCGAAACCGCCGCGAATCGATGTCGAGCCGTTGCCAAATACGTCATAGGCGAAGCCCAATCGCGGCGCGAATTTCGTCCCGCTATCGTTCACCATTCCGCGTGGATAGTTAGGGTTCGTAGCCGCCAGCACCATGCCGTTGTAAGCCTGACCAACTCCCGGCGCTATTGCGCCGATGGTTACCTCTGGATAGGTTTGGCCGGTCTCTGGGTTCTGGCCCACGCGCTTGCCGCCAACAATCGCGGGGCGAATCAAAGCCATCGCTCGCGCGGGATTGTAGGTGGAAGGGACAAAGGCATCCATCTGATTGTCGCGCTCCACGATTGGGGTGACCCAGTAGAATCGCATCCCCGCGTCGATCGTCAGACGCTTCGATGCCCGCCACGTGTCCTGCAGAAACGCCTGTGTGTTCGTCTCGCTAACGTGCATTAGCAAGGGCGCCGACGTCTCAGTGTAGGTATTGTATGTGCCCAGAATCGCATTGCCGTAAGCATAGTTGGTGTTCAGGGGATTGGTGGCATTGGTGCCGAAATCGAAGCCACCATTAAACGGAGGGCCGCCGGACGCTTTCTGGATCCGATGGAAGTATTCGTAATAGATGCCTCCCTTGACGATTTGCTTGCCGCGCGTCCAAGTCAGATTATCGGTGAAGCTCAAAATCTGGTACCGGTTGTAACGGGGAAAACGCTGCTCAATATTTAGGTTCGCGGCGCTTGTCACTCCTCCAAAAGTCGCGTTCGGGACCACACCCAACGGGTTGGCCGCTGGGTACAATTGACCCGCTGTGAAGCCGGCAGCATCGCGCTGATTGGTTTTCAAATCCTCCGGGGTGATGGTCGTATCCACCGGTTGAGTAAGCCCGCCGACGTGGAATTCGTTCAGCAGGGTTGGCGAGAAAATCCGCATGTATCGGACGCTCGAAGTAGTCGGGTGATTCGTCAATCGCCATTTTAGTTGCGGCCAGTTGCCGCTGTTGCCTGCGCCAAAGGCCCCGTCTTGGGGATTGCTGAAATAGGAAAGAGACCAACTGAGAATGTTGTTGGCGTTCAGGTTGTAATCCAGCTTGGCCGTTTCAGCCAGTTGCGTGTTTGAAACCGGCGAGGCGAATACAAAGTTATAGTTCCCCAGCGAAACCGCGCGATTAGTGAAGTTGGGCAACGGGAAAAGATTAAGGAGCGCTTGCCCGCTGATATCAATGCGCGATTTTGGAATGACGTTGCCAGGAAACTGCGTGTTGTTGTTGAACGGGTCGCGGACAGGAATCACCACGCCGGCCAGGGTTACCGACTGCGAAAAATCTCCGCCCCGTTCCAGCGCCGTGGGCGTCGTGACCGCTCCGTTGCCGGTGCCTTTTGTCGGCCAGTATTCCTGGTTCCAGAAGAAGAAAAGCTTTTGACGGTCCTTGTTAAAGATCCCTGGAATGAAGACCGGTCCACCAACATTGTAGGACATGGTGTTGAACCGCGAAATCGGACGGACCAGCCCGTTTCGATTGTTGAAGAAGGTGTTAGCGTTGAGCCATTCACGGCGCATGAAGTACTCGCCCTGAGCGTGAAAATCGCGTGCGCCCGATTTGGTGACGACCTCAATATTCGATCCGGACATGCGTCCGTATTCGGCCTGGTAGGTGCTGACCAGAACTTTCACTTCACCCACCGCGCCCATGCTTACAACAGCCTTAGTGCTGCCCGCGCTGCCAAGGTCAGTGGCGAAGACGCCGTCGATGGATACGTTGTTCGAGGTGCTGCGGCTGCCTTGCGCGTAAAAGCTGATCGACCCGCTAAGCGAGGTCGCCGAACTGTCCATGTAAACGCCCGGAACCAGCGAGATCAAGTCGGTGACGTTACGCCCTTGCACAAGCACGTCTTCAACCTGTTTGCCGGTGATCACGTCGCCGCGCTCGGAACTTGTGGTTTGGACTTGCGCCGCGTTTGAGGTGACCGAGATAGTTTCGCTTACCGCGCCTACATCGAGAGCAATGTTGCCCAGCGCCATACGGTCGCCGGTAGGAAGGTTGATGGCCTTGCGTTCAAGCGCTTTGAACCCGGCCTTTTCGATGCGCAAATTGTATTCGCCGCCGTCGACGCCGTTGAACAGAAAGTTCCCTGTGGCGTCAGACCCGCCGCGTCGCGAGACGCCCGTGGATGTGTGCGTCAGCGTCAGTAACGCATCAGCCACAATGGCGCCAGTCGAGTCAGTAATGGTTCCTGCAATGGAGCCGGACATAATTTGAGCATTGGCCGTTGGCGCGAGAATGCTCAAAGCAATCAGAAATAGAGCGGCATTTAAAGCTGACATAAGCGAGATCCCTTTGCAGAATCTTATCAATAAATAATCCCGTGTGCTTCACTCACCATCTGGTCTCGTCACGAATCAATCCCGCCAAGCGCTTTGCCACCACCACGTCCATCCCATTGGACATCTTCAAAAGCCATCGCTTACTCGATAGCGGGGAAATTCGCCGGATGTGATCCGTATTAATGATCGTCTTGCGATGCACCCGGCGGAAGCGCGCGTCAAGCCTGGCCTCAAGCGCCTTCAAAGTATGTTCAGCATAGTAACGGCCACCGGCCGCGGTGATGATGAACACGGTCTCGCCATCGGCCTCGAACGCCACCACTTCAGCCGGATCAAGCAGGTGCATGTCTGACCCATGTCTGCCAACGATTCGGCGGGCGGGCCCCGCCACCGCTTTCTCCACCTTAACTGGGCGCGCCCCAAGTAGCGGGCGCACTTTCAAAATAGTGGCGGCAAGTCTTTCCTGGCGCACAGGTTTTAGCAAGTAGTCCACGGCGCCCGCGTCGAACGCTTCGAGAGCATGCTGTTCAAAAGCAGTTACGAACACAATCAATGGCATCCGGTCGCCACGCAGCTTTCGCGCAACCGCTAAGCCTCCAAGTTCGGGCATCTGCAAGTCCAGAAACACAACGTCCGGGTTCAAGGTTTGGATCAGTTCCACTGCCTCAACTCCGCTCCCCGCTTCCCCTACAATTTCCACATCGGGGAAAGATTCCAAATGTTCTCGAAGAATTTGCCGGGCAATTGGTTCATCATCCACCAGCAAGACTCTCATCGAACCGCCTCAAACGCCGCGGCGCGTGCCGGAATCCGGAACGAAACTTCCGTACCCTGCTCGTCGTGGTGGATATTCAGCGGCGATCCGGATCCGTAGCAAAGCTCCAACCTGCGCCGCACGTTTTCCAGGCCGACGCCCCCGCCTTCTTTGCTTTCATGCCGGGTAAACCCAGGTCCGGTATCATGCACCATCACGATAAGCATTCCGTCTTTGATCGACGCGGTCAACTTAACCTTGCCGCCACGCTGCTGCATCGCCACTCCGTGCTTCACGGCGTTTTCCACCAATGGTTCAATGCTCAGAATGGGGATGCGCACGGCCAAGGCCTCAGGGTCAATCACGATTTCCGATTGTAACTTGTCCCCCAGCCGCAGGCTTTCGATTTCCAGATAGGCGCGGATAATAGTAACTTCCTCTTCGAGGGCGATGTAACTGCGCTCGCCGCGCAGAAAGTAGCGGAAAATATCGGCTAGGTTGAGAACGGTCTGACGCGCGCCCGTCGCCTCTCGCGGGATGATACCGTACAGTGCATTCAAAGCGTTGAAGAGAAAATGGGGGTGTATCTGCGATTGAAGAGCCCGCAGTTCGGCCTGGCTGATCAACTTGCGCTGCTCAGCGTCGCGGAAGATTTCCAGCTGTTCACTGGCCTCCGAGGCCAGGATCGCCAAGGCGTCCAGATCCTCGCTCAGGTAGGGCCGCCCCCCTTTTCGCCGCCCCAGTAGAATGTAAGAATGGCGATCCCCGCCAGCCAAGCGCAGCGGCGCGATGGCCTCCACGCCTAGCTGCTCAAGCTCGTCTCTAACTTCGGGCAATGCCGATGAAAGGGTGGATAGCTGCGGAGAAAGTGAAGTTAGCCTTTCGAGCAAGACAGCCGATGGTTCGGCCGTGGGGCTCGCCCCGAAAAATTCCGCAACGCGCTCGCGCACCCAATCAAGATAGTGTTCTTCATTCGACGACTCCGGCGGACCGGCCTTGAGCACGCGTGTCGCTTCGGCCACGTTTCCACGGCGGAAAACGAGTTTAGTCAGTAGTCGTTGAAAGGATCCGCGCGTCACCGCGAACAGTACGAACACCAGCCCGCCACCCATTATGTATAGCCACTCACCCACGCCTTGGTTGGGCGCCTCAAAATGAGCCATGGCTCGAACCGTCACGGCGGCAAAAGCGCAGGCCAGCAAAATGTTGGCGAAAAAGCGGATCAGCGCATCGGCCAATACGGAGCGGTAATCCTGCAGCAACACGAACAGCGATAAGGGAATGCCCGCATGATGCAAGATCAGCTCGAGCGTCCAGGTCTGGTTCACTTCGCCACTTTGAAAATGAACGAAAGACATGGCGAATAAAAACAGCGACATGGTTCCAAGCAGTCGCGGGGCGCTGCGGCCCTGACGCACTGCCCCCGAAATCGAAGGCAGCGCGGCGGCCAGAATGGTGAGTGCTCCAAAGCCGATAGTGATCAAGATCAGCGCCGGACGGTGCAGGTCGGGAAACTGGCCGAACAGCTCCACAGTATGGGCTGCAATGGCGGCGCAACTTAGTAAGTAGCCACTCCGTTTGATCCACGTGAAGTTACCCGCCAGCGATACATCTAATAACACGGCCGGAAGCAAACTTAGAGCAGAGCTTGAGATGGCTATCAGCAAATGGGAGTTCCAAAGCAGTACGGCCAGCGAGGCAAGGCTCCAAGTAAGCGCTAGCGCGGTGGCGGCCATGGCCCTGCGGCTGTCCGGCAGGCGGGACCCGCCGCGGTCACGCAACAACAGATACAAGAAAATAGCAAAAATCACAGCGCCGGCGGAATGGCCCAGCGCATTTACAAATAGCGGTTCGTGGACTTCCAATGTCTCGCGCATAGTCAGTCCTCGGGTATCCGCCAACCTTCTCCGGTTCGGAAGATTTTGAAGCGTTGGGAAGGGCGGTGGCCCAGAATGGAGCTCTCGAAATCGGCGGCAGTTGGCGGGCTGCCTTCAATTGTCCCGAAGCCGCTGAAACACTCTACCCGCAATCCAGCGCCGGTGGGAGTCAACCTTCCAAGCGGGGAGGCTGCAATTCTGTAAAAGTCTGAACAATAGGAGTCGATCTGTTCGATCAGCGTCTTACCGGGGGTGACGGGCTGAATCATGCTTCGAAGGTATTCTAGCAGTCCACTAATGCGTGATCAATCAAAGACCACCGTCTTGCCCGAATAATGGAGGATGCGACTCTCCAAATGCCACTGCACAGCCTTCGACAACACGCGGCATTCAAGATCGCGGCCCATCCGCACCAGGTCCGGAATTTGGTCCCTGTGCGAAACGCGCGCCACATCCTGCTCAATGATTGGTCCTTCGTCCAACTCCTCAGTTACATAGTGGCTCGTCGCCCCAATTAATTTCACTCCCCGCTGGTGAGCCGCATGATAGGGCCTCGCCCCGGTGAAAGCCGGCAAAAATGAGTGGTGTACATTAATAATCCGCTGCGGATACTGCCTCACAAATTCAGGCGAAAGCACCTGCATATACCGCGCTAGAACAATCAGTTCCACACCATGATGGGCCAGCAGTTCTGCTTGCGCCCTCTCCATTGCCACTTTCCCAGCTGCCTCTTTCCCATCCGGCGACGGGATGTAATGAAACGGTATCTTATAGAATTCCGCCAACTCCCGCGCCGTCGCATGATTACTAATGATGAACGGGATGTAGCAATTCAAATCGCCGATTGAGTAGCGGAACAAGAGATCGACCAGACAGTGCAGATGTTGCGATACGAAAACGGCCATGGCGGGCCGGTGTTCGGCGTGGGCGATGCTCCAATCCATCTCAAAACGTTCAGCAAGCGGAGTGAAGTGTTGCCGGAACTCATCCGCGCTCAAGTTGAAATCGGTTAAATCCCATTCCACACGCATGAAGAACAGCTTCAAGTCGTGATCCTGATGCTGGTCGGCGTGCAGAATATTCGCCTCGTGCTGAAAAAGAAAACTGGAAACCGCAGCGACGACGCCTTTTTGATCCGGGCAGTAAATTAATAAAGTAGCCGAACGAGACAGGGGACGTTCCTCCACTAGATGTTCATCGATTCAATTGGCAAAGCAAATAGGCCAAATGGGGCACCGGGTACTGCTGTTCCTAGGCAGCGCGACTTCGAGTCCTGAGTTCCCGATCTTATGGGCCTGTGACGTCGGATTGGTAGTTGTAATTCTTGCATTTCTGGTTAAAGTGTAGCTTGGTGGTAGGCGGAGTCGGCGGGTTGCGCCGGTGGGTTGGGGCGGAAGTTGCTGGACGGGTGGGGGTTCGGGGGATTTGGGGTATCTTAATTGGTTGTGATTCCGCGGACCAGAAGGTCCGCCCTACTACGCATAAGTAGATCCAAATACGAACCGCTCACGTACAATTGAAGGACTTACTACTATGCACATGACCTGTATGGAGGTTTGGGGCGGCAGTCACCTTACCGAAGAAAGCGTCGAACTGGGGGGCCTGGATGCCTGGATCTATAGCCGGCCTTATGGCGAAGCCCACGCTGGGGGCGACGTTTACTATGTCTCCAGTTGCGCCACCGGGCGCATAAGCCGTGTCCTGTTGGCCGATGTCGCGGGGCATGGGCACTCCGCTGCTGGGACGGCCGCCGACTTGCGGGACCTAATGCGGCGCTTCGTCAACCATCTCGATCAGAAAGAATTCGTACGGCTTCTGAATAAGACATTTGAAGCGCTCCCCAGAGATTCGTTTTTCGCTACAGCGATTGTGACCACCTACTTTGCGCCCACGAGGACACTGAGTGTTTGCAATGCCGGGCACCCTCGGCCGCTCCTCTACAGGGCTGCGCAGCGGACTTGGGAACTGGTGGGCAGTCATGGCTCGTCGGCCCCCCTAACAAACATGCCGCTTGGGATGTTGGACATCACCGAATATGAGCAGTTCGACGTTCAATTGGAGCCTGGAGATTACCTGCTCAGCTACAGCGACGCATTAATTGAATGCGATGGAGAGGATGGCGAAATGCTCGGCGAGGTAGGATTGCGCCGCACGCTTCAGGGCCTGGGTGACGTGCCCCCAGCACAAACTATCGACGCACTGATCGCAGAACTGGGCCGCCGCTATCCCGGCAAACTGGACGATGACGACGTGACTTTGCTGCTGCTGCAAGCCAATGGCAATGAGCCGCAAGTTTCCATGGCCGAGAAGCTGAATGCCGCTGGACGTTTCGCACGCACGCTGGTTGCGGCCATTGATCCTCGCGCGGAACGGCCTCCGTATCCCGATGCGCATTTGGCAAATTTGGGCGGGGCTTTGATACCGGCGTTGAATCAACGCTGGCGGGCCAAGTGAGATTCCTTTTACATCATAGGTCCGCGGCAAAGCCAATTTGAAGTTAGAATGGTCCGATTCGAGTGGGACCCATGAAGGCGAAGGCCAAGGCTGAAGCACGTTGTCGATTTTGAAGACGCCATGCAAGTATTCGATATCCCTTCGCTCTATTCGAGCAGGATCGGGTGGACGAAACTGGAGAAGGGCGATGGCAGGCTATCGGCATGGTTGCGGGCGTGGCAGTTCTGCTTGTGGCGCGTCGAGCAACCAGGAAGGAGCGAAGCAATTATGAAACGACTCGTGCGTAAGACAGTTGAGGATTCTCCAATAACCCACGCACGGAAGCGTAAGTTGACGCAGCTGACGGCTCAGCCTGACAGGGAGATCGATTTTACGGACATCCAGCCACTCAGTGACAGTTTTTGGAAAAACGCAATTCGCAATCCGTTCTACAAGCCAGTGAAGCAGCAGGTGACAGTGCGCCTCGACTCCGATGTGGTCGGGTGGCTGCGCAACAAAGGGAAAGGATATCAGACCCGTATGAATCAGCTTCTCCGCGAGGCCATGCTTACGGATTTGAAAAACGGGGCATAGTCCTGTCATGCCGGATGCCAGTCCGGTGTTAATCAATTCCCGGCGCTAACCAGACCACGGGGTCCGCCCCACTTTTGCACACAGGGGTTTTCAGGGCATTGAAAGTGTTAGTCAAGGGCTGCTGCCTCCGCCATTGCTCGGAATGTGTCGCGCTCGGTAGATGTGCCACCGGATGTGCGCTGGATTAAGAAGATGCCGACGATACCGTGGACTGGATCCACAAACGCGTCAGTACCGAATGCGCCGCCGTGGCCGTAGGCGCCTTCGGCGCGTAAGTCGGTCGTGCCTCGTGCGTCCTTCACTACTGTCCAGGTTAGCCCATACCCCATACCGGAGCCGTGCCCCGCGGGATCAATCGCACCAGTATGGAGGTGGGTCATGGTATCTACTGAGGCTTTCGATAGAATGCGTTTGCCGCTTAGGGCGCCGCCACTTAACATCATGTTGTAGAACTTTGCCAGGTCAGCGGCAGTAGAGAACAAGCCGCCTGCGGGGCCAGGCATTTTCGCCCCTCTACGGGTGTAGTCAACGTCTGCCTTTTTCAAGTGGCCATCAGCCAACACGTAGGCCATACTGATGCGATTATATTTTTCTTCGGGTGGGAAGAAATGCGTGTCTTTCATTCCGAGCGGATCGAGGATTCGGCGCTGGACGAACATTTCATATGGCTGGTCAGCGGCCACTTCGATGATGCGGCCGAGTGTGGCAAGGCCGGTGTTTGAGTAAGTCCACTTAGTGCCAGGTTCGAATTCGAGCGGTAACTGCGAGGCTACGTCTACTAACTCGGTTAGTGTTCGTTGATAGCGCGTATCTTGAATGGGTTTTGGAAAATCAGTGGGTAGACCGGAGGTGTGCGTCATCAAATCGCGAATGGTGATGGGGCGGGCAGGCTTTTTGAGTGTCATGCCGTCGGATGATTTTGCCGTAACCATCCATTGACCTCGGAACTCGGGCAGATACTTTTCAACCGGATCGCTGATGGCCACCTTACCTTCTTCAACCAGAATTTGGAGCGCAACGCCGGTGACCGGTTTGGTCATGGACATGATTTGGAAAATGGTATCGGCTTTGATAGGTGACTTTGCGTCCAGATCGCGGAAGCCAGTGGCGGAGATGCGGCCGATGACCCCGTCGCGAGCAACTAGCGTTACGGCTCCAGCGATTGTGCCGTGGTCAACGTAGGATTTCATGCGTTGTTCGATGGCTTCAAGGCGCGTGGGGTCGAGCTTTCTGGGGCCGGGTAGTGTGGTTGGCTGGGCGGCCAGGAAGAGCGGGAATAGGAATAAAATCGACTTGAGAGCCATCTTGGGATTATACCCTTCGAGGTACCGCGTTGCTTCTAACACTGCCAGAGCAAGATTCCTTGGGAGCAGTCGGGGGAAATTAGCACATAGCAGGCAGGTATTCAAATAACGAGCCGTGGATTTTGTTGGCGCCGCTTTTGGTGGTGAATACTTCAAAGCCGCCGCCGCTGTGTCCATATTCGGCGCTGAAGTTAGAAGCCTCCAACTTGAACTCGCCAAGGGCTTCAACGGAAGGGTAGGTAAAGATAACGCCGCCGCTTTCCGGGCCAGTGGACATGGCTCCATCAACCAGGACCTCCTTTGATCGCTCCTGCGCGCCGTTCACCAAATTGCTGGCCGCGTCCACACCAGGGGCGAGTATTGTGAAGGATTCAGGGTTGCGCATGTTGCCGCTAACGGCTACCGGCAAGTCCCGAACCTGCCGCGCTTCAACGACTCTGGAAAGATCGGACGTGCCGCTTTCGACGAGCGGAGCGGCACCGGAAACTTCAACCGTCTGGTCGACCGAGCCGAGCTCCAGCGCAAGATCGAGCGTGAGCGATTGGCCAATATGCAATTCAATATCTTTGCGGATCATCTAGCGAAAGCCAGCTGCTTCAACGCCGATCTGATAGTTGCCGTAGGGCAGACTGCGCGCGGCGTAATTGCCGGCTTCGTTCGTTACAGTGGCTAACTTCACACCGGTACCCTGGTTGGTGATGGTCATATTGGCTCCGCCGATAACCGCCTTGCTGGGGTCAACGATGCGGCCTGTGATGGAACCGAGATCCTGCTGTGCCCACGTGGGTGCTTGCATCAATGAAGATAAAACGAGAAACTTAAAAACCCATTCAAACGTTGCATGTACTCTCCCTAATTGCTGTCTTTATTTTGACATAAGGAGACTCGCAGAACGATTTCAGGACTTGGGTTTGGGACCCGTTTTTAGGAATGGCTGGGAGACAGGGATTCGAACCCCGATAAGCAGAGTCAGAGTCTGCTGTCCTACCGTTGAACGATCTCCCAGCACGGCTGAACTCTTTCATTTTATATCAAAACCCCTCGCAGTGTGAAGCGGGGTTGTAGGCCGGGTGCGCGACAGGGAAATGGAGGGTTCCTCAAAAGCGCAAAGGGCAAGCGGCTGGATCAAGCGCTCAAGCGCCCGCTCAGAACCGCAACTTCCCGTTGAGTTGGATCACTCGCATGGACCCCGTACCGCTGATCTGACCGAAGGTGGCGGAATTCAGACTTGTAGTTGGACCGCTGTAGTTCACGTGGTTCGTGGCGTTGAACATATCCGCGCGAAACTGGAGATTCGTCTTCTCGCCAATCCTAAAATTTCGCGAAACGGATGCGTCCATGCTCCACGTTGCCGGTCCACGGATGGACCCCTGGCCAAGGTTACCCGGACGAATGGCGCTCTTAGAGATCGGGCTCAGCGGCACCAGCGCGAACGCGGCCGGATTCAGGTATTGAATCGTGCAGCGGGCACCCACGATGCAGCGGGTAGTCCCGTTTTCCTTCCAGTTGGCAAAGGAGGTCGATCCGCCGAGGTAATCCGGGCGGCAATATTGCCCAGAGGTGCAGCTCATTGTAACGGTATCGCGACCACCGCTACGTGCGTTGAAAATACCACTCACTTCCCACCCCCCTAAAGCACTGCGCATCAGCCGGTTTGCTTTGGAAAAACGTGGCACTTCGTAGATCCAACCGGCAACCAGGCGATGTGTCGCGTCGCCACCATTGGGGCCGCGATCGGCCCTTGGGTTGTCGAATTCCTGGATGTTGTTGCTGCTGTTATCGGCGCCGTAATACGCGCCAATATCGCCACCGGAAACCCCCAGTGTCTTGCTAAAAGTGTAGTGTCCATCATAGGAAAACCCGTGGGAGAAGCGCTTGCGCACGGAGGTCTGCCACGCATTGTAGTTAGTGTTCTGAGAATTATCGACGTAATAGCCGCCAAATACCAGCTTCGTATTCGGGCGGATTCCGGTAATGCGGTCAGGTAGGTTTGGAGTGCGATGCAAAATGAACTTCACACCCCGATTTCCAACATAGCCGGACTCGACCATCAATGTAGGGGTGATGGCTCGTTGGATGTTGAGCTGATAGTGCATGGCGTAAGGATTTTGGAGGCCCGGATTGATTGCTGAAAACGGGAATCGGGTCCCCGTGGCGGCAACCTGTTGCTGAACCACCTGGCGCAACTGGTCGGCGTAGCGCGGGAATTTCAAACCCAGATCCTTCACTTCCGTCGTACTCCAACTGACGCGGAACGGCACCACAGGATCGGCAACGGACTGGCGAACCACCCCTGGAACATTCGGGCTAAATAGAATGGCGAATCCGCCGCGAACCACCGTCTTTCCCTTGCCGTCTACATCGTAAGCAAATCCGATGCGTGGTCCCAGATTCACCCATCCGTCATTGTTATAAGGGTTCTTCGGATCGGTAGCAGGACCAAAATCAAATTTGCTCCAGTCTTTCGGCGGAGTTAGATTATAGAATCCAACTGGAATGTTGGTGGTTGGTTCTGAAACGTTATGCGTATAAAAGTCGTAACGCAGGCCGAGATTAAGAACCAGACGGGAAGTAGCGCGCCAGTCATCTTGAGCAAAGAAGCCCAACTCATGCATGGCCGATTTATATGGCGGTGATCCAAAACTAGGTGTGACGCCGCTAGCGATATTGGCCAGAAAATCGGCTTTGTTCGCGAACGAAAAAGCCGGGTTTTGCGGATTGCTCCGGAATCCGGTGTTCAACGCATATTTACCGCCAAACTTGAGGGCGTGCTTCCCCTTGCGAATCGAAATTTTCTGATCGAAAGTATAGGTACTGCCATTCATGTCCCAAATCTCCGCCGATGCCAAGCCGAAACCCGAGGTCCCGGAAATGGAAATTGTTGGAATGCTCCGTCCCCAGGGCACAATCTCTGTCGTACCCGACGGATCCTTCTGGTTGAAAAACGCATCCAAGCGTTTCATGTCGTTAAAATTCCAGCCAAAGCGGCTCTCCGATGTCCAACTTGCGGCGCCGGTGGTATAACTCGATGAAATCCGGTCTGAAATGTAGTTGAAGGTTCTGTCGTTGGCTCCGTTCGCTAAGTAGTTTGGATCCAAACCGTAGGGACGCATCCGAGTGTAGGTGAACGCCAGATTGCTGGTATTCGTCAAGCGGGCATCTCCCTTGAACACCATGTGATTGTCGTGACTGATTGAATTGCGAATTGCCTCAACTGTGCCAATGTCGGCATTGACAGGACTGGTAGGCAAGGGCGCCGCGGCCAATAAAATTTTCGTCTCCTGGAAAGGTAGCGCCTTCAATATCTCGTCGCGAAAGGACTGCGTTGGAGTGGTTCCGGTTACCCGCCTTGAAGCCGATTCCCGATAGCCCTCATAGGTGAAGAAGCCAAACACCCGATCTTTAATAATCGGGGCTCCCAGAGTGCCGCCAAACTGATTGAATACCAGGCGAGGCTTGCGGATTTCGTCGCCAGTGGCGGTCCTTGCCGCGGTGAACGGACCGCGCGCGTTCAGCGAATGCGACTGGTAGTTTTCAAACAGAGTGCCGTGCCAGGTGTTCGTGCCGGACTTCGAGATCAGATTCACTTGACCGCCCACAACGCTTCCGTATTCCGCAGGCAGGATGCCGCGGACCACTTGCACTTCCGCCACCGCGTCGATACTCATTACGTCAATGTAATTCCGTGCGCCGTATTGCGACATGCTCTTCTGCTCCGGATTGGAGTTCGCATCTGTACCATCGACGCTGATGCCAGTTCCGGTAGCTCCAAGGCCATTCAATCGGGGGCTGCGGCCGCTACCAGAGTCCACTCCCGCGGAGAGGCTAAGAATATTGCTCACGTTACGGCGACCTAAAGGAAGTTCCGTTACTTTCTGCCCTTCAAACGTCTGGACCTGTTCCGACGTGGTTGTATTGATCTGCGGCGCGGCGGCTTCCACGTTGACCGACTCAGCAATGGATCCGATCTCCAATACGAAGGTGGGCCTTACAGTTTGACCTGCGGCGATTTCTAATCCGCGGCTTGTCTGCCTTTTGAAACCCTTCGCCTCAACAGAAACCGAGTAAGTACCGATACGAATAAAATCGAATGCAAACTCGCCGGACGGTCCAGTGGTCCTGCTGTTGGACGCATTTGTTTCCATGTGCGTGATTGTTACGTTTGCCGCAGGAATGGCCCCACCTGTTGAATCGGTGACCGTACCGGTCAACGTTGCCGTTGTGACCTGCGCATAGGTTGGTATGAGCAAGCCAATGGACAGAAATAGCGTATCGCGAATGATCGATTTCATAAGACTCTCCCCACTACGGATAGTTACTAATCCGAGGTTGTTATAAAGCTTATCCCATGGTTTCATGGTGCACAAGCGGGGGGAGTTGAAGGCCGTGCCCATCTGTGGAACAATCGGTATCATGCAAATTGGACGTAGAACCGCCCTGTCGGCGCTGGCCGGCGCGCCGCTGGCATTGGCGCAAAACAGCAATCAGCCTAATATCCTTTTCGTCCTTTCCGACGACCACAGCTACCCTTACCTTGGGCTCTACGGCGCCGATTGGATGTCCACGCCGAATCTGGATAGCTTCGGCCGTGAGGGGCTGGTTTTCGAGCGGGCGTTCACCGCCGCGCCGCAATGCGTTCCTTCACGCACGGCCTTGATGACGGGGCGTTCCCCCGTTGCCGCAAGGATGGGGCGTTTTAGTTCGCCGCTGCCGGCCGACATTCCCACCGCGCCGGAAGTGCTTCGAACCAAGGGTTACTTCACCGGCGTTTGCGGCCGCTATTTCCATCTGGACGGCGTTGTGAATCCTTCGCCCACAACGGCGCTGGCTTATGAAAAACACCAGATGAAAACCTGGAAAAAGCGCGTGGACTTTCTCAACGTCTCAAACCAGGTGCAGACTCCAACCCTGTTCACGGAATTCCTCGGTAAGGCTCCGAAAGGCAAGCCCTGGTTCTTCTGGATCAACTTCAACGACCCGCATCACCCTTGGGAGAGCGACGCAGGTAAAGTAGATCCGGCGAAGATCAAAGTGCCGGCGCACCTTCCGGATCTTCCCGGCGTACGCGAAGATCTTGCCCACTACTGCGGCGAGATCGAACGTGCGGACCGAACCTTTGGCGAACTGATGAGCATCCTAAAGAAGGCGGGTCACGAAGCCGACACGTTGGTGATTTTCATGGGCGATAACGGCATGGCCTTCCCGCACGGCAAGGGGTCGCTATACGATCCCGGTCTGAACGTGCCCCTGATGGCACGCTGGCCGGGCAAGATCAAACCCGGCGTTACTAAGACTCTTGTCTCCGGCGAAGATTTGGCCGCAACATTCATGGATGCCGGTGGCGGCAAGCCTCCGACCGGCGCCACCGGGCAAAGCTTCTTTCCTCTACTGACAGGCCGCACGTATCAGCCTCGCGAGTACATCTTCGCAGCCCGGTTGCATCATGGTAATGCCGCCTTCACTCCGCAGACGAAAGCCAGCACTTTCGATCTGTCACGATGCGTGCGCAACAAACGCTACAAGCTGATTTACAATGTGACGCCCTCCATGGAGTACGCGCCAGTGGATAGCGCGCAGGATCCAAGTTGGCAACAGATGGTGGCGGCGCATAGGGCTGGGAAACTCAAACCCGAGCATGATCGGGCCTACTTTGGGCAGCCTCGGCCAGTGCTTGAGTTATACGATTTGGATGCCGATCCGGCCGAGCTGAATAACTTGGCGGGGCGAACTGAGTTGAATGATGTTCAGCAAACTCTAATGGCTGCGATGCAAGAGAAAATGATTGTGGATTCGGACTTCGTTCCGCCCGTGTTAACCGAGGGGGGCCCAGCTGCGCGGCAGCAGAAAAAGGGTAAGTAACAGCCCGCGATGGCAAACCACAGGTCATCGCGTAAACTGTATGGATGAGCGAATCGAAGACTGCGGTGGTCGCCGGTGCAAGCGGATTGACTGGATCGCATATTCTGGACGCCCTGCTGACGTCCCCGCACTACGATCAGATAGTGGCGTTGGTGCGCAAGCCGTTAGGCCGGAGCCATCCAAAATTGCGAGAACTACCTGCGACTCTTGAAGGTCCGAGCGATCTTCGAATAGACGATGTTTTCTGCGCATTGGGCACAACCATTCGCAAGGCAGGCTCGAAGGAAGAGTTCGTAAGAGTGGATAAGGAAATCCCCCTGCAAATCGCCAACTGGGCCTTGCAGCGGGGAGCTGGGCAATTCGCCCTGGTATCTTCGGTAAGCTCCGATCCGAAATCGGCTACGTTCTACTTGCAAGTGAAAGGTGAGTTGGAATCGGGGCTAAACTCAATGAATTTTCAATCCGTACACGTAGCAAGGCCCAGCTTCTTATTGGGACACAGAAAGGAGCATCGCTTAGGGGAACGAATCGGCATCGCTGCAGCGGCCCTGGCGCAGCCGTTGCTGATCGGCGGACTTAGGATTTACCGATCCATTGAATCGCAAACTGTCGCCAAGGCCTTAGTGAATGCTTCAGTGCTCGGGAAGCCTGGACGATTTGTTTACCACTTTGATGATCTGGTAGGACTGGCGGGCAAGATCAGCTGATCGGGATTGCTTCTATGTTGACAGCATGCGGGCAGCATCCAACGCTACTCCACGGCGATCGGAATCCCCACACCTTCCAACGCCCGCTCCATCTTCGCCACTGAAAACCGAGTAGCATCCCACTCCACCAGCAGTTTATCCATGCCCGGCGCCACAACTTGAATTTTCTGGAATCCGTAAATTCCATGCGCGTCGGAAATGCTTTTCAGCAGGTCATCGGTCAAAGGCTTAGTAAGTCGATAGGTTCGTTGTAGCTTAGTCATGCTTATTTGAGTCTAACGCGAATTTTCGGTTTCTCAATCTCGGTGTTCCTAACACACAATATGAAAGTGATACGCTGTCAAGGAACCATTTCAATGAGCCAAGGCGAAAAAGTATGGGCTAGTTCTTTCACGCGGCGAACTGCTTTGCAGAACCTCGCGTCATTCCTAGGCGCCTCGCCTTTTCTGCTTGGCCAGCAAGATCCCTTTCGCGATCATAGCCGCGTGCCCCGCTTAGAAGAACTCCTCACCGCCTTCGATTTCGAGCCGGTAGCCTACGCCAAAGTTCCGCGAGTGGCTTACGACTACACTGCCTATGGCTCTGAAAGCGAGTTCACCCTGCGCCGAAATCGCGAAGCGTTCGATTGGGTGGACCTCATACCGCGCGCTGCGAAAGCAGCGAATGTGGACACAACCTGCGAGTTGTTGGGGAATAAGCTGGCCTATCCGATTCTGATTGCGCCCAGCGCCGGACACACACAGCTTCATCCTGAAGGCGAGGCCGCCACCTTTCGCGCCGCGGCCAAAGCCGCCCAGACCACAATGGTGGTTAGCAACAACGCTAGCTTACCGATGGATAAGATCGCGGCTGCAGCGAAGGGCAACCTATGGTGGCAACTTTATCCGCGGCGCAGTTTGGACGATAGCAAAGCACTGCTCGATACCGCGCAAGCGAATGGCGCCAAAGCCATTGTGGTGACGATCGATCAGCAGTCGGCATACTATGAACGTTCCCTGCACGACCGCAACTTATCGGGTGGCCGCGTATCTACTCGTTTGTCCGCGGGCGCCGATCCGAACCCTTATCGAGTGTTGACCAATCGCGCTTGGTACAGCTGGTCTTATTTCGATCAGATTCGTCCAATGGTGAAGGTCCCTATGTTGGCTAAAGGCGTGATCACGGCGGAAGGCGCCGTGAAGTGCGTTGAGCAAGGCCTTGATGGAATTGTGGTTTCTAATCACGGCGGCCGTGGCATGGATTACCTACCCTCCACTCTTGAGGTGCTGCCTGAAATTGTGGACGCCGTAAAAGGCCGCATCCCCGTATTGGTGGACAGTGGCTTCCGTAGAGGGAGTGACGTTCTGAAGGCTCTGGGCCTTGGGGCTAAGGCCGTGTGCCTGGGCCGTGTGCCTCGTTGGGGACTGGCCGCGTTTGGGGCCGAAGGCGTACAACGGACCCTCGAAATTCTGCAACAGGAACTTGCGTTGGCGATGGCCGACATGGGCCGCCCCACGCTTGCCTCTATTGATCGCAGCCTGGTGCGGACGCGCTTCAAATGAATCAACAGGAAATCACACGGCGTCGGACTTTGGGTGTACTGGGAACGCTCGCGGCTGGATCATCTATAGGAACGGCCGGAGAACCTGAAGGACGAATTACTCCGCTGAGTGAGCTTGTCAATGTTTCTGAGTTTGAGTTGATGGCCAAACGCAAGCTGAGCGCCGCTGTTTTCGCAACCATCGCCGGAAGCAATCGCCAAGACATGGAACGCTGCACCTTCCATCCGCTGTCCATGGTGGACACAACCAAGCTCAACCTGTCCACGGAACTATTCGGGCAAAGCATGTTCGCCCCTATCCTGGCCGGTCCCGCTTCGGATCAGGCGAAGATCCATGGCGAAGGCGAGTTAGGCATGGTGCGGGGCGCCTCCGCCGCAAAGGCCGTCACCGTCATCAGCAGTCGGACGAGCCACTCAATTGAAAAGATAATGGCCCAGGCGAAAGGGCCGCTCTGGTATCAGGTGTTCCCCGATGCCGGGGAAATCGAACGGGCGCAGGCTGCCGTTAAGTTAGGTTGCAAGGTGTTGGTGGTTACCGTTCGGAATCCGCGGAAGCCGGATTGGCCGGCGATTGACCGCATGCGGAAAGGCATTGCTGTTCCTGTAGTTCTCAAAGGCGTTACCACTCCGGCAGATGCCGAGACTGCGGTGAAACGCGGCGTGCAGGGAATTATTGTTTCAAACTACGGAGGCCCACAGACCCCGTCGTCCTTTGCGATGCTTCCACCGATTGCTGACGCCGTTCATGGCAGAATTCCGGTGCTGGTCGACGGTGGCTTTCGGCGCGGTACGGATATTCTGAAAGCACTAATTCTAGGTGCGCACGCCGTTCTTGTTACGCGTCCGCCTCTGTGGGGCTTGGCCGGGTATGGAGCGGATGGCGTGCAGGCCGTGATGGAGATGTTGCAAACCGAACTGGCGCGGAACATGATTATGATTGGAGCGGAGACGCCCAAGGCGCTCACGCGAAGCATGCTCAAGCGCCATCCGTGAGTCATGCCGTAGCCTATGAGAGGACGCAAAATGGGACACACTTCGAAATCGATGCAACGCAGAGTTTTTGTCGGCTCTGCTTTTACCGGACTTGGTTTAACGGGCCTTTTCGCGCAACCGCCTAAACCAAAACCAGGAGCCACGCCGACCCGCGTCTTCGGAAAGACAGGCGAAACACTGACCATCATCGGGCAGGGAGGCGCACGTTTGGCGCTGGCCCGCACCAAGGAGGCCGCACGGCTCCAGACGCGCTACGCCTATGACATGGGCCTGAATTACTTCGATTGCGCCCACAGCTACTGGAACGGGCAATCCGAAGAAGTGTACGGTGACGTACTTTCCGACGTGCGTAAGAAAGTTTTCATCACCACAAAGTCAGGCAAGCGGACGAAGAAGGATGCCGAGGTAGAGTTGCATGCTTCGCTGAAGAGCCTGAAATCGGACTATATTGACCTTTGGCAAATGCACGGCATTCAGAGTCAGAATGACATTGACACGATACTTGCTCCTAACGGCGCGTTAGAAGCTTTCGAGGCTGCACGCAAAGCCGGAAAGTGCCGTTTCTTCGGTTTCACTGGCCACTACGATCCCGACGTTCACGTGTCCATGCTGAAGTCATATTCGAAATTCGATTCTATTCTTATGCCTCTCCACGCTGCCGACCACTCCTACTTGAGCTTCGAGAAGATCGCTCTTCCAGAGGCAATTACCCGCGGTATTGGCATCCAGGCGATGAAGGTGTTCGGTAACGCCTTTCTGCTTCGAGTGCTGAATACCGAAGAATGCTTGCGGTACGCGTTGAGCCTGCCAGTGCACTGTGCGGCAGTGGGTTGCTCCACCACTGGCCAAATGGACGATGACCTTCGAATTGCCCAAAACTTCAAGCCATACTCGGCTGAGGAAATGGCGGACATCCGAAGTCGAGCCATAACGGCAGGCCCCGGTGGTTTACAGGGTTCAGCCCTCGAATATTGGAAAAGCGGCGGCGTGTGGAAGTAGATTAGCTTGCGCGCACACCTTCCAAATCCAGCAGCCAGCGCTTGCGATCCACACCGCCGGCATAACCTCGCAGTTCGCCGGCTTTACCAATTACACGGTGACACGGAACTATGATGGCGATAGGGTTGCGGGCATTCGTAGATCCCACGGCGCGCACAGCTTTAGGATTACCGACGAATGCCGCCAACTGCGAATAGTTCCAAGTCTCCCCTCGGCGAATTTCGCGTAGCGCCGACCACACAGCACGTTGGAACGCAGTGCCGCCAGGGTCAAGCGGCAGGCCCTCGAACGCTTCAAAAGCGCCCTCGAAGTATTGCCTCAAGCGCGGCGCCAACTGAAACGGATCGCCCTTCTCTCGATTCGTAATTTTGCCGAAGCGAATTTTCAAGCGATGTTCCACCGTTTCCCAGCGATCAGCGAAATCGACCGCGCAAATGCCCGCCGCCGTGGACGCAATACGCACCTCGCCGATTGGGCTCTCCAATTGGGTGACAATCACGTTCATTAATGTTTCCCTCCCATCCATAAATGCATCGCGGCATAGGCTCGCCAAGGACGCCACGCTTCGGCCCGCTGCTCCAGTTTCTTGTGGTCCATGATGCCGGCCGCTTTCATCAAGCCCAGGTCGCTAGCCGGAAAAGCATCGGGTTCGGCCAAGGCGCGCATGGCCACGTAGTGCGCCGTCCAGGGCCCAATGCCATTCAGCGCCACCATTTTTTCCACCGCATCTTCAAGGTCCGCGGCCTCTGCCAGGAAATTCGGATTAGCGGCGAATTGCCGCGCCACACCCCGCAGCGTCTCGGCGCGCTTTGCAGGCAGGCCGATGAAAGCAAGGTCCGCCCCGGCCATCGCGGTTGGCGTTGGGAAAAGTCCGTTGCGACCCCACTTGGCCACAAGCCTACCAGCTAAAGTCGTGGCTCCCGCGACGGTGACTTGCTGGCCCAGCACCGCGCGGACCATCAATTCAAAAGCGTCGAAAGCCCCGGGCACGCGAAGTCCGGGCCGTGCGGCCACCAGCGGCCCCAACAGCTTGTCGGTGCTTAGGTGTGCCGCGATGCGCAGCGGTTCCGTATCCACATCGAACAAGCGCCGCAC
This sequence comes from Acidobacteriota bacterium, assembly GCA_025350695.1. Lineage (GTDB taxonomy): Bacteria > Acidobacteriota > Terriglobia > Bryobacterales > Bryobacteraceae > JANXSF01. The sequence continues at coordinate 24,314 of JANXXI010000018.1, forward strand.
CTTCTTCACCAGTGACTGTAGCGCAGCCGGCGCAACGCGCGTCAGCCTTAATTCAAGGCGCCGTTTCCGCGGCAAATTTCGGACTTCAAGTTGCCCCGTCCCGTCGACCGTTGCGAAATTGCGGCGATAACAATCAGGAGCAATGGTTTCGACGCCTGCGATGGCGCGCGGCGTAAGAAAGGCTAAGATGCCATCCCAATCGTACGGCTCAGCGTATGGCAAGTGAAGGGTAAGCCAATCGTCGTCAAATACTATTTTGCGCGATTTGCGTAACTCCGAAGGAGGTTTTCCCAAAGCCACCTTTAGTGCGTCGTTGAAGCGGCGGATACTCTGGAAGCCCGCATGGAATGCGATATCGGCCAAAGGAAGATTGGTTTCTTCAATCAATTTTCGGGCAAAATGCAATCGTTCCACATGGGCAATTGCAAGCGGCGGGGCGCCCAACTCGTCTTGGAAAAGCCGCCGCAAGTGCCGCCCGCCGACGCCCAGGCGTGCAGCAAGCGCTTCGACGTCCCCATCGGCGAGGGCTCCATCAGATATTAACCGGAGCGCCCGGTGGACAGTGTTGGAAGTGCCCATCCAGGCGGGCGAGCCTGGCGCAGTATCGGGCCGGCAACGTTTGCAAGGGCGAAATCCTCCGGCTTCAGCAGCTGCGGCGCATGCGTAAAAGCGGATGTTCTTTTTGAGCGGAGGCCGCGCCGGGCACACTGTGCGACAGTAAATTCCCGTCGAGGTGACAGCCGTAAAGAACTTGCCATCAAAGCGGCGGTCGCGAGCGGATAAGGCTTGGTAGCAAGCGTCGAAGTCCAGTTTCACCTTTTGAGCATACTCACAAAACGACGCGGTGACTAGCCAGATCCGGACATCAATGGTTTTCAGGCGAAAAGATTTTTCGAACCCCTTTGCCCCGCCGTGCGTACTATGAGAATCTGTTGTGAACGGGGCAAGGAACCAATGAGCGAACCGACCGGCGAACCACATGACGTCGAAGTAGCGCCCGACGATGGCGAATATATTACCCCCGCGACTGAACCCGAGCCGCCACCCCCTCCACCCCCGCTTGAACCCGTCGCGAAAAAGCAGCGAATCGCGGAGATGGACATCATCCGCGGGCTAGCCATTCTTGGCGTGTTCCTCATCAACATGCCGTTGTTCAACGCCCCCTCCCAAGCGTTCTTCAACAACAAGGCAACTGGTTGGTGGACCGAATGGAACCATCAAGCCGCCCTATGGTTCATCCACACTTTCGCCCAAGGCAAGTTCTATACACTCTTTTCGTTTCTGTTCGGCATGGGCTTCGGCGTTCAAATAATGCGCGCCATGGAGAAAGGGCAAAAGGACATCACCAAAGTCTACCTACGCCGGCTCGCGGTTCTGTTGGTCATTGGCATTATCCACTTCACCTGCTTTTGGTGGGGGGACGTTCTGCACGTATATGCAACCCTCGGCTTTCTCCTGTTCCTATTTCGTAAGGCGCCTCCAAAGCGAATCTTAAGAATAGCTTTCGCCCTGGCGTTATTCCCCATGATTTCCACTTTCGGATACTTTACCTTCCAGGCAGTGAAGGACAAATTCTTCACCTCCGAAGCCAAGAGAAAGGAAGTCGAAAAGAAAGAGGCGGAGAACGTGGCCAAGAGACCCGAACGCCGCCAGAAAATGAAAGAGGATATGCACCGCAACAAGGTGATCATGTCCACCGGCACAATCAAGGAAGTGTTCCTGGAACGGATGAAGGAGGATCGCCGCCAGCTGCCCGGCGAAATCAGTTGGGGCATGGAACTATTCACCAATTTCCTCTTCGGCCTCTGGATGGCCCGCAGCGGCTTGATGGAACGGGTCCGTGAAAACCTCGGCTTCTTCCGCCGCGTGTTTTGGATCGGTCTGATTGGTGGGCTTGGCCTTTCGCTGCTGACACACTGGCTCCAAGGCCAGATGCCCGACAATGCTCCGAATTGGCAACAAGCCCTGGTGGGCACCGTGCAGGAATTTGTCTCCCGTCCGCTAAGCGCGGCGTTCTATGGCGCCGGCCTCATCCTACTTGCTCAATACGAATTCTGGCGCCGCGCCCTTGCTCCCATGGCGGCAGTGGGTCGCATGGCGCTTACGAATTATTTGACCCACACACTGATCTGCACCACCATCTTTTATAGTTACGGCTTCGGCCTCTATGGCAAGGTTGGTCCAGCCTGGGGCTTGCTGCTGTGTTTCGTCATTTACGGATTGCAGTTGCCCTTCAGCGTGTGGTGGCTGAACCATTACCGCTTTGGGCCAATGGAGTGGGTGTGGCGTTCTTTGACGTACGGTAAGAGGCAGTCCATGGAACTTGCAACCGGCGCGGATCAGCGGCTCGTGTAGTGTCCAAGAATTAGCTGGACTTTCGTTTTCGCGATTTTGGGAGCGTGCAACCCGGCTGAACTTGTTCCGGTGTTTGGCGGCATCGGGCAAGTTTGGCGACAATGGAATCCACGGTGGCGGTCCAGACAAATGGCTTCGGGTTTTCGTTCCAAGCGGTCAGGAATCCTTCAATAGCTGTGATGAGGGCGGCAACGCTAACGAACGAGTCGCGGCGAATCCGTTTGTTGGTCAACCCAGTAAAACACCGTTCAATCAGGTTCATCCAACTGCAACTTGTAGGCACGTGATGGACAATAAACCGCGTCAAAATAGGGCAACAACAACTTACTTGACGAATCCAAAGGTTGTATAATTTTAGGGAAGGAGGTCCAAATTGATTATTCCGAGAGACTGGACAGAGCACGACAATATTTTTTGGAATCGTGTTGGCTCTGAACTAAAACAACGACCCTATATTACACGCTCAAAACTGGCTTCATCGTTGGGGTTTGAGCTACACATGTTTAATCTGATCGCCAATAGAAGGCCAGAACTTAGTAACCGTCTGCCATATTAAGACACAAACGAAGGCCGGAGACGGGAAGCTGACTCCGGTTTCGCTCGTTTCTCTTTTTGCGCAGTTTGCCAGTCTTTTTCGCGTCGCTCAACTTCCGATTTAGGCGTAGCGATAACAGCACGGAAAGGGCCGTCCATGCGCTCCGCTTGGCCTATTCCCTCGCAACGTGCGGCAAGCTCAGGTGGGATCTGTATTGGCTTGTGCTTTCATTTGCTTCTATCATAGCTCGTTTTAAGTCTGTCCTATTTCAAGATCTCGCTCTTTGGGTCGAGTTCTTCTGGTAGTCATAGCAGGAAGCAAGGTTTCAACTTTGATATGGCCGCTGCTCTGGATGACGCTGAAATATGGCCGCTGTTCTTTCTTGAAGTGCCTCAGTATCTTGACCTTTTGTCCGATTATTCTTTCAACCCAAACGTCATCTCCATGGTTATTATTAGCTGTTGCTAAAACTCCAATTTCAGTCGTCTTGAGTACCTCGATGAACGTTGTCCTCATTTCTCGGTCGGTAGTAACCAGCAGGAATCCGTGCTTATCGCATAGCTGTATGACTTTCGGGTCTTTGATGTTAGAAAGGCGACTCATCTCTCTTTCACCTGGGAAATGCTTACAGAAGCGCTCCACTAAGAATCCAGCGGAACATAGGCTGGCGAATGATGAATCCGAATCGAAGCAATCGTCAAGAAAGACGACGCACTGTTCACGCCGCTTTCTTATCAAGGTGCTTCAGCGCCTTTTCTATATATGCTACTGGAATCCGATAGTCATCCGCAATGTATGTTGCGGTTTGTCCTCGCCTTATTCGATCGGCAATCATCCTAACTGGAATCCTTGTCCCAGTTATAACTAAGCGTCCTGACATTACCTCAGGGTCGATCTTTACGGGCGTGCTTTCGTTGTCGCGCTCCCAAAAGCGCCATGGGAAAATAGCCGTCAGCTTTCCATCGGCTGACTTAAGAACCCTATTAGAAAAAACATCAACAATGTCAGGTATCGCCAGTTGATCCCCATCGCCTGAGGTCAAATCTACTATTTGCCTTTCGCGCTTCCCGCGCTTGGGGCGTTCCAAAATTAGATGATCTCTAAATACTCCAATATGCTCCGAGATTGCGTGTCTGGCTTGGGTATGCTTCAACATCGACCTTATG